>CAYWFP010000041.1:0-13496 GCA_964457365.1 uncultured Planctomycetaceae bacterium
ATGAAGACCTCGTCCGACTCGTTCCAGCGGACGATGTCGAACTTCTCGCCGCCGAGTTCCTCGACGATGTTGCGGATGCGGCTGCCGCGGACGCCGACGCACGCGCCGACGGCGTCGACGCGGTTGTCGGAGCTGGCCACGGCGATCTTGGTGCGGTAGCCCGGCTCGCGCACGAGCCCCTTGATCTCGACGACGTGCTCGTAGATCTCCGGCACCTCGAGCTTGAAGAGCTCGCTGACGAGGCTGGGGTGCGTGCGGCTGAGGATGATGAGGATCTTGTTGCCCTTGCGCTTCACCTGGACGACGTAGCAGCGGATATGCTCGCCGGGGCGGTAGTTCTCCGAGGGGATCTGTTCCTGCCGCGGGAGAATGCCGTCGGCCTTGCCGATGTTGCAGATGACCGTGCCGCGTTCGATGCGCTGGATGACGCCGCTGACGAGGGTGTTGGCCTTGTCGGTATATTCCTCGAAGACCACGTCGCTCTCGGCCTCGCGGATGCGCTGGATCATCACCTGCTTGGCCGTCTGCGCGGCGATGCGGCCGAACTCGCTCGGGTCCATGGTGCCGATGGGGCGGTCGCCGTCCATCAGGTTGATGGTGCCGTCGGCGCGGTTGATCTTGATGCGCAGCTCCTCGATCTGGCGATACTTCTTGCGCGCGGCGCTCACCAGCGCGGCTTCCAGACTGTCGAAGAGCAGATCTTTGTCAATGCCTTTTTCCATGTGGATGCTGTTGATCAGGCGCAGCAGTTCATCCGATTCCATGGCCGGCGTCTCCTTTCCACGATCCAGTGCCGGTCCGTCGCCGAAGGCCAACGGGGAAAAAAGAAACGGAGCGGGCTCGCCACCCGCTCCCGTAGACCGGCGCTTCGCGTCGATACGATGCCCGGATACGGAACGCATACGCTCACGCAAATGCTTGCCGAGGCGTATATTCATATTATTCCGCGCGCCGCCGTACTTGTCAAGGTTTTGTTCACTTTCTGCCGCAGTCGATTTTCGCGTCCGGTCCAGGCGTGGAACAGGTGGCGGTTCGAAGTCGTCCGGCGAAATATGGAATCGGGATTGCATTACATCGAAGCGGAAGAAACAACGGCAAAGGCAATGATCATGCAACTTCTTGTAAATAAGAAAGATGCGATAAGATTTCCGGCAAAAGGGAACGCCGATATGTGTTGGGAAATTCATCACGCCGTAGAAGAATCCGTCACGGAGGCGGTGATAGCGTTCACGCCGCCGAGGCCAGGCGGGCGGTTTCTCGGTTTGCCTGCGATTATTTGCAACAAATGTGGGTGCGGGTTGGAAACCGGCGTTTTCGAGTTGAAATAACGCATTGTGCATGATAGATTTATGGTGGAGATCAAGCGAGATGAAGCAGCCTCGGCCGAAGTTGGTATCCAAGCGTTCCGAGCGCGGGCAGGCGATGACGGAGTATCTCATCATCGTCTCCGTTTTCTCGGTCTTCCTGTTAGGGACGGTCGGCGTTTTTCTGCTCGGGGTCTCCAATTACTATCTCAACATCGTGAAGGTAGTCTGTTTACCTTTTCCGTAATGTGTCTCTGAATGGAGGACAAGGGATGAAGAGGCGCAAAGCGATTCGCGGCCAGGGGATGACCGAGTATATCATCATCGTCGTCGCGATCGCGCTGGTGGTGCTGGGTGCGGTGAAGCTGTTTGGCGAGCGGATTTTCGAACTGTTCAACACGGCCAGCACCGAGATCGGCGGCGATGCTGCCGACGAGAAGACGTTCGACGACTTCTAGGCTTCGGATTCGAGGTCGGATCTGTCGCGATCGTGAATTGAATCACCCGGCAGTCAATGCGTTCCGGATACGCCAACGCGGAGCCGGCGTTAGCGCATGGGGTTTTGCGCCTGTTCCACCGACGAGTACGGCAACAGTCAGGCGGGACGATGAGCGGCAGCGAGACGATTGCGGAGATTCTGGCGATGCTTCAGGGCGGCATTCTCTTCGCCCTGATCCTGACCGCGGCGGTGACCGACGTCACCCGCCAGCGCATCTACAACGTGCCGACCGTGGCGGCGGTGTTGCTGGGGCTGATGCTGAGCCTGGCGCGCGGCGGCTGGGCCGAGGGCTTTTCGTTCTCGTATACCGCCCCCGTTTCGCTGTTGAGCAGTCTCGCCGGGGCGGGGGCCATGTTCGTCCTCTTCTTCATTGCCTACCTCGTCGGCGGTATCGGCGCGGGTGACGTGAAGCTGATGGCGGGCGTGGGCGCGCTGACGGGGCTGCCGTTCTCGCTCTGGGCGGCGTTCAACACCGCGATCGCCGGGGTGCCCTTGGCGCTGGGCCTGCTGATCTGGCGGGGGCAACTCCAGCGCGGCCTGGGGCGGACGCTGCGCAGCGTCCTGCGCCTGCGCAAAACCCCGGCCGAAGGGGAGGCCGCGAGCGCGGAGGAGAAGCAGATGATGATCCCCTACGCCGTGGCCATCTGCCTCGGTGTGCTCTGGACGGTGGGGATGTACCTGCGGCACGATCGGATGCCGCCGTTCCTGTAGGGAGAGGACGGATGCGACCGAAGACGTTCGCCAGCCTGATGCGGGACTTTCTCGCCGACGAGGGCGAGGGCGGGCGCGGTGTGGCGATGGTCGAGTTCGCGCTGGCCTTCCCGCTGCAGCTTTTCATTACCTTCGGGCTGATGCAGTTGATCTTCCTCTTCGTGGCCGAACTGGTCAGCAACTTCGCCGCCGTGCGCGCGGCGCGGACGCTGATCGTCAATATCGAGGACGACCCGTTGATGGAGGCGCGCGCGAGAGAGACCGCGGCGATGGTACTGGCGCCGTTGGCGGGGCGGTCGCTCGGCGCGGACGGACCGGCGGCGGTGGTGCCGGGCTGGGGCGAATTGAGGGGCGCGGACATCGCGTACAGCAAGGTCTACGTCGAGGTCGAGCGTGACGTGCTGGAGGGGCGCGAAGGAGGCACGGGGTTGATCCGGGTGAAGCTGATCTGGTACCAGGAGTTGATGTTCCCTTTCGTCGACCGCTTGCTGGCGCTGCTCTACAACGCCGACGAGCGCGATTCGCTCTTCGGCGACGCGGAGGTGACCGTCTTCGGCCTGGACGAGCCGAGCGATATGATCATGGCCACCGACGCCGAGGGATCTCCGGTGCAGGTGATACAAACGCCGGGCGGGGCGAAGATCGTGCATTACCGCATCGTGCAGGAGCACGTGATGCCCTACAATCCGTGGATCGATTATGCATCGGCACTGGAATTCATCATGCCGTAGCGGGACGAAGCCAAACGGGAGGCGAACCGATGATGCGGGCGGAGTGGTACAAACGGAGAATCGGCGGATTCGCGCGCGACGAGTCGGGGCAGTCGCTGGTCTTCGCGGCGCTGACGCTCTTCTGCCTGACGGTGATGACGCTGATGGTCGTCGGGATCGGCGAGGTCACCTCCGCGCAGATCCGCCTGCAGCACGCCGCCGACGCGGCCGCCTACGCGGGCGGGCAGGTCGAGTCCGACTGTCTGGCCCATATCGCCTGGTGCAACCACGGCATGTCGACGATGTACTATCACTGCCTGCGCTACGCCGCGGACAACGTGGCCCTCTCGGTGCGGGCGGAGCTGGTCAATCCCGAACCGTGGTGGCTGCCGGAGATGGCCGGCGGCGCGCCCGATCCGGACGCGATGCGCCCCGTCTGCGGAGTGTACCCGCTGATCGATCCGGGCATCGACCCGGCGACGGCGTGGGCGCAGGCGCAGGACTTCCGGCAGAACCAGGCCGAACCGGTGCTCAAGCAGGGCGAGGCGTGGATGATGCATCTCTCGCGCATCGAGCGCGGCATCGCCGCCATCGCCCCGACGCTGATCGAACACCAGATCTATCACTCCGCGCACACGAACTACTACGGCGACCCGGCCCAGCACGACGGCGAGCACCAGATTCTGCGCGTGGCGATGTACCCGCATTTCAGCTACATCCCCGACGGGCCGAGCAAGGTCGATCTGAACATCGAGAAGATCAGCGGCGGCATCGAGGGCTGGCGGCTGACGAGCAACACCAATCCCGACTACATGGTCGAATCGCTGCATACGCTGCACGTGCCCGGCGGCGCCGGCGGGGTGCCGGCGAGCGAGGACATGTGGCAGATCGCGATCGAAAACGGCGACACGAGCTACAGCGTGACCTTTTACGAGCGCTATCGCGAGCCCCATGCCGTCAATGGCGAGAAGTGGGATGACGGGTGGTACGGTCATATCGAGAGCAGCGGGCCGACCGACGACTATACCGGCAACATGGACGTCTGGGTGCGCGCGGAGGATCTGCCCGCCGGCCAGGACGTGCTGGCTCATGTGCGTAACAATATCAAAGGTACCGACCGGGTGATCCTGCAGAGCGAACTCGACGAGTACGGCGAGGCCGATACGACGCAGGTGACGGTGGGCGGCAAGACCATCACGGTGCCGATGGATCCATGGATTTACCTGGGCGCGGGATTGTCTTTGCGTCTGGGCACGCCGCTGCATCTGCGGCTGGGCGTTCCGCCGGTGGAGATCGTTCTCAACCGGAGCAACATGCGCATCAACACCTGGTCGCCCGCGGGCATGGTCAACGTCACCGAGGCCGATTACGTCCAGGTCAAGCACCAGTTGACCACGCTGCCGCGCGACGCCGACGGCCGCTGGCGCCGTGTCGGGCACCAACAGAACATGCGCCAGCGCCGGCACGACCGGCAGTTCCACCGCATGAAGACCATTACCGACGACGCGCAGTGGCTCTACGAATGGATCACCGTCGGCAACTACATGCGCGAGATGAGCCTGCGCAAACTCGGCGTCCACGGCTGCTGGGACAACGAAGACTGGGCCGCCCCGCCGGCGGAACCCAGCGCGGTCCCCGACGAGGAGGACGACGAGGACTGGAACGAGAACGGCCCCGGCGGCACCAGCATGTGGACGAGCCTGCCGCTCTGGTCGCGGCCGCCGCGGGAGCCCGAGGACGGCAGTCTGACCGATCCGGAACTCTTCGGCGGGTACATGGACCTCGACTCGGGGCGGCCGGTGGACAAACACGCTTTCAGTTTAACGCGGCCGTGTCCGTACTGCAGCGTCATCACCAGCGCTTCGCCGAACGTGAGCTATCATAAGGGATACAACCGGGCGATCTATTACCCGGAGGGCACCGCCGACGCGGATATCGAACCGGTCTCGCCTTCGGTGCCCTCGGGCAACGGGTGGTGGACCGAGGAGTTCGCCACCGAGGAGGAGAAGCTCGCGCGCATGGCGCAGCTCGAAGGGGCCTGCCTGGGGTCGGTCGAGATCGTCGAGGGGCTGGTGCTGGACCGGCCGTATGAGGACATCAGCATCCAGACGGGCAAGCAGATGCTCCAGGTCTTCTGCCCGCTCGCCTGCAGCCAGCGCTTCAAACGCGCGCCGCGGCACGATCCGCCGGGAACCTACCCCACGCCCCAGCAGTTCGCCCGGGCCGTGGCGGCGCAACCGTCGCAGATCCGTCGATATATCTACCACGCGTGCGAACGCTACGTCTTCGACAGCCAGCCGTACGGGGGGATCGATGCGCTGGCCTGGCAGGCGCTCTACAGCCTCCGTTCGCCGCCCGGTTCGCGCGCTATTCTCGGCGGCGACTGGGACATCTCCACGCAGACGGGCGAGAGGAATTGTTTCGCCGTGCGCTACGAATTCTACTCTCCCGGCGCGGACAACCATCGCGAGCCGGACGTCTATAACTCCTTCAACCAGCCGCTGGAATTGACGACCGACTTCTTCCGCAACAGCATCACCGTCGCCGTGCACGCGCCGCCGACGATGCAATGGCTGGGCGAGGTGATGGGTCCGGGCGATCCGGCTCTCACCGACAGCGAGCGCGTGCAGTACGGGCTGGTGAATCCGCTCGACGTGGTGGGCGATCCGGAGGAAGATTCGTTCGACCGGAACCGCTGGACATGGGGGCTCTTCGCCTTCGCCAGCGCGCGCTGTTTCTTCCCCGCGCCCGACGGCAGCGGCGACTATATCGCCAATTTCAGCTATTTCGGCCAGACGCCCGCGGACCTCGACGAGATCGACCGGCCCGAGAGCCCGCACCGCCAGAAATGGCTCGACAGCTCGTTCAACCATTTCGAGCCGACCTGGACCGCGGCGCTGATTCCGATCCGGGAGGCGATCCGGATCCAGGACTGGTATCCACTGGACGAACAGACCGGCGGAGTCGACCCGATCGAAGACAACAACACGACGCTGCTGATGCGCCAGCTCCGGCAGATCCACTGGGGCAAGACGTGGGCAGAGTCGGGCGACGAGGAGCAGGAATACCTCATCGATCCGCGGGTCGAACGCGCCTGGAACCGGATGTACGCGCCGCCGATGCAGCGCGGGGGCGGGAATCTGGACTGGTACGGACAGGAACTGGAAGACGCTATCAAGCATTGACGAGGCGAGGAGCGCAGATGAGGCGAACGGACGCGACGACCCGGCAGCGGCAGCGCGGCATGGCGATGACCGAGCTGCTGTTCTGTACCTTTCCCTACTGCCTGCTCATTCTCGGCGCGGTCTTCCTGTGGCACATGGCGTCGGGGAAGCAGGAGATCAGCAAATTCATCACCTCCAGCGCGGCCACGGGGCAGAAGGTGGAGATCGACGATTTCTTCAAGGGCTTGAAGGGAACGCCCCAGGCTCTTGCCGAGACGACTTATACCCCCGAGCAGGAGACGGAGTACAACACCCTGACCGAGGTGGATTCGGATTTCGACGAACCGGTGCTGCCGTACGACACGGCCGGTGACGACGTCTGGGCCGGCATGTGCGCGGTGCTGTACCAGGGGGCCTACAGCAAGCAGAACGACACGATCGTGCTCAACATGACGTCGATGGGGAAATTCCTCTGCGCCAGCGGCTATCTCGAGGAGGCCTCCACCCCCGACAGTATCGCGCTCGAACTCGGCGGCCCGCAACAAGTCGATCCCGTCAAGTCGGCCGACGGCGACGTCGCGATGCGGGAAATATCGGAGGTGATGAGCCGGTGGCTGAGCTATCACCGCTCCCAGGCGCGCTACACCTACGCGCTCGAGAGCGGACACGGCGAATTGCCGTTCGAGGACCGCAGCGCGTACGACACGTCGAAGGTCGACTGGCGCAGCGAGCGGGGCGTGACCATCCCGGCCGACGAGGACGCCAAGATGAAGCAATACTCCGCGTTCGCCGCGACCGCCGAAAACCCCGCGCGCTACGGCACGCATTGCGCCGGTCCGGCCGGGGTGCTGCTGAATGAGTTGCCCCGTGACTTCGGCGGCGTCGATCCCGATTCGCTGGATCTGCCGCCGGACCTGGGCGCGGCCTACTGGGACAAGGCGCAGTGAAGACGACATGGTAGATGCGACATCGACGCGAACCGAACCCCAGCCTCTTCCGATCACGCCGACGCGCGTGGCGCTGCGCCTCTTCGCGGCGACGGGGATCGCCTTCGGGGTGACGCTGCTCGGGCTGTATCTGCAAAACCGGTTCTGGCCCGGGCGGGAGGCCCGGGCGTATCCCGCACTCGCCGAGGACGCCGACACCGTCTACGCCAACGGCCAGCCGACGCGGTCGGTGACCGAGCAGAGCCCGCTGACCGCCGAGCAGGCGGTCGCCGCCTATGTCCGCGACAACGAGGGACGGTACGAAGGCGCACCGCTGTACAACCGGCACGAGAAGGCGTTGACGGTGGTGCTGCGCATGCGCGACGGCGCCCACCACGCCCTGACCGCCACGCCCCTGCCCGCGGGCGGGAGCACGATCCACCTCGTGGAGATGGGCGGCCGTATCGACGAGGCGACGCCGGCCGACGCCGCCGCGGTCGTCGCCGAGGTGCCGCTGCCGCCACGGACGCGGGTCTGGCTGGTCTTGCGCAAGCGTACGCGTTTCGGCCCGGCGTTGCAGGGATTCTGCCACACGCCGCTCGAGCCGCAGGCGGTGGCGGACTTCTACGTCGCACGTCTGAAGCAGAACGGCTTCGAACTCGACCGGCTCTTCATGAAGGGCATGAAGGCCAAAGGAGTGCCCAGCGTGGTCGCCCGGCGCGGCGGCAAGAGCGTAATGGTGAATATTTTTTCCGGCAGCGGCGTTGACGCCGGCTGCGATTTTCGAGTCAATGTACTGCCCCGGCCGGAGAACCCGGACGGTGGGCCGGTGCAAGCTCGTTAACGGCAAGCAGGAGACAGGCAGGAGGATCAAATGGGAACGCGTTTGGCGTTGCTCTTGGCGGTGATTCTGGGGTTCGTCGCCGCGATCGGCTTCAAGATGTATATGGAACAACAGGGCAAGGAAATCAAGGAAGAGCACAAACCCCGCATGATCGTGGTCGCCAAGCGCACGTTGCAGCCGGGCGAGCCGTTGCGCAGCCAGGATATGGCGTTGAGTCCGTTCCCGCAGAAATATCTTCGCCGGGGCATGATTCCCGAGGTGGAGAAAAACATCCACGTGCGCAAGATTCTCAGCCGGAAGGTGATGAAGGGCGAGCCGATCTTTCTGGGGGATTTGACGGACGAGGCGACGGACCTGACGTTCACCAGCCCCGTGGTCGGCGAGGGCCTGCGCGCGGTGACGATCCCGGTGGATCAGGTCTCCGGCGTCGGTGGGCTGATCCGCCCCGGCGACTACGTCGACGTCATCGGCACCTTCAACATGGCCGAGGAGACGCAGGGCGGCAACCGCCCCGTCGGCGCGATCACGGCGCAGCGGACGCGGACGGTGTACATGATGCAGGCGGTGAAGGTTATCGCGCTGGACAACCGCACGATCAACGTGGCCATCCATTCCCGCCGCCCCACCGCGCAGTACCGCACCGTGACGTTGGAGTTGCGCCCGGAGGACGCGGTCCGCCTGATCAACGCTCGCGCACAGGGGCAGGTCCAGCTCATCCTGCGCCAGAGCGGCGACGTGCAGATCGAGGCGGGGTTTGACGCGGAGACGCGGCACCCGACGACGAACTTCGACGTGCGCGAGGAGGTGCGGCGCACGAGCGGCTACATGAACAACTGACGAGGAGACCCATGCCGGAGATCATCTACTGCACGGATCATCGCAACGGCCAGACGCAGAGCCAGGAGTGGCGCGGCGACGTTTTCCGCATCGGCAAGAACCCGGACAACGACCTCGTACTCGAGCAGCAGGGGCTCTCGCGCCAGCACTGCGAGATCCGCCGCCATCCCGAGGGGCTGGTGGTGCGCGATCTGAACAGCCGCAACGGCACCTACATCAACGGTCGGCGCATCAGCAAACCCGTTCTCTTCCGCACCGGCATGGAGATCCGGCTCGGCGACTACAGCCTCCGCATCGAGGAGAACAGCAGCCGCGGCGGCGGCACGCACCCGGCGCTGAAGGTGCCGCGGAAACAGCAGAGCGACACCGCCACGGAGATGCCCCGCAGCCGCGGCGGGCTCCAGGAGGAGCGGCGCGTAACGCCGGTGGAGTTGAAGAAGAAGATCCACGCGACTCTGCTCGAGCGGATGGACCTCAAGCACCAGGACATGTCCAACCGTTCGCAGGAAGAGTTGCGCATGCGCACCACGGACATCTGCACCCAGGTCGTGCAGGAACTGGCGCGCGAGGTGCCTTCCTGGCTTATGCCCGGCGATCTGGTCAAGGAGATTGTCGACGAGGCGGTGGGGCTGGGTTGCCTGGAGGATCTGCTCGCCGACGAGACGATCACCGAGGTGATGGTCAACAGCTGGGACACGGTCTACGTCGAGCGCAAGGGCCGCATCGAACTCAGTAACCGGCAGTTCACCGACAACCAGCAGGTTGTCCAGATCATCCGGCGCATCCTCGCGCCGATCGGGCGCCGCATCGACGAGACCAACCCGATGGCCGACGGCCGCCTGCGCGACGGCAGCCGCGTCAACGCCATTATTCCGCCGCTGTCGCTCTCGGGGCCGACGCTGACGATCCGGAAGTTCTCCAAGACCCCGTTCAAGGTGGACGACCTGATCGGCTTCGGTTCGCTGACCTCGAACATGGCCGAATTCATGTCCCTGGCGGTGAAGAACCGCGCCAACATCGTCATCGCCGGCGGCACCGGCAGCGGTAAGACGACGCTGCTCAACGTCACCAGCAACTACATCCCCTCCACCGAGCGCATCGTCACGGTGGAGGACTCCGCGGAACTGCAACTGGCGCAACCGCACGTGGTGCGCCTCGAGAGCCGGCCGGCGAACCTCGAGGGCAAGAACGCCGTCCACATCCGCGACCTGGTGCGCAACTGCCTGCGCATGCGCCCCGACCGCATCGTCGTGGGCGAATGTCGCGGCGGGGAGGCGCTGGACATGCTGCAGGCGATGAACACCGGCCACGACGGTTCGCTGACGACGCTGCACGCCAACAGCCCGCGCGACACGCTCTCGCGCCTGGAGACGCTGGTGCTGATGGCCGGGATGGATCTGCCCTCGCGCGCCATCCGCGAGCAGATCGCCAGCGCCGTGGACTTCATCATCCAGGCCTCGCGCCTCAGCGACGGTTCGCGCAAGATCACCCACATCTCGGGCGTCACCGGCATGGAAGGCGACATCATCACCCTGCAGCACATCTTTGTCTTCGAGCAGGAAGGCTTCGACACGGAAGGCAACGTGCGCGGTCGCTTCAAGGCGACCGGCGAGATCCCCGAATTCGTCCAGGACCTGCGCGCGCGCGGTATCGACGTCAACATGGATATCTTCCGGGAGGCCGGGGCATGAGCCTTCCGCACGATATCATCTCGCAGGCGGCGCTGGGGCTCGGGATCGGGCTCTTCCTCTATATCGGCCTGATCCTGCTGGTGCGGTTCTGGCAGCAGTATCAGCAGCGCTATATCGAGGGCGCGGCGACGACGCTGGACGCGATGTACGTGGCCATCCCCGCCCAGCACGTGCTGTACCTGAGCATCCTCTGCGTGCTGCTGGTCTTCGGCTTCGTCCTGGCGTTGAGCGAGAATTTCTACATCGCCGGTTTCTTCGCCGTGCCGGCCTTCTTCATCCCGAAGATCCTGCTCTGGTATCTTAAGCGCCAGCGCGACATTCTCTTCAACATCCAGCTCGTGGATGCGCTGGTCAACATCAGCAACAGCCTGCGCGCGGGATTCTCCCTGCCGCAGGCGCTGGAACTGGTCCACCGCGAGATGGCCAACCCGATGAGCCAGGAGATCCGCCTCGTGTGCCAGGAACTGCGCCTGGGCCTGCCGGTGGAGGAAGCGCTGGAGAACCTGTACAAGCGCATGCCGCTGGCCGACGTGGACCTGGTGGTGACGGCCATCGCCATCGTTCGCGACGTCGGCGGCAACCTGACCGAGGTTTTCGACAACATCGCCCATACCATCCGCGAGCGCCAGCGCATCGAGGGCAAGATCCGCGCGCTGACCGCGCAAGGCAAGTCGCAGGCGATCGTCATCTGCGCCATGCCCTTCGCCATCTTCGCGGGCATGCACCTGATCGTGCCGGAGGAGGCACGGTTGCTCTATACCACGCCGATCGGCTGGGTCATTATCGGGTCCGTCCTCGTCTGGATGAGCATCGGCGCGTATTTCATCTACAAGATCGTCAACATCGACGTGTAGCGGGAACGAGGAGACATGGAATACACCGAGAGCGCATCCCAGATCCGACTGCTGTGGCTGGTCTACGCCGCCGCCGGCGGTTGCGGCGCGTGCGTCGCTTTCATCGTGCTCGACGTGATCCGCCGGGCGCGCGAGGCGCAGCGCATCGCCAGCCGCGAAATCCTGGTCACCGAGACCACCTCGGGAACGCTGCGTTCGTTCCTGCCGATGGCGCGGATGCTCGGCATCGGTTTCCGCGGCCTCATCGGACGCGACAGCAAGGGCTGGTACGGGCGTTATCTGCAGAGGGTGACGCGGCGGCTGGCCGCGGCGGGGACGCCGCAGGGGCTGGTGGCCGACGAGTACGTCGGCTTCATGATTCTCTGGGGCCTGCTGGGGCTTCTGGGCGGCTTCTTCGCCTGGGGCGTGCTCGAACTGGAGACGATGATCGACCCGTATTCGTGCATGGCCCTCTTCGCCCTGCTGGGGATGGCGGCCTGGCGCTCGTGGCTGCTCAACAACATCCGCCGCCGGCAGGTCTCGATCAAGCGCGCCATGCCCTTCGCGATGGACCTGCTGACGCTCTCGGTGGAGGCGGGGCTGGACTTCACCTCCGCGCTGGGGCGGATCGTCAAGAAGATCGCCGCCACGCCGTTGGGGCGGGAGTTCTCGCTGATGCTGCACGAGATCCAACTCGGCAAGGCGCGCAGCGACGCCATGCGGGACTTCGCCAACCGGGTCGACATCTCCGAGGTGCGCTCGGTCATCGCGAGCATGATCCAGGCCGAGGAGCTCGGCGCCTCGCTGGGGCCGATCCTGCGCATCCAGGCCGCGCAGCTGCGCGAACGGCGCAGTCAGACGGCCGAGGAGAAGGCGATGAAGGCGCCGGTGAAGCTGCTGTTCCCGCTGTTGATCTTCATCTTCCCCACCACCCTGATCATTCTCGGGGCGGTGCTGGGGCTGGGCTATCTGACATAGGAACGAGAGAGCGGAGTGCGACATTGCGCGTTGAGCGACGAAAACGGAACGGTGCTGGTGCCACGGCTGGAAGTGGCCGAGACCGTCTGGGAGACGACCGTCGGCCTGCTGGGGCGTGCGGAACTGGCGCCCGGCGGGGGACTGCTGCTGCCGGGTTGCCGGAGCATCCACATGTTCTTCATGCGCTTCCCCATCGACGCGGTCTTCCTCGACGATACGGGTGTGGTCAGGCGCGTGGCGGCGCGGCTGCGGCCGTGGCGGCTGGCCTGGTGTCCGGAAGCGCGCGACACGCTGGAGCTCTCCGCCGGTGCCGCGGCGGAACGTTTTCGTCCGGGACAGCGGGTTCGGCTGATCCCCGAGAAAGGAATCGAGCATGAGTGAACTGGCGCTGGAAATCGTCGGCGGCGAGGGCAAGGGGACGATCTTCCGCTTGCTGGGCGAGACGGCGATGATCGGGCGGAGCGCCGATTGCGACATCTGCCTCGACACGGCCAATGGCATATCGCGACAGCATGCCCAGCTTTTTCGATTGGAGGGCCAGGTCCGCGTCAAGGACATGGGCTCGCAGAACGGCACCCTCGTCGACGGGACCCGCGTCAGCGAAGCGACGATCGTGCCGGGCTCGAAGATCAAGATCGGCACCGTGACGCTGAAGCTGGTCCATCGGCGCGCTTCGTCACGGGCGATGGCCCGGAGCCAGAACGCCGCACCGGCCGCCGCCGGCGAGCAGGGACTGGCCGCCGCGCCGGAGAACGCTCCGGCGGCTTACGGCGAAGCGACCAGTGAGGTCGAGGCCATGGCCCAGGTGATGGGCGAAGGTTCGGGAAAATTCCTGCTGACCATCCTCATCGTCCTCGGGCTCATCGTCGTGGGCATGTACGCCCTGCACTACGCGGAGTTCGCCCGCTTCGACATGAAGCACTTCGCCCTCGTGGCCCAGAACGAGGAGCGGGTGGTCAATTTTCACAAGCAGTTCGAGAACTACAGCACGCCGACCAA
>CAYWFP010000041.1:13506-32915 GCA_964457365.1 uncultured Planctomycetaceae bacterium
CGAGATGGGGCGCCAGATCATCCGTGCGGAACGCTACAACGGCATGCTGCACGGCAGTCTCGAACGGTTGCGGAACATGCCGCACGTCTATCCGCCGCCGCCGACGTTGCTGGTCGTGCGCGGCCTGCGGCAGGGCGACGGCACGGTCGTTCTCAAGACCGGCAGCGGCACGCCGATACCGGACGGGACTTATCCCATCCTCTGCCGCGGCTATATCGAACCCGGTTGGCGACGCGACGAGGATATGCCGCGCGATCGGGCGCGGGCGATGGCCGAGGAGGCGCGCAAATCCTCGGTGGTGCTGGAGAAGGACGGTCATCTCTACGCCGCCTGCGAACAACTGCAACTGGCGGCCGACATGTACAACGGCCCGGCCAACGAGCCGAACCTCGGGCAGGAGTTGCACACCAACGCGCGGCTGATGAGACGGAAGCTCGCCCAGGAACTCGCGGAGATCTTCGAACGCGCCATGGCCGAGGCTTTTCCGCCCCCGCGCTCGGGGCGCGAGCGGGATTTCGGTCAGGCGTACCGTATCCTCGAGGAGGCCAAGGTGATCATTCGCGACGAGGACAGTCTCGACTGGCAGGTGATCGAAATCTGGCAAGCCGAGATGAGACGCTTGAATAAACGCTTTGATTAATGGAGAATCGACATGGTCCAGAGCGGAAGGGACCTGAAGATGATCAAGCTGACATACGAACTGGACGAAAAACCGCAGACGATCGAGCTCGAAGACGGTACGCACGTCATCGGGCGCAAATCGTCTTGCGATATCGTTATCAAGGAACCCTCGGTTTCGTCGCAGCACCTGCGCCTAGACGTCAACGGCGGCGAGGTGGTGTTTCGCGATCTGCTGAGCAGCAACGGCACCTTCCACAACGGCAAGAAGGTCCAGACCGGGACGCTCCGTTCGGGTGATCGCTTGCGGCTGGGCAAGCTGCGCATGCTGATCGACGGTGGCGACAGCATGACGCTGCAGCCGCTCGACTTCGCCGCGGCGCCCCCCGACGCGGACGCTCCAGCCGCGCCGCCGCCGGGGGGTGAGGAGACGCCCCCCGACGCCAGTTTCAGCGCCGATTCGGCCATGGCCGAATCGGCCCAGTCGGTCAACGCGCTGGTGGTGGCCGATTCGGGCTCCAAGGCCGTCGCCGTCGTCCGACCTGGCGAGGACGTTTCGCCCGAGGAGGCCCAGCGTAAGAAGTTGATCCGCTACGTCGGCGGCGGCGTCGCGGCCGCGGCGGCGCTGATCCTGATCGTGCTCATGCTGCTTCCACGCGATAACGGAGAACCCGATGAGACGGATACCGTCCCCCCGAAGATCTATTGGCGGGCGATGTCGGCCGGGGCGCAGAAATTCTCCTCCCAGGACTACAAGGAGGCTTATCGCATCTGGACGGAGTGGGAGGCCAAGTTCAACAGGGGTCGCAGCGGCAATCCCAACGAGCCGATGCATGTGGGGCGCACCTTCGCGCGCGTCGCCGATGCCTACATGGGGCTCAAGGCCGGCGAGGAGGACGCCTTCGGCACCGACTGGAACCGTCTGCGCGGCGCGATCCTGGACGTCGATCCGGAACTCAACGACACGTTGCAGGAGTTCGCGGTCAACCTCGAGGTGATGTGCCGGCGCGAAGCCAACGCCAAGAAGGTATGGGACGAGGCCGAGCGGCTCTTCAAACAGAGTGAATACAAGGAAGCCAGGGAGACCTACCTCCAGATCGACACGAACTCATTCTATCACGATCTCATCGAGCCGCGGCTGAAGGCGTGCGACGACGGGCGGCGTGAGCTCCTGGACCGAAGCATCGCCCAGGCCGACGCTAACGACGACTCCGAGGAGGTGATCCGTCTCGGCAACGACCGCATCGAGGAGTTCGGCGCCGATCCATGGGTGGTGAAGATGGTCACGAAACATCGCGGTCAACTCGCGCAGAAACGCGAGTTCGGGATCATCAGGAACATGGTGGACCATGCCGAGACGATGGCCGACCTGGAGAAAGCGGTCAAGGCGATCGAAGAATTTCTCAAGCGCTACGGCAGCACCAGCGAGTACCGCTTGGACCTGGCCGAGTACAGCGAGGAAGCCCGGCGCAAGATTTGGGCGCTCAAGGCTCTGGACCTCTTCGAGAGCGGCCAACTCGCGGAATTGGAGAAACACGTCGCCGGCGGCAAGCCCGAATGGCGCAACGAGGCGACGGTGCAGAGCCTGGTCAAGACCGCTCGCCAGGTCGCCAACTACCTCGCCGCCGCGCGCGAGGCCGAGCGGAAGAACGACGTCATCACCGCGCGCAACCAGGCCCAGGCGGCGACGGGGCTGCTCAACGACGAGGCCAATCCGTGGTATATCCAGGCCACGGGGATTCTGCAGCGCAATCCCAAGAGCAAGATTCCGAAACTCGAGTTGGAGAACGCCGAACAGGACATGCGCAAGAAGCGTTACCGCACCGCGCGCAAACATTATGAAACCGCCGCCGAGTACGGCGCTGACATCAGCGCCCAGATCGAGAATCTCGAGGAGATCGGCCACGACCTGTGGAACAAGGCGCTCATGGATCATGTCAACGATAAGATCAACTGGGCGCGGTATTGGGCCCACCTGGCGCGCGACTGTTACGCGGTCGACCACAAAGAATACCGCAAGATCACGCGTTGGCTGCGCGCGCACAATCTGGAGGAGCGGCCGCGCGATCTCCCGAAGTACGATGGCAGTCAATGACGCGGCGCCTCTTTGCCGCATGAAGACGAAAAGCCGTCCCCGTCCGGGCGGCTTTTTCGTTGGCAACGCGGTTGCAGGGAGAGCGCGAACGGCACGCGTGCTGCCGGTTCTCGAAAAAGATTGCATAATCGGGATTTTCTGGCATTCTAGTAGAAAACGTCCCGCCCGGGGGCGGAAGCGGCATACATCGAGCATTCGTGCGGCACATGATCATCATCGGTGCGGCTGGTGCGCTTGAGATCTCCATGGCCAATACCGACGCGAAAACCGTCTTCGACGGCAGCGGCGAGAACAACGGTCCCGAATCGGGCGGGTTGATGTCGCGCGATCTGAGCGACGAGCAGATCGCCGGCTACGACGTGGGCGCGAAGATCGGCCAGGGCGCCATGGGGGCGGTCTACAAGGCGACACAGCTCTCGCTCGGACGGACAGTCGCCTTCAAGGTCCTGGACTCGAAATTCGTCCGCGATCCGATCTACCTGGAGCGGTTCGAGCGCGAGGCCCAGTCGGCGGCGAAGCTGCATCACTACAATATCGTGCAGGTCTTCGACTTCGGCGAGCACAAGGGCGTGTATTTCATCGCCAGCGAATTCGTCGACGGCACCAATGTCAAGCAACTGGTGATCTCCCAGGGCGCGCTCGACGTGAGTCAGGCCACCGACATCATCCTCCAGGCCTGCCGCGGACTCTCCGCGGCGGAGAAGCACGGAATCATCCACCGCGATATCAAGCCCGACAACCTGATGCTGACCAAGGACGGGACGGTGAAGATCGCTGACTTCGGCCTGGCCAAGGCGATCAAGCAGGACGCCGGCGTCACTCAGGCCGGCGTCATCGTCGGTACGCCGTTCTACATGAGCCCCGAGCAGGCCCAGGGGCTGGACCTGGATATCCGCAGCGATATCTACAGCCTCGGCGTGACCTTCTATCACCTCGTCACCGGCCAGATCCCTTTCGACGGCGAGAGTGTCATCGGCGTGCTGCTGAAGCAGATTTCGGCCGAACGTCCGGACCCGGTGGCGATCAACCCCAACTGCCCGTTGGTGCTCGGGCAGGTGATCATGCGCATGATGTCGCGCGAACGGAAGAAGCGCTACAACACGACCGCCGAGTTGATCCAGGTGCTCGAACACGTCGGCGACCAACTCAAGGGCGGCGTTGCCGGCGCGCCGTTGAAGATCCCGACCGTCCCCACCGATCGCTTCAAGCGCTACAAGCTGCTGCCGGGCAACCAGATCCTGCGCATGCGCGAACGCGAGGCCCCGCCGCGTGTCTTCAACGAGCTCAAGTCGATGCTCCAGGCCGACAGCGGCGTCTTCATCCAGACGGAAGAACCTTACAGCGTGGATACGCTCCTGGAGGTGATGTTCCATGTTCCGGGGCGGGACATGATGTACCGCGCCTTCGGCATCGTCCGTTGGATCAGCGAGGACGCCGACCGCCCCGGCATCGGCGTTACCTTCGTCAAGGTCAGCCCGGTGCCCAAACGCGTCCGCACTCCGCCCACGGCGAAACAGGTGCCGCACACGGCGGTACACAAGACTCCGGAAAAGGCCCAACCGACGATGAGCCCGGAGCATCTGATGATGCGCCTGACCGAGACGGCGCTGCATCAGCGCCTGCTGCGATACTACTACGCCAACGCCAACCAGTTCGTCACCCTGCGTCAGGTGGCTAACGCCCTCGGCGTCGGCACGCGCATGATCGACCCGATCCTCGAGGTGTACGAACAGGCCGGATTGATCCAGCGTTACAGTGGTGGCGAGATCAGCTTCGTCTGGCCCGACGACGAGGCCATGCAGGAACAACTCGTCGTCTGGATCGAAGAATACGGCTTGCATTCTTGACCCGCCTTCTCTCTCGATGCGATAACCCTTTATTTCAAAAGGGTTTGCGCAAATGCGTCGTTTCGGGCGGTTTAAATAGTGACGTAACTTGAAACGGTGGGGGCGGATTCATATTATTGAACATTGTCAACGAATGCTGCCGAAAGGGGGCTGGCTATCCAACCGCATCAGGAAGGCATGAGAGCCGACGAGCCGAAACGACCGCGTAAGCGCGGCGGCGTGCGCTTGCTCGGTTTCGGCCTGGATAGTGACGGACACGTGCGTCAGACGCGCGGTGATCACCTCCTGCTGCACGGCGGCAGCAAGGAGACGCATGCGCGCATGATGCGTCGCGCCGAGGCAATCCTGCAGGAGTTGGATCGCCGCGGTTATCGTCTGGACAATATCGACCGCGAGGACTGCCCGGAACTCGCGAAGATGATCGGCGAGATCAACGCGCACCTTGCCGCTAACGGCTGAACCGTCATCCGCACGCCGGCGGTTCGCGAAATTCGCTTCAACCGATGAATTGAGCCCGGATCATAGCCCCCGGTCGTGGCGGAATCGGCAGAAGGGGCGGTAGAGCAATACCATCGCCGCCAGAAACAGCGCGCTCAATCCCAGCGAAAATCCCAGATAGGACCAGACCATGCTCCAGCCCTGCTGTGACGGGACGAGGATACCGATGCGCTCGAGTGCCGCGAGGTGAAAGTAGGAACGCTCCAGCGCCAGCAGCGCATAGAATGGCGAGGTGAACATGTATTGCTGGATCTGCTCGGTCTGGTAGCGGCCGAGTGTGGTCAGGATCGTGAACGCGACCGGCGGAGCCATGAAGAGGAACCCGACGACGAGGTAGCTGTACACCATGCTGCGCAGGGTGGTGCGGCAGATCATCGAGAGTAGGCTGCTCAGCAGGGTGGCGAACAGCGTCGTCGCGGCGACGACCAGCAGCGTGCCGAGAATGATCTTGCCGTTGATCCAGGCGTAGGCGAGGGTGCTGTCGGCGTGGGCGGCGTCGACGAGGTAGCGGAGCATGGCAAAGAAGAGAAGCACGATCTGGAAGGCCGTCAAGACGCCGATACTGCGCAGGTTGGCCAGGATCTTCGCTTTCAGGATCTGCGCGGGAGTGATGGACGAGGTGAGCAGCAGGTCGAAGGTCGCCATTTCCCGTTCCTGGGTGAACGCCCCGGCGGCCAGACTCGGCGCGAGCAGGATCACGAACATCAGCATGTAGAAGCCGAAGACCCACTGGTCGCCCTGGAAGAGCGAGGCGATGAAGAACGGCAACGCGGCCAGCAGGCTCACGAAGAGGATCAGTCGGATCAAGAGGGTGCCTCGGCCGAAGAGCTCGAAGCGGATCTCCTTCTCGAAGAGAGGATTGACGTTTTCGCGCATGGGCTCGCCCTTGCCTTTAGGGCTGAGCAGGTTGTCGGGGAAACGGTTGCGGCTGAGGACCAAGCCGAGCTGCTCTTCCTGCTTCTCCTCTTCCATGGCTCGCGGGGCGCTGTCGAAGGGATCCTTGAGGCGCTGGCGAACGGCGAAGACGAGGGCGCCGCTGATGGCGAAGGCCAGCGTGGCGATGGTGACGGCCGCGGCGGGAGCGCGCGCGGGGTTGAGCACGATCAGCAGCAGCGTCAGCGGCAGGATAACGACATAGCTCACCGCCAGCGCGTTGCGGCTGCGCCCGAGGAAGGTGCTGGTGACCAGGCCGACGGAGCCGGAGAAGAAGGCGATACCGAAGAGCAGGGCGAAGGTGGTGGCGATCTCGCGCCAGCCGATGCCGCCGAGAAGGAAGCAGACCGCGAAGATCGGCAGGCTCGACACGGAGAGCAGGAGCAGGTAGACGATGGCGCTGAGGAGCTTGCCCTGGACGATCTCCCCGGGCGTCAACGGACTGGTCATGAGCAGGTCCAGCGAACGCCGCTCCCGTTCGCTGGCGATGGAGGGCGCTGCCAGGATCGGCGCGATGAGCGCCAGCAGGATGATTTGCCCGATGGCAAAGGTATCGAAGATGCGTTTTGAGTGGTGGGCCTGCTCGGCCATCTCCACGGCTTCGGGCGGCCAGGCCACGAGTACGATAGCGCTCAAGAGCAGCAGGAAGACCGCCTGGATGATGAAGGCCCGCGGCATGCGCAACTGCTCGATCAGTTCCCGGCCCAGGACCGGATTATCCAGCCGCATCAGGTTACCTCGCCCTTGGTGATCTTCATGAAGACGTCTTCGAGCGACGTCTCGAGTTCCTTGAACCAGAGGATCTGTACGCCCGCCTTCAGCAACTCGCCGTGCAGGTGCGCCAGGTCGCGCGTGCGACCGGTGAACTCGAAGGTGAAGGTGCGGTCGCTGGCCATGATGTCGCGGACGTGGCCGTTGTCGCGCAATACCTTCTCGGCGATCTCGGCGCCGGCGAGGATCTCCATCTCCACGGCGACCGATTCGCGCAGTTCCTCCATGATGTCGCTTACCGACCCGGCGGCGAGCAGCTTGCCGCGTTCGATAATGCCGACGACGTTGCAGGTGTCGGCCAGTTCCGAGAGGATGTGGCTGGAGATGAGGATCGTCTTGCCCATGTCGCGCAGTTCCTTCAGCAGCTCCTTCATCTCGATGCGCGCGCGGGGGTCCAGCCCCGAGGCCGGTTCGTCCAGGATCAGAACCGGCGGGTCGTGGATCAGCGTCTTGGCCAGGCAGAGCCGCTGTCGCATGCCGCGCGAGAGCGCATTGACCATCGCGTCGCGTTTGAACTGCAGGTCCAGCAGGACCAGGATGTCGTTGATGATGGCCCGGCGTTGCTTGCGCCCGATGCCGTAGGCGGCGCCGAAGAAGTCCAGGAACTCCCAGACGCGCATGCCGTCGTAGACGCCGTAGTCGTCGGGCATGTAGCCGATGGAACGCTTGACTTTCTCGGGTTCCTTGATGACGTCGTGGCCGTTGATCAGGGCGGTGCCGCGGGTGGGCGTCAGGAGCGTCGCCAGGAAGCGCATCGTCGTCGTCTTGCCCGCGCCGTTGGGGCCGATGAAGCCGAAGATGTCGCCCTTCTCGATGAAGACCGAGAGGCTGTCGACGGCGACGAAGTCGTCGTAGCACTTGGTGAAGTCGTCGATCTGCAGCATGGTATCCTCTCTTAGGACCCGTCCGGCAATTAGTTCGGAATTTTGCCCGGGACGCCGACGGTGTGGATGCAAGGCGCGTTCGCCGCAGCGACCTCGACAGGTCGGTGCAAGAGCGCAACGCCGCCGCCGCGCCGCCGCCGCCCGAGCCCGCAGGGGCGCGCCCTTGTGCCGCCATCCGGCGTCGCTCGCCGTAACCGATGTGCATGCATCGCTTTTCGCTCGCTTCTTGCCCGCGGGCACAATGACTGCGCCGAAATTCTGAAAACTGGGGTATCCCCTTGACTCAGGTGCAATCACCGTAACCCTATTTCCCTCAGACAGTTGCATTACATTTGGCGAAGAGGCAGAAAATCCACTCAACCTATTGCTCCAATGAGGCTTACAAGAAATCCACCGGAGTTAAGGGGATACCCCCATTCTGAAATTATTGCTTAACGGGTTCTTACCAGCCCATTCCGCTGGAGTCGAGTTCCTCCGGATTCTTGCCTGCCGCCAGGTTCGAGACCGGGAACGAGACGCGCGCCTCGACCGGGTCGCAGGCGACGGCGAAGACGGTGAAGCCGTGGTTGCGGGCGCGCTTGCCGTGCACGGTCCAATGCGCCATGGAGCGCGGCACGACACCGAGCAGCATTACGCGTCCGGCATTCTGAGCGAGAAGGTTTGCCGCCTGCAGGATCATGCGGTCGTCGCCTTCGAGGTTTTCGTTGTCTTCGGCCATGCGCGCGGCGCCGGTTCGGGAACAGAGCTGCATCAAGACCTGTTCGATCGTCATGCCCTCGCGCCCGTGGACGTCGGTGTCGATAGCCAGCGGTTTGTCGTCGCCGTGGTCGATTCGACGCAGCAGAAAACCGGTCTCGCCGTAGAGCAATGCCGCCGCCTGCAGCGGAAAGCCCAAGCGGTTGTCGGCTCGGCCGACCACGGTGCTGCTGGGCGCGCGCGCGTGGCGGAGGAAATCCCTGTCGAGCCGCACCGGCAAGCCCCGACCACAGGTCTGGACCGTGGTGGACTCGAAAAAGCGCATGTCGTTGAAGGGGACGAGTACCCGGTCCATGATGAAATGCTTGAGCGGGTTCTTCATGTTCAGGCGGTAGTGCTTCTGCGCGGGGATCCCCGGAAGCCAGTCGGCGCGCAGGTAGAGGGGGGTGGCCTCGGGTTCCTCGAAAGCGAGGGTGTAGCGCTTGTAGGTCGGATTGTGGATCAGGCTTATGGTCAATCCACCGCAGCGGCCTTCCTGTCCGATGCGCATGAGCGAGATGTCGGTGATGGCGAGGTTGCTTTCGAGGTTGCGGAACGCCATGTAATAGCTGCCCCAGAAGAACCCGATAGCGATCAGCGGCGTGATCAGCCAGGCGTACTCCAGCCGTTCCATGCGCGAGAAGACAAGCCAGCAGCCGGGGACCAGGAGAATCAGGTAGACCAGAAGCAGGAGGGCCATGTGCGAGCGTTTGGGCAGCGAGCGAGCCGCCTGTTTCTGCAGAAAGTTATGCGCGGCGATACGCACGGACTGGTCGTCCTGGCGCTGCAGCGGATCGACGTTGCGACTGAGGATCGGGTCGATCCAGCGTTGCCATGCTTGCCGGTAGCGCGCGGGCGACATGCGGCTGGGGATGAAGCCCGAGCGTTGCAGCGAGAACGCCAGTACCGTGACCCGTCCGGAGCCGTAGTCGCCCGCCACCGCCAATGGCATGCCCTGGCCGAGTTCGAGGACGCGCGCTCCGGGCTTGGGCGCCAGGACGGTGATGGTCTGCTCCTTGTCGTCGTCGCGGTTGAGGATGACGCGGTCGAGGTTCATCGTGGTCATTTCCCCGAGTCCGCAGGGCAGTATCGGCAGCAGGAAGGAGTCCAGCACGGACTGGCGGTTCTGGCCGACGGCGATGACGAGTTGCCCGCCCGCGGCGACGTAGTTGCGGATCGCCGCGCTGCGTACCGGGTCCATCTTCTTCAGGTCGATATCGTCGAAGAGGATGGTCGAGACGCCGGAATATCCGATCCAGTGGGTGTCGAAATACTCCGGATCGGCTTCGGCGATCTGACGGAACCGATTGATGCTGTTGCGGTTCGGACGTTCCTTGGGGATCAGGTTCGCCGGATAGGCGCCGAACTGGAGGCTGTCCGAGAAGACCAGCAGCAACTCGTTGTGTACCCGTCGCTCGCCGAAGGGTTCCTTGTAGTCGCGGAGGTAGCCGCGGACCGGCAGGGTCGCGTCCCGGAGCGGGATGCCGTAGGAACTGAGCGAGACGGTCAGGTTCAGATTGCACGCCCCTTCCTTGTTGAAGATGGGGTAGTTGTTGTTGCGGTCGACGATCCGCCGGGAGATGTAGGCGTGCATGACGATATGGTGCGTCGACTTGTGGCCGGGGATGAGCACCGGGCGTTGGAAGGTGGTGGCGTGCTTGACCATCACCGGGTTGGTCGTCTCCAGGCCGCTCTTGGTGCCGCGCCGCGCGTCGTCCACGGAGATCGAGAGGGTGCCTTGGAGATCGTTCTTGGTGTTGTTGGTCAGGACGAAGTGGATCGGCACCCACGAATCGAGCATGATCGGCGCCGGGAGTTGGCTGTTGAAATGACGGCCGCGCTGGCGGTAGCCGAAGTGCCAGCGCTTGAAATCGTACTTTTTCAGGTCCTTCTTTTTCTTCTTCTTGCCGTCGGAATCCTCGCCGTTTTCTTCGTCATCCTCTTCTCCCTCGTCCTCGCCCCAGAGCTCGGGGAGTTCGATCCCGTCCTGCGCCCGGAGTAATGTCGACGGCAGCAGCGGAAGTCCCAGCAGGATGAGCCACAACAATCGGATGTGAACGGCAATGCGCATGGTGTCCCTTGATCCCCGAGGGCGCGACAGAGGGCTAATGTACCATGTCTCGTAGCCTTTTGGCAAGTCTTCGTTCCCGGATTCGAAAAAATCCTTAACATGCCGACGGTGAAGGCTTTTCTATTGCTCCCCGAGGCACCGAATCGTATTCTAGGACAGGTCAGTGATCCATGCGCATATGTATATGTTCATACGTCCGGAATCCTTCATGGTTCGCGATTATCTGCGTTATTATCTCTTCAGCATCCTCGTCTTCGTCTGCCAGGTTCTGCCTCTGCGTTTTCTATACTGGATCGCCCTGCGCCTGGCGGATCTGGCTTACTTCGTCACTTTCATCCCCGGGCGCGAAGCGGTGCGGGCGAACCTGCGGGAGGTGTTGCCCGAGGCGACACGTCAGCGCATCACCTACGAGACGCGCTGGATTTTCCGCAACTTCGGCAAATACCTCGTCGAGTTCTTCAGCTTCCGCCGCTTCGACAAGCATTTCTTCAACAAGCATCTCGACATCCGCGGCCGGGAGCATATCGACCGTGCTCTGGCGTTGGGACGCGGCTGCCTCATCGTCTCGGGGCACATGTCCAACTGGGAACTCGGCGCGGCCGGGATGTGCCACGCCGGCTACGCCGTCAGTTCGGTCGTGGCGATGCACCGCGCCTCCATCGTTAACCGCCTCTTCATGCGCGAGCGCGAAGCGGTCGGCGTCAAGGTTATCGACACGGAGAGCGCGGGTATGGGCGTGATGCATGCGATGAAACGCAACGAGGTCGTCTGTATCCTCGGCGACCGCGACGTCACCGGTCAGGGCGTGGAGGTGGAGTTCTTCGGCAAGCCCGTCCGCTTTCCCCAGGGGCCCGCGCGACTGGCGCTGGCCACCGGCGCGGCGCTGGTGCCCGGCTTCGTCGAGCGGCGGACCAACGACAGCTTCACCATTCACTTCGGCCCGGCGCTGGCGATGCCGGAGGAGGGTACGCGCGAAGAGAAGGTAGGCGCTATCATGCGAGCCTATGCCCGTGCGCTGGAGACGCGGGTCCGCTGGCGTCCCGAGGAATGGGGCGTCTTCTACCGCGTCTGGGAGGAGGAGTGGCAGGCGTGACGATCTGCGCGCTGATCCCGGCCTATAACGAAGCCGAGCATATCGCCGCGGTCGTCGCGGGCGTCCGCGCGCATCTGGACGACGTGCTCGTCTACGACGACGGTTCCGCCGACGCAACCGCGCGTGTCGCGGCCGAGGCCGGAGCGCGGGTGCTGCGGCACGAACTCAACCAGGGCAAGGGCGCGACCCTGGCCGACGGGTTGAACTGGATCGCGGAGAACGGCTACGACGCGGCGCTGACGCTCGACGCCGACGGCCAGCATCTGCCCGAGGAGATTCCGCTCTTCCGGGAGGCTATGGAGACGGCCGATATCGTCATCGGCAGCCGCATGAGCAAGCGCAAGGGCATGCCTTTTGTACGCTGGAACACCAATCGCTTCATGAGCTGGCTGGTCTCGCGTCTGGCGCGGACGTCGATTCCCGACACCCAGAGCGGCTATCGCCTGATCAAGTGCGCTTCGTGGAAACGGCTGGACGTCCTTTCGCGCAACTTCGATTTCGAGAGCGAGATGCTCATCGCCGCGGGGCGCGCGGGGATGAGCATCTCGCACGTTCCCATCGCCACCGTCTACGGCACGGAGGTGAGCAAGATCGATCCCGTCACCGACACGGTGCGTTTCTTGCGCATGGTCTGGCGTCTGCGATAGGACGGACGATGTACGATCCGGAGGATGAGTTCGATTTCACGGGTGCGCGCGCGCGCATGGTGCGCGAGCAACTCGAACGCCGGAACATCGGGGATCCGGCCGTGCTCCGAGCCATGGCCGCGGTGCCGCGCCACGCCTTCGTCGATCCGAGCGAGTGGGACGAGGCCTATGCCGACCATCCGTTGCGCATCGGCTGCCGGCAGACCATCTCGCAGCCGTACATGGTGGCCTATATGTCGCAGGCGCTGCAACTCGAGCCGGAGATGAAAGTGCTCGAGATCGGCACCGGCTGCGGCTACCAGACGGCGGTCCTGGCGCAGATGGGCGCGCGCGTCTACACCGTCGAGCGCCACGCGCCGCTCTCGGCGCAGGCCGAGGAACGCCTCGCGACGCTGGGCTTGGCCGATGACGTCGCTTTCCACGTCGGCGACGGGACGCTCGGCTGGGAGGAACACGTGCCGTACGAGCGCATCCTCGTCACCGCCGCGGCGCCGCACATGCCGACGGTGTTGCAGGGGCAACTCGCCGAGAAGGGGCGCATGGTGGTCCCCGTCGGGCGCGGTACGCAGGCGCTGCAGATCGTGACCCGGCGCGACGATCGTTTCGAGCAGGAGCGCGACATCACCTGCGTCTTCGTTCCGCTCGTCGGTCGCGACGGCGCCAGCGAGTAGTCATTCCGCTTCGATTGTCCGCCTTCTCGTCGAACGTCCGATCAAGCGCGCCAGCAGCAGACCGAGCGTCACCGGCAGCCAGACGACGAGCAGTTCCGTGCGGAACGCTCGCCAGCCCCAGACCGAGAAGAAATCCGCCGGCCGCATCGGCGAGACCTGGATCGGGGTCCACGGAGCGAAATAGCGCTCGTGCGTGAATGGCGAGAAGAGCGCGATGCCGTAGCCGCCGTTGGTCAGCGTATCAAGAAGTCCGTGACTCGCGGCCAGCGCGGTGAAGAATCCGGCCAGCAGCCACCATCGGCGGGTGAAGGGCTCGATGTAGCGCCAGCAGAGAAACGCAGCTCCGAGACCGATCAGAAGGGCAAACGGCAGGCCGTGAAAGAAACCGCGATGGCCCAGCGGCGCGTAGTAGGGGACGTTGTAGGCGAAGCCGATCACGTCCAGGTCCGGCAGCATCGCGCACGCGGGCGCCAAAAGCCAGATCCGGCCGGGCATCGACCTGTCGGACACCGCCCCCGCGGCGGCGAGACCGACGAACGCGTGGGTGAACATGCAGGGCATGTCGTTCCGCTTTACTGGATATCGACCAGTTCGACGTCGAAGACGAGCGTAGCGTCGGGCGGAATAACCGGCGGGTAACCCTTGGGGCCGTAGCCCAGGCCGGGGCGGATGATCAGCCGCCGCTTGCCGCCTTTCTTCATCATCTTGAGCCCCAGGTCCCACCCCGGAATGACCTGGCCCTGGCCGAGGGGGAAGGCGATGGGCTGACCCCGGTCGCGCGAGCTGTCGAATTTGACGCCGTTGGGCAGATACCCGGTATAGTGGACCTTGACGGTCTGGCCGTTTTCGGGCGCGGGGCCGGTGCCCTCCTCCTCGACGATATAGAGTAACAGGTCGTCGCTGACGCCGGCCTTGAGCGTCTGTTCCCGCAGCTTGGTGAGGAACGCGATCGCGTCCTTGATGCGCCGAACCATCTCGGCGTTGCCCTGCGCGCGCTCTAGCTGCTGGTGCAGCATGCGCATGCCTGCTTGCATCTCCGCGGCCACGGTCTTGGAGTATTCGACTTTCTGCCTGGCCAGCACTTCCTGGCGCAGGGCGTCGAAGGTTTTCCGGTCGAAGGAGAAGTCCTGTGCCGCCTGCCCGACGCGGAGGATCTCGACCTTCTCGATCTTGTCGCCTTTCTCGATCTTGTCGACCACGCTCTGGCCCTTGATCACCTGGCCGAAGACCGCGTGTTTGTTGTTCAGGTGCGGGGTGGCCTTGTGGGTGATGAAGAACTGGCTGCCGTTACTGACCGGGCCGCTGTTGGCCATGGAGAGGACGCCGGGCTTATCGTGCTTGAGCTCGGGGTGGAACTCGTCGGCGAAGCGGTACCCCGCGTCGCCCATGCCGGTGCCCTGCGGGCAGCCGCCCTGGATCATGAAGTCCGCCATCACCCGGTGGAAGGTCGTGCCGTCGTAGAAATGGGTCCCCGCGGGCTTGTTGCTCTCCAGGGCGCCCGTGGCGAGGCCGACGAAGTTCATAACCGTCAGCGGCACTCTCTGATAATATAGCCGGGCGAGGATTTCGCCCTTGGATGTGGTCAGTCTGGCATAGAGGCCAGCGGGCAACTCCGCTTCGCCGGCCGGGACGAGCGAGGCCGAAAGGAAGAAGACGAGAAACAGAAACGGTACTGTCTTGCGCATGATTGCTCCCGGGAAAGAGGATTCAGGATTCCGCTTCGGTGCGGGTGCACTTCTCGCACAACCCGAGTATAACGATTCGGTGGGTGCGTTGCTTGAACTTTTTTTCGCGGCAAGCCTGTTGCAGCAGGGTATCGACCTTCTCGTCGTTGAATTCCAGGAAGGCGCCGCACCGGTCGCAGATCATGTGCTCGTGATGCGGATGGCCGTAGACGTGCTCGTAATGAACGTGCGTGTCGCTGTCGCGAATCTGCCGGATCAGGCCCATCTCCGACATCAGCGCCAGCGTGCGATAGACCGTCCCGCGGCTGACGCGATCGGAGCCGGCGGCGAGCGCCGAGGCCACTTCGTCGGCGCGGAAGTGGTCGTGCCGGCTCATGACGTGCCGGAAGACGATATGCCGCGATTTTGTGATGCGCGCGTCCTTGGCCTTGAGGAAGCGGACGAATTCGTTCCACGCGGCGCGCTGCTCGGCCGGCGAATCGTGTTCGGGAACGGTGGTCATGGGGCGGCGTTTCTCCGGTTGCTGCATCCCAAAAAAGTCAAATATGGCTTGCATCCGCTTCCGCTCTGCCTACGATACATACGGGTGTGGTAGGCAAGCGATAAGGAGGATACCATGGCCTACGTAATCAGTGAGGATTGCACCATGTGCGGCTCGTGTAAGGATGTCTGCCCGGTCGAGGCGATCAACGAGGGCGATCCGAAATACACGATCGATCCCGAGAAATGCGTCGACTGCGGCGCCTGCGCCGGCGAGTGCCCGGTCAACGCCATCTCCGAGGGCTGATCGCCCCGGGCAAGCGGTCTCAGTTTTCGGCCCTCCGCACCGTCTTCCGTGTCGCGGAGGGCTTTTTCATCTATCCAGCGACTCTTTCGTATTGAGTCTAATTTGCAACAACGCCGATGTCAATAAAAAACAGCGACTTCCCCGCCGACACCGCCGCCGAGGTGGCGCTCTATGATACCGTGGTCGCCATCGACCTGGAGACGACCGGCGCCGATGCCTATACCGACACCATCATCGAGGTCGGCGCGGCGGTGTATCGCGACGGCGAGGTCTGCGAGACGTTCTCGGAATTGATCGCCACCGACCGCGCACTCGCGCCGGGAATCGTCAAGCTGACGGGCATCACCCAGCAGATGCTCGCCGATTGCCGGCCGCTGGACACGGTGCTCGCGGACTTTCTTGCCTGGCTTCCTGCGGATGTGCTCTGCATCGCCCACAACGCCGCGTTCGAGCGGGCGTTCCTGCGGGTGGCGACCAAGGATCGCTTCAAGCATACCGTCCTCGACACGGTGCAACTCGCGCGGATCTGTTATCCGGAGATTCCCAGCCACAGCATGGATTCGCTGCGCGAAGCGTTGGATCTGCCGGAGGAGGATTCGCACCGCGCGCTCGGCGACTGCCTGACGCTGCTGGCCTTGTGGCGCAAGCTCCAGGCCCGGGCGCTCGAGATCCCGCTGCCGGTCGTCGGCGAGATCAACTTCCTCATCGAGACCAACCGGCGCCACCCGCTGCGCGACTTCTTCCGCCGGCTCGAGAGCGAGATCACTTCGCGCGATTTCGGGCGGGCCGAAACCTCGTTCGAGGCTTTGTTTCCGCCGCTGCGCGCCGCGTCGGAGCCGCCGCGGCTGGAGTCGGACAAGGACGACTGGCAGCCCCTCGATGCCGATGCGGTGGTGAACTACCTCAAGGCCGACGGCGCCATGGGCAAGGTCTTGTCGACCTACGAGGAGCGGACCGGGCAGATCGAGATGGCGCGCGCGGTGGTGGAGGCGTTCAACGACGGGACGCACCTCCTGGTCGAGGCCGGCACCGGGATCGGCAAGAGTCTGGCGTATCTGCTGCCGGCGGTGCTCTTCTCGCGCGAGAACGACGTGCCGGTGATGATCAGCACCAATACGAAGAATTTGCAGGCGCAGCTCTTCGACAAGGATCTCCCGCTGTTGCGCGAGGTGCTCGGTTTCGATTTCAAGATGGCGCTGATCAAGGGGCGGGGCAACTACCTCTGTCTGCGCAAGCTCCTCTACGTTCTGCGCCAGGCCGGGGTGGAACTAGACAACGACGAGCGCATGCAGATGCTGCCTCTTCTGACCTGGGCGGCGTGGACGCGGACCGGCGACATCGCCGAGAACATTCTCACCGGCCGTCCCGGCTTCTGGGGACTCTGGGCCAAGCTCTCGACCAAGGGCGAGGACTGCATGGGCAAGGGGTGCCGTCATTACGCCCGCTGCTTCCTGCGCAAGGCCCGGTTCAAGGCGCTGCAGGCCGACGTCGTCGTGGCCAACCACGCGCTCGTCTTCGCCGAGATGAACATGAAGAGCCCGACGCTGCCGCCGTATGCGCAGGTGATCTTCGACGAGGCGCACAACATCGAGGACGCGGCGACGCAGCACCTCTCGGTGGAGATCTCCCAGCCGCGCATCCTTTACGCGCTGGGGCGGCTGAGCCGCAGCAGCCGGCGCGGCAAGGCGACGGGATTGATCCCGAGCATCCTGCAGCAACTGGTCTCCGGGGCCTGCAGCGCCGAGGATGAACTGGTGGAGCAGGCCACCCGCCACGCGGAGATGGTGGGCGAGGCCGTGGCCGGGGTGCAGCCGCCGATTGATGAATTCTTCGCCGCCGCCGAGACCTTGCTCAAGGCGAGCAAGAACGCCTTCTCCGTCCGCTTCGACAGCGAGCGCAAGCGCGAGAGCCGGTGGGAGCCGATCGTCGAGGCCAAGAAGGCGATGGTCGCGGCGCTGGCCGAGGCGATGCGCGCTGTCGAGTACCTGAGCGAAAACCTGCGCGAGATGGAGTCCGGTCAACTGCAGTACCAGCGCGACTTCATCCGCGACCTGGACGCTTCGCTGCAGTGGCTGCGCGAAATCACCGAGGACCTGGAGTTCGTGCTCGAGGCCACCGACGAGGAGTACGTCTACTGGATCGAGAAGGCCTCGCCCAAGCAAGGGGGCGGCCGGCTCTGGGCGGCGCCGCGCAAGGTGGGGCCGCTGTTGTACGACCAGGTCTACGCCCGCAAGCGGACGGTGGTCTTCTCCTCGGCGACGTTGACGGTGCGCGACAGCTTCGAGTTCCTGAAGAAACGGATCGGCATCGACCTGATCCCTGTCGAGCGGCTGGTCGAGCTGAATGCGGGGACGCCGTTCGACTACCGGAAACAGTGCCTGGTGCTGGTGCCGGTCTTTCTGCCCGAGCCCAGCGAGCGTGGCGGCAACTACGCGCGCGATCTGGCCCTGCTGCTGGCCGAGGTGTACCGCCGCACGCAGGGCCGGGGCATGGCGCTCTTCACCAGCTACGAGATGCTGCGCGGCGTCGCGCAGACGCTGAACCACGAGATGACCGGAGACGGTATCCACATCCTCGCCCAGGGCATGTCCGGATCGCGCGAGAACATCACCGCCGTCTTCAAGCGCGACATTCATTCGGTGCTGCTCGGGACGCACTCCTTCTGGGAAGGGGTGGACGTCATCGGCGAGGCGCTCTCCTGCCTGACCATCGCGCGGCTGCCGTTCGCGGTCTTCACCGATCCCATCGTCGAGGCGCGCTGCGAGCAGGTCGAGGCCGATGGCGACAACGCGTTTCTGGGCTATTCCTTGCCGAGCTCGGTGATCCGCTTCCGTCAGGGCTTCGGCCGCCTGATCCGCCACAAGAGCGACCGCGGCATCGTCATCGTCGCCGACCGGCGCATGGTGGCCAAGCGCTACGGCAAGTGGTTCCAGGACTCGCTGCCGTGCAAGACCGTGGCCCTCTCCGACCGGGAGGAATTTCTGGACACGGTGTCGGAATGGCTCGGTGAGGAATAGCCACCCGCCGCCGGCGGTCTTCATCGCGTGCCCTTTTTCGCGGATTGTTGACCCGTAACCGCAAGGCTCATATACTAATATGTTGCGACTGCGGCGGCCGTCCGGGTGCGGTCCCTGCCGTATCGGCAATCGTGGAACATTTCTTGCATGCCGGGCGTTTCCGCCACGGCTCGAGCAGAGAAGCGAGACAGCATGAGCGTACCTGAAATGGTTCTCGAAACCATCGCCAAGGTGGCCAACAAGATCTTCGGCTCGGCCAATGAGCGCGAACTGGTCCGCCTCTGGCCTCTGGTGCTACAGGTCAACGACGCGTGGGAGGCCATCCAGCCTCTCTCCGACGAGCAGTTGACGGCCAAGACCGCCGAGTTCCGCCGCCGGCTGATCGAGGGCGAGAGCGAAGACGATATTCTGCCCGAAGCCTTCGCCGTCTGCCGTGAAGCCGCGCATCGTACCCTCGGCGGCGGCAGGATCGTCGAGGCGCGATACGACCAGCTCGTGTTGGAGAAGGGGCGTTTCCGGTACAAGCCGGTCGAGGGGGGCAAGATCCGCTACTTCGCCCACTTCGACGTCCAGGTGCTCGGCGGCATCGTGCTGCACAAGGGCAAAATCGCCGAGATGGTCACCGGCGAGGGCAAGACGCTCGTCGCCACGCTCGCGGCCTATCTCAATGCGCTACGCCCGACCGAGGAGTGGGTGGAGACGGCCCGGCGCCTGCAAGGCGAGGACGTCTCCGGGTGGACCTTCCAGACCTACGGCGTCTACCGCAACGAAGACGGCTCCGAGGGCTACCGCTTTGTCGACCACCCCGTCCCGGGCGAGGATGTCACCTACGTGCCGCCGAGGCGCTTCGTGCCGATTTCGCGCGGCGTGCACGTGGTCACCGTCAACGACTACCTCGCCGGCCGCGACGCGCAGGACAACAAGCCGCTCTTCGATGCGCTGGGCATCACCGTCGGCGCTGTCCAGTCGTCGATGCACAGCCCCGAGCGCATCCCCGTCTACGCCTGTGACATCGTCTACGGCACCAACAACGAGTTCGGCTTCGACTATCTGCGCG
>CAYWFP010000042.1:0-32234 GCA_964457365.1 uncultured Planctomycetaceae bacterium
GGCAGGGGATGCACTTGCCGCAGCTCTCGCGCTGGATGAAGTCCATGAAGAACTTGGCCACGTCGACCATGCACGTGTCCTCGTCCATGACCACCAGCCCGCCCGACCCCATCATCGCGCCGACGGTTTTGAGCGACTCGTAGTCGACTTCGATGTCGAGATGCTTCTCGGGGATGCAGCCGCCGGAAGGACCGCCGATCTGGACGGCCTTGAATTTCTTCCCTTCGGCCGGACCGCCGCCGATGTCGAAGACGATCTGGCGGACCTCGGTGCCCATGGCGACTTCTACCAATCCCGTCAGCGTCACCTTTCCCGAGAGCGCGAAGACCTTGGTTCCCTTGCTCGTCTCGGTCCCGAGTGCGTTGAACCATGACGCGCCTTTGTCCAGGATCGTCGGCACGTTGGCCAGCGTCTCGACATTGTTGATCACAGTCGGCTTACCGAAGAGGCCTTTTACTGCCGGGAACGGCGGGCGTGGACGGGGCATGCCGCGCTTGCCTTCGATGCTGTGCAGCAGCGCCGTCTCCTCGCCGCAGACGAAGGCCCCCGCGCCCATCTTGATGACGAATTCGAGGTTGAAACCGCTGTCGAGGATGTTCTCGCCCACCAGGCCGTAGGCCCGGGCCTGGTCCAGCGCGGTGCGCAGGCGGGCGATGGCCAGCGGGTATTCCGCGCGGATGTAGATATAGGCCTTGCTCGCGCCGATGGCGTAAGCGGCGATGGCCATGCCCTCGATCAGGCGGTGCGGATCGCCCTCGATCACCGCGCGGTCCATGAAGGCGCCGGGGTCGCCCTCGTCGGCGTTGCAGACGAGGTACTTCTGGTCACCCGCGGCCTGCCGGGCGAACTGCCACTTGCGCCCGGTGGGAAAGCCCCCGCCGCCGCGGCCGCGCAGACCGCTCTCGAGCACGATCTCGCCCACCTCCTTCGGCGTCAAGGTGCGGATGGTCTTGGCGAAGGCGCGGTAGCCGCCGCGGGCGATATACTCGTCAATGCTCGCCGGGTCCATCACGCCGCAGTTGGCGAGCACCCAGCGCGTCTGCGGGGCGAAGAAGGGATGTTCGTCCATGCACGGCACGTCGCTCCACGCCTTCACGCCGTCCTGGCGGTACTGCGCCAGCGTGTTTTCCTTCGGCGCTTCGTGTTTGAAGACGGCGTTCAGCAGGGTGGTGACGTTCTCCTCGGTCACCGAGTGGAGCATCAACCGCGCGTATCCCGGAAGTTGCACGTCCACCAGCGGCTCCATGGCGCAGAGGCCGACGCAGCCGACCTCGACGACGTCGGCGTCGATCTGGTGCGTCTGCAGATACGCGCGCACGGCCTTCAGCGTTTTGCCCGCGCCCGCGCCGAGGCCGCAGGTGCCCGCGCCGAGGTAGATGCATGTCCTGGTCGGCGTCAGACGGGTCAGGCGGGCCGTCTGCTCCTTGGCCTCCTCGGCGCCGGTCTCGCTCTCGCCCAGCAGATGCGCCACCCAGAGGGGCATTTCGACGGCGGTCTCATTCGGAGTCGGCATGGTCTTCGCCCTTTCTGCGATAAGCTTTGATAATCTCTCCCACGTTCTCCGGCGTCACCTTGGCGTGGAACTCGCCGCCGACGGTGATGACCGGCGCCAGGCCGCAGGCGCCGACGCAGGCGACCACCTCCAGGCTGAACAGCCCGTCGCGTGTGGTTTCGTTCGGTTCGATCTTGAGTTCCCGTTGCAGTGCTTCGAGCAGCGCCGCGGAACCCTTGACGTGGCAGGCGGTGCCGCGGCAGACCTGGACGTGGAAACGTCCTTGCGGCTGGAAACGGAACTGGTTGTAGAATGTCGCCACGCCGTATATCTTGCTGGTCGGCAGCTTCAGGTGCTTGCCGATCAGCACGACCGACTCGCGCGACAGATATCCCTCGTGCTCTTGCACCTCCTGCAAGAGCGGGATCAAACTGTCGCGGTTGGCGTCGGGATGGCGGGCGAGGAGCTCCTCGATGGCGGTGGTTTCGGTCGTGCTCACGATCGCGTTTCCTCCCGTGCAAGGCGTTGGTGCGCGAAATGCGCCACCTTTTCCAGCGACATCGTGATGTCGATGTCTTTTACAAACACTTCCGGCGGCACGCGCAGCGGCGTGACCGCAAAATTGATCAGCCCGCGCACGCCCGCTTCGACCAGCCGGTCCGCCGCGTCCTGGGCCTGGGCCGAAGGCACGGTGACGATACCGACGCGAATGTCGTGCTCGGCGACGACCTGCGCGAGATCGGCGATGGCGTGGCAGCGGCAGCCGCCGATGACCCTGCCGATCTTCTCCGGATCCTTGTCGAAGCAAGCGACGATGGTAAGCTTCGGCGTCCTGCCGGCGGTGAATGACAAGATCGCGCGTCCGAGATTCCCCACGCCGATCAGGCCGACCGTCGTTCCGTCCGGCGCGTAAAGAGAATCCTCAAGATGCCTGCGCAATTCTTCCACCGCATACCCGTGCGCGGGATTGCCGGTGCAGCCGAGCATCATCAGGTCGCGCCGCACCTGGGCGGCGGTGCAGCCGATCATACGGGCGAGTTGGTGCGAGTAGATATAGCCGGACATCTCGTGCAGTTGACGCAAATAGCGGCTGAACCGCTCGATCATCTTCTCTGAAGCCATTGACCGTTTTCCACGCTTTATTTGTAATGCAATAAAAGCCTAGTCGTTACAAAATGATTGTGAAACACATTACATTGTGAGCTTGTTCACGGATATAGCATAATAATTCTGTTCGTCAAGCTGTTTGTCCGGGTTGTAAACTTTAGAACGAGTCTCAATATGTCGTGGCGAACAGATGGGGGCGTACGGAGGCATCAAGGTTGTGAGAGTATGCGCCAGTCGCTCAACTCTGCGGAATATGGTATTGGATCATGACCGCGGTCTTGTCCCGGTGTTCGCGCAGGTAGGTCTTGAAGGCGTCCTCCGTGACCTTTTCGTCGTCGAGATACCAGTGGATCTTCTCCACCTCGCCTTCGGGCGTGTAATGAATGAAGGCGCCGTGACGCTGTCCCTTGCGCCACATGCCTTCTTTCTCCAAAAAACCGTAGATATCCCAGTACCGTTCGAGTCCGTCGCGTTTGCCCTTGACCCAGTGCGATTCGTAAAACTTCTGCGCGTTGTCCCACATGATCTCTTTGCCGTGGGTCTCCCAGGCCAATGAAGCGCCGTCGAGTGAGGTGATGATCAGATAATCCGTCCGGGATGTCTTGCTGCCTTCACGATTCCACGTTACCACGCTGCAGGCGATCATGGCGCCTTGTTTCCACGATTCGATATACAGATCGCGTCCGTCGCGCGACCAGCTGTGCCAGGTTCCGGTGTAATCGGTAGGCACTTGGGGTTCCTTGCCCGGCCAGACCTGCCAGCGGAAGAAGTAGATGTGCTTGCTCCACTGCGGGTTGCCGAACAAGAGCAGCCAAGTGCAGCCGATCAGCATTGTCCAGGTCAGGTAACCGGCGCCGAGTATCCAGGAATGCCTACAACGCAGTGGGTTCTTTTTCTGTTCGCTCATTACAGCCGCCACTCCCGAAAGACATGTTGCTGAATCGGCACCATGCGCCGGGGCGCTTCGTCTTTCACTGGCCGTCTCCGCATGCGGCGAAGGGAAGATTGATATTTCAGAAGCTATCCCATCCCTCAGACAAGTCAAGCATGCCCCGAGATCCAAATCGAACTTTCATCGAATCCGCATAATGGGGGTATCCCCTTAACTCCGGTGGATTTCTTGTAAGCCTCATTGGAGCAATAGGTTGAGTGGATTTTCTGCCTCTTCGCCAAATGTAATGCAACTGTCTGAGGGAAATAGGGTTACGGTGATTGCACCTGAGTCAAGGGGATACCCCAGCCGCATAATTGATTTTGCCGTTTACGGTTGGAGCAAAAACCCGTGTAGTTTGCGGCTGATAAACGGCGCATTCGCGCCCCAGTGCTTGTCCTTGCCATTACCGGCATGCAGCCGTTAGAATACGCGGGCTTGAACAGAATGCGGGGGAGTGCTTTTCATTGATCGATCGTCTGCGAACCTGGTGTAAAGGGCGAATGCCCGCTGCCGTGTATCCGCTCTTTACCGGCTCGCCCGAACGGCTGATGGTGGCGTGGTTTCTGGGCTTGATCCTCCTGGGGACGCCGGTGCTTATGCTCCCCGGGTTCCACAAGGCCGGACAGGTCGGTTTTCTGGAAGCTTTGTTCAGCGCCACCTCCGCCGTCTGCGTCACCGGCTTGATCGTCGTCGACACCGCAACCGATTTCACCCTTGCCGGTCAGTGCGTACTGTTGGTATTGCTGCAACTTGGCGGACTGGGAGTGATGACCTTTGCCGCCATCGCGTTCCGCATTCTGGGGCAGCAACTTCCGCTCAGTTCGCAGGCGGCGGTCCGGGAGGCGTTTGTCCAGGACGACCTGCTCGGCGAATTCCGCCACTGGTTCTGGCAGATCGTGCGCATCGCTTTCATCATCGAAGCGCTCGGCGCTGCCGCGCTCTTCTTCGGGCAGCTCGGATCGGTCCCGCCGTTGCACGCGGCCTACTCGGCGCTCTTCCATTCGCTCTCGGCGTTCTGCAACGCGGGCTTTTCGATCTACAGCGACAGCCTGATCGGCTGGAATGACAACGCCTGGCTGCTGCTGGTCGTGATGCTGCTGATCGTTTTGGGCGGCCTGGGCCATACCGTGCTGCTGGAGTTGTACGCGGCGCTTGTGCGCCTGGTTAAGCGTCAGCCGCTGGAACGCCCGCCCGCCTTCTCGGTTCATGCGCGGCTGGTATTCTGGGTCAGCGGAGTGCTGATCGTACTCGGCGCGCTTTTCTTCGTCTTCGCCGGCATCGATCCGCACGTCACCGGCGACCGCTTCTTCTCCGGCGCGTTCTTCCAGTCGGTCACCGCGCGTACCGCCGGCTTCAACTCCGCGCCCTTGACCATAACCCGCATACCCCTGCCGACGTTGCTGGTCCTGACCGGTTTGATGCTGATCGGTGGTTCGCCCGGCTCCTGCGCCGGCGGGGTCAAGACCACCACCTTGGCCATCTGGCTGGCGCGGATCCGTTCAAGCTTGTGGGCCGGCGGCGAGGTGACGCTGCTGGGACGGCACATTCCCGAACCGCTGGTCCGGCGGGCGGTCGTGGTCATGAGCGTGGCTGCGGTCTGGAACGTCGCCGGCGTTATTCTACTGAGCTTGACAGAAGCCGGCGCGGCCTTCGGCGAGATCCTCTTCGAGCAGATCTCGGCCTTCGCCACTGTCGGCCTCTCCGTCGGATTGACGCCACACCTCTCGACGGCGGGGCGATTATGGATTATCCTGACCATGTTCGTCGGGCGGCTGGGGCCGCTGACGATCGCGTTGTCGCTGCGGGCGCAGCAGCGCGAGGTGGTGCGCGCGCCCCTGGGAAGGGTGAGGATCGGATGAGCAGAAAACGCATCTGTGTGATCGGGCTCGGGCAGTTCGGCAGCGAACTGGCCGTCCGACTGGCCGAGGTCTTCGACGTCCTGGCCATCGACTACCGGCAGGGCATCGTCGACCGGCTGGCCGATCGCGTGCAGCGGGCCTACTGTCTCGATGCGCGGCAGGCCCACGCCCTGGGCACCGTCGTCGACGGCGAGTTCGACGAGGCGGTGGTCTGTCTCGGGGAGAGTCTGGAGGCGAGCATCCTCGCGGTCCTGTTCCTCAAGCGCATCGGCATCAAGTCCGTCCGCGCCAAGGCCAAGAATGACGACCACGCCGAGATCCTCCGGGCCATCGGCGTCGACCAGATCATCTTCCCCGAGCGCGAGACAGCCCACCGCCTGGTGCAGCAGATCATGACGCCGAACCTGATGGACTTCATCCCCATCAGCGACGAGTACTCGGTGATGGAACTGACCGCCCCGGAGTTCACCTGGGGGCACAGCCTCGGGGAGCTGGACCTGCGCAAGAAATACAACCTCTTCGTCGTCGCGCTGAAAGACTCCTCCGGCGCGCAGGCGAAGTTTTTGCCGCAGGCCGGTCAGATCGTCGAGGAAGGCCATATCCTCGTCACCCTGGCGACCCAGGAGAGCCTCAAGGCCCTCAACGACGCCGGCGGCCAGGAACTCGCCGAGGAGGAGATCGAGGAGGTGGAGTAACTACTCCCTCCGTCTCCGCACCCACTTCTCCACCTCCACCGCGATGAAGACGACCGTGCTGCAGAGTAGGCAGAGCGCGAGCTGCCCGCCGTCCAGGGCCACGGTGTTGAAGAAGCGCTGCAGCACCGGGACGTAGACCACCCCCAGTTGCAGCGCCAGGGCGATGCCGATGGCGCCGACCATGTAACTATTGCTGAACAGCCCCTGCGTGAAAATCGAGACCTTGTGACTACGCTCCGCCAGCGCCAGTGTCAGTTGCGAGAAGACCAGCGTGGTGAAGAGCATGGTCTGCCAGACCGCGGTGATGTCCGCGCCGTGGCCGTGGCCGCCGGCGTTGTAGGCGACGGTGGCGGCGTGCAGGGGGGCGCTCTCGCCCGACCAGACGATGTACCCCAGCGCCAGCGCCACGATCGCCATCACGCCGCCGACCCAGAGCAGGTGCGTCCCCAGCGGCAGCGTCATGATCGGCGCCCGCGGGTCGCGCGGCTTGCGCTCCATCACGTCGGGCTCCCCGGGCTCCACGCCCAGCGCCAGCGCCGGCAGCCCGTCGGTGACCAGGTTCATCCAGAGAATCTGCACCGGTATCAAAGGCAGCGGCATCCCGCACAGCGGTGCCAGCAGCATGACCAGGATCTCCGCCCAGTTGCTCGCGAGGATGTAGCGGACGAAGCGGACGATGTTGTCGAAAATGACCCGGCCTTCCTCCACCGCGGCGACGATGGTGGCGAAGTTGTCGTCCTGCAGTACCATGTCCGCCGCTTCCTTGCTGACGTCGGTGCCGGTGATGCCCATGGCCACGCCGATATCGGCCTCCTTCAGCGCCGGCGCGTCGTTGACCCCGTCGCCGGTCATGGCCACGATGTGGTGATGCTGCTGCAGCGCGTCGACGATGCGGAGCTTGTGCTCGGGGGAGACCCGGGCGAAGACGCTGACCTCCTTCACCTCCTCGCGCAGTTGCGTGTCGTCCATCGCCTCGAGTTCCGGCCCGGTGAGGTAGCGGTCGGCGCCCATCATCCCGAGCATGCGGCCGATATTGCGCGCGATCAGCGGATGGTCGCCGGTGATCATGACCGCGCGGACGCCGGCGTGCTTGCAGGTCACGACCGCCTGCGCGACCTCCTCCCGCAGCGGATCGAGCATGCCGACCATGCCGAGATAGATCAGGTCGCTCTCGAGCATTTCCGTCTCGTCCTCGCGCGCGCCGAAGGCCCGCATCGCCGTGCCCAGCACGCGGATGCCGTCGCCGGCCATCTCCTCGTTGGCGTCCATCAACTTCTCGCGCCAGGCGTCGGTCAGCGGTTCGGGCTTGCCGTCGAGCCAGATATGCGTGGCGACCTTGAGGACGCTGCCGACGGCGCCCTTGGTGAAGGCCACGGACTCCGCGTGCTGCTGCTCGAGCCACCGGTGCAGCGGCGCCAGCGCCCCCGGCGCCTCCGCGGGAATGGCGTGCACCGTGGTCATGCGCTTGCGCTCGGATTCGAAAGGGAGTTCGTCGACGCGCGGGAACGCTTCCTCCAGCGCCTTCTTTTCCAGCCCCGCCCAGCGTGCGGCCGCCACCAGCGCCCCTTCGGTCGGATCGCCCACGGTCTCGAAGCCGCCGCCTTCCTTCGGTTTGACCTCCGCGTCGGTGCAGAGGGTCCCTCCGGCGATCAGCATGGCCACGGCCGGGTCGTCGCCGATCTCCTTCTTCAGGCGCGTGCTGCGCTTCTCCGCGCCCGGCGGCAGGTCGATCTGCTGCCGGGGCATCTCGATCATGGTCACGGTCATGCGGTTCTGCGTCAGCGTGCCGGTCTTGTCCGAGCAGATCACCGTCACCGAGCCGAGCGTCTCGACCGCCGGGAGCTTGCGGATCAGCGCGCGACGCTTGAGCATCCGTTGCGCCCCGAGCGCCAGCGCGATGGTGACCACCGCAGGCAGGCCCTCGGGGATGGCGGCGACGGCCATGCTGACGGCGGTGAGGAAGATCGCCTGGAGCGGCAATGCCTGGATCAGCCAGCCTTCGAGGACGACCACGCCGATGAGAGCCAGCGCCGCGGCGACGAGCACTTTGCTCAAGTGATCCAACCGCCGTTGGAGCACCGTCTGTTCGTCCTCGGCTTCCTGGATCATCGTAGCGATGCGGCCGAGTTCGGTCGCCATGCCCGTGGCGGTGACTACGCCGACACCGCGGCCGTAGGTGACGACGGTGCCCATGTGGGCGATGTTGCGCCGGTCGCCGATGGGCGGGTCCTCGCGCTGGATGATGGCGGTGTCCTTGGCCACCGGTTCGGTCTCGCCGGTCAGCGCCGACTCCTTGATGCGCAGGTTAGCCGCTTCGATCAGGCGGCAGTCGGCCGGCACGAGATTCCCTGCCTCAAGCAAGAGGACGTCGCCGGGCACCAGGTCCTTCGCCGGGATCTCGCGCACTTCTCCGTCCCGGCGCACGCGCACTTTCGGGCCGGCCATCTTCTTCAGCGCCGCCATGGCCTTCTCGGCCTTGTACTCCTGGTGCAGCCCCAGGAGGGCGTTGAGGACGACGATGACCAGGATTACCGCCGCGTCCTCGTATTCACCCAGCGCCAGCCCCGAAATCAGCGCCGCGCCGATCAACAGCAGCACCATCAGCGAGGTGAGTTGTTCCCAGAGGATCTTCCAGACGCTCTTGACGCCGTGCTCGATCAGTTCGTTGGGGCCGTGACGGCGACGGCGGACGGTCACCTCCTCCTCGCTCAACCCGGTCTTGGCGTCGACGACGAGTTCTTCCAGCACCGCGGCGGTCTTCTTGTTGTACCAGATGCCCATGACTTCTCCCTCTCGCATGCGGCTCGATCCGATTTCTTCGAGTAAACGCGCACGCGCGGAAAATGCAAGCGAAAGGAGTACGGATTTGTGCCCTGAAAGGCGGCGCGCGCCTTGCGCATCACGCACGCATTCTTTTCACGCCAAGAAAGATAGCCGCGCCAGAACGGCAGATCAGGAGGCGTGGAATACGGAGAAGGTTGAAGCGTAAACCGTCAGATCCACCCCAGCGCACGGGCGTCCGCTTCGTGGTCCACATCGCGCAGGGTCGGCAGGAGATGATAGGCGACGTCGAAGCGTCGCAGGCGCAATAATGTCTCCTCCAGCAGCGTCTCCTCGCCCCAGGGCATGTCGTCGAAGAGCAGCGGCAGGTGGACGTCGTGCCGACAACCGACGAGGTAATAGCCGTTGTCGAGTGCCGGACCGATGACGACCGCATGCTCCCGCAACGCGGCCAGTGCCTTGTCGTACTGTAACAGCGCCAGTTCCGGGCAGTCGCCTCCGATGGCGACGGCGCAGGGGTAACCGGCGTCGAATGCGTCGGTGAATCCCTGGATCAGCTTACGCCCCAGATCGCCCTCGGTCTGCACGGCGATCTCGATGTCCCCGCCGATCCATTCGCCGAACCACTCCGGCGCTGCGCCGGTCCCGAGAACCAGCGGCGCCCAGTTCTCCGAGAGTTGGCGCACCGTAGAGAGAGTATGCTCGGCCAGACGCTTGTAGAGCGCGCAGGCTTCGGCGTTGCCGATGGTCTTGGCGATGCGGGTCTTGACCTTGCCGCTCTCGGGCCAGCGCAGGTAGATCAGCAGGCGCGCCTTATCGGCTCGTGTCAGTATTCGCTCTTTCGGCGCAGACGTGTTGCGCGACATACTGAAGCTGGCGGTGCGCGTGATATCTTCGCGTGGAATCATCGCCTGTTTGATCTTTGCCGAAAATGCCCGAAAATGCCCGAAAATGCCCGAAAAAAGCGGGTGGAGCTACCGGTTGACCAGAGAATAGTGGAGAAAGGCGTTGTGCGCAAGAAAAATGTGCGCAAAGAATAACCAGACGGTATTCGCGGTGCAGCAGATCGGTTGGTCGCTATCGTCTCGGAATGCCGAGGCGGTCGAGTTTGCGGTCGGTCAGAAGCAGCGTAATGCCTTGTCGCGCAGCCTGTTGCCGGACATAATGCCGCAATTCATCGTTCGTGGCGTAGGAGGTGAGGAGGATCGGCAGCCTGGCTTCGCGCGCTGGTTCGAGAAGCTGCAACACATGTCGCCAATGGTCTTCCGGCTGCTTTTTGTCGCCATCGACGAAGAGGTCTTCCAGCGCGATTGCGTCGATGGTCTTACGAAATTGCGGAAACGCGAGCAATTGCGTGCCGTTTTGCGGAATAACCAGAAAGTCACGATGCGTTGCGCGCGAATGCCTTGCCAGAGCGAGGACGAAATCGCGCATATCCTCGCGGTAGGTGTTCCCGGTCTCCGGATTTCTCCGATTGTCGATGAATTCTTCCCCGTCTTGTTCGAAAAACTCGAATCCATCGACAATATCGAGAAAGACGCCGTCGAAACCTTGCGTCAGAATGCGGTCCAATTCGCTCCGGATCAACGCCTGCCAGTCCTCGCGCCAATAGCGCACGCGGTAATTGCCGGGCCAGTCGGGATTGACGCCCAGCAGAAATGGCGGCGCGCTCTCCTCGGGCACGCCGTCGTTGTCCCTATCCCACGCGGCCTGCCAGTACGGACGGTAATCCTCGGCCTCGCCGATGGAGAGGTAGGCCGCGATCCTGCGCCCGGCCTTGTCCCGCCGGATCGCGGTCAATTCCTCCGGGGTCCATCGGCGCGTCGCCTCGCCGTCGAAGAGGGCATCCAGAATAATCAGATCGCGGCCGCAATCGCGTAACAAATCGACCACGCCAGTCCGTTCGTCGGCGAGGTTCTCCGCCTGCAGTACATAGGCATAGGATTGCGGCCATGGAAGCATTTCTTGATCACCGGTGCAGGCGCTGGCGCCGAATAGCAGCACGCTCGCCACGGTTTGCATCAGCACACGCCCGAAGCCATTCGTTGCATTCGGGCATTTCGTCCGGTATGGGTGGAATCGGATCGTCGTCTCCCTGTTTCTCCTCGTTGCCGGTAGTTTGCCGCTCGCGGCGGCTAAGTCAAGCGTTCCATGCTGAACGGGTGAAAAACACCGCTATCCTGCGGAGAAAACGGCAAAAGGCAATGGCCAAAAAAACGAATCTCTATTACCTTATGCAGACGTTTCGAGGGTTGAGTGCGCTGCTGTCGAATAGGGTTAGGTATGCAAAGGATTCTCTCCCGGGACAACTCTTTCCGAGCTACGTCGCCAAGCCGCCTTTCTGTCCGGTTCCGGTGGATCGGGCTGTTGCCGCTCCTCGTTTTCGCTTTCCTTTCCGGCCGAACCGGCGCCGGTGAAGAGAGCCGTCGCGTACTGGCGCTCTTCGACGCGAGCGAAGGCCCGGCCGACCGGAGCGCGGTGCACGAGTATCTCGAGATGCCCCTTAATCGGCTCGGACTCGTCGCCGACTATCACGATGTCGCGGCGCGTCCGCTGCCGCCGACGAAGGGCTACCGCGGCATCGTCGCCTGGTTCTCCGACGATACGATGAAGGCGCCCGAGGACTATCTGCGCTGGCTTTCGCAGGCCGCGTGGTCCGGCACGCGCGTGGTGTTGATGAACGGCCTCGGCGCCGGGCGCGACACCGACGGACGCTCCGTGCCGTTTGCCGCCATCCAGGACGCCTACGCGGCGTTGGGCTACCGGATGGACGAGGCGGTCGAGGGAACGGACAACCCCTTCCTCATCGAGACGGACGTCGAGAAGCCCGAGCATTTCGGTTTCGAGGCCAAGACCCGGCCGACGCGGATCTATTACGATCGGCTGGTCCCGGTCGATCCGGAGACGGTGGCGTGGAAGTCGATCCGCCGCACCGACGTCGAGGACTCCTCCGGCGTGGTCGTCGCCGTCTCGCCGACCGGCGGGATGGTGCTGATGGACCTTTACGTTGTGCGACGTCGCGAGCAGCCGATCTACCAAGTGCAGTGGGACCTGGATCCGTTCGCGTTCCTGCAGTCCGCGCTCGGTTGCGAGGGCATGCTTCGCCCGGACGTGACTACCGTCTGCGGCCGGCGCGCAGGCTTTGCGCATATCGATGGGGACGGGCAGAACAATCCCACCATCGAGTTCCCGCAGAAGCCGGTGCACACCCCCGGGCCGGCGCGGCTCTCCTCGGAGGTGATATACGACGAGATTCTGACGAAATACCCGGTCCCGGTCACCGTCAGCTTCATCGCCGGCCGGGTCGATCCGCAGGCCACCGGACGGGAAGACTACTTTCCTTTCTGGCGCAAGGTCTTCTCGCTGCCGCATGTCGAGCCGAGTTGCCACGGGTATGCCCACCCGCTCAATTGGGCAAAGGGAGTCGTCTCCTTCGAGGTGGAGGGCTACGCGTACGATCCGAAGCAGGAGACGCTCGGCGCCATTGCCATGCTCGAGCGGATGGTGGTTCCCGAGGGCAGGCGCATCGGGATCTTCCTCTGGACCGGCGACTGCGCGCCGACGGAGCCCACCGTCGCGCTGTTGGAGGAGGCGGGTATCCTGCACATGAACGGCGGCAATCCGCGCCTGGACCGGCTGTATAACAGCCTAACGCACGTGGCGCCACTGGCGCGGCCGGTCGGTCGGTACCGCCAGGTCTATGCCCCCGCCGGGAACGAGTATCTTTACACCAACGGCTGGACCGAGAACTGGAGCGGCCAGCGCCAGGTCATCGAGACCTTCGATAATACCGCCACGCCACGGCTGCTGCCGGTGAACCTGTATTACCACTTCTACCTCGGCGAGCGGCAGGGCGGCCTGCGCGCGCTCAAGGCGATGTACGAATGGTCGCTCGCGCAGAACCTCTGCTGGATCCGCGCGAGCGAGTACGTCTGGGCGGTCAAAGGATTCGCCGAGGCGCGCGTGGGGCGGACGGAGGACGGCGGCTACTGGATCGCCGACTACGGTCAATTGCCGACCGTGCGCCTCGATGATTGCGCCGAGAAGGTGGACATGGCCAGAAGCAGGAACGTCATGGGCTATACCCACCACGCCGGTTCGCTCTACGTCGCGCTCGTGCCCGCAAGTCGCGCGGAGATCCGCCTCGCGGAGACATCGCCCGAGGAGCTTTGCCTGCGGGAGAGCACCGCGCGCCTGCGCGGGGTGGTGATGGAGAAGGAGCGTTGGCGCGCCGAGGCGCGGTTTTTCGCCCCCGGGTTTCTGCTGCTTCAGGGCGCCGAGCCGGGCGCGACGCGGAAAGCGCTCGTGCAGGAGACGGAGTCGACCGTAAAGGCCGACGCGAAGGGGCGGCTGCGCATCCCGCTGCCGCAGGGCCGGGGCGAATGGGTGGAGGTGCGCCTTGGGCGTTAAATGGTATCACCTCGCCATTTTCTGCGCCGTCATTCTCGCCGCAGCGTTGATGTCGCAACCCGGAAGCCGCGAGCAGGGGATTATCTTAAGCCGGGCCAAGCGGTACGAGAAAGCCGAGCCGCACCTGGAGAAGATCCACCGGATCGGCCCCGAGGACCGCAGCGTCCTGGTCGAGTTGGCCAAGACCTACGAGAACACCGATCAGGAGGCGAAGTCGGCCGCCCTGCTGCAGGATTATTTGCAGCGGCATCCCGCGGATATCGAGATCCGCCGTGAATTGCTGGACAACCTGCTGCGTCAGTATCGGCTCGACGAAGCCATTGCCGCGCTTGAGGGGAGGCGGGTCCCGCGGGTCTTCCGCGAAGAGCTTTATTCGCTCTACCTGCAGGCGGGGTATCTCGACAAGGCCGTGGCGTTGCGTAAGCGAGAACTCGAGGAGGATCGCGAAGACCTGGAAGGCTGGCTCGATGTCGCCCGGCTGCAGCGCTGGCGCAACGACCTCGACGGCTTGGCCGCGGCGCTGGCGGAGATCGTACGGATCGAGCCGACGCCGGAGGTATTGATGGAGCAACTGCGGCTGCACGACTGGCGCGGCGACGAGGCACGGGCGCTGGACTTGGCCGACAGGCTGGCGGGGATGGAAGGTCTGGGGCTCACGGACCTGCGAGCGATCCGCACGGTTTATATCCGCGCGCGCCGGGCCGAGACGGCGCTGCGGGTGGCCGGTCGCATCACCGCCACGCAGGACGCGTCGGTGCAGGACTGGCTGGATCTGGCGACGCTCCGGGTCTGGACCAACGATCGCGCCGGCGCGCTGGCGGCGCTTGAGAATGGGCTGGAGCGATATCCGCGAAGTCTGGCGCTGTTGGAGCAGGCGGCGTGGCAGGCGGTGCAACTCGGGCGTCCGGAGGTGCAGGCGGAGTATCAGCTTCGCATCGCGCGGCTGACCGATCGCGAGGAGCATTGGCGCCAGGCGGCTCAGGTCCACGCGCAGATCGGACGGATCGGCGAGGCGCGCCGGATGCTTGAAGGCGCCACCCGGACAGGCGAGGCGGCGCCGCGGACGTTGTGGACGCTGGGTGATCTGGCCGCACGCGAAGACGACGAACGCGCCGCGCTGGTCTATGCCCGTGAGCTCTACGCGAAGCTGATCGAACAGACGGAAGTCGATATCGAGATCCTCGCCGACGCGGCGGGGCTGTTGCGGCGTCTGGGGCAGGGGGAAGCGGAGATCGCCCTCCTGGAGAAAGCCCTCGGCGCGCGCGGTAACGAGTCGCGGTTGCTGTTGGACCTGGCCGCGGCCTACAGCGAGGCGGGATTGCCGGAGAAGGGGCTACAGGTTCTGGCGCGGGTGCGGACGCTCGACGGCGTCGACAAGGTCGAACTGCGGCGGACCGAGGCGTATCTGTGGCTGGCGCTTCTGGATGGGGCCGAGGAGGGTGAACTCCCCTCGTCCCGTCTGGCCGTGGCGCAGGCGATCGAGGCGACGCTGGTCGATGCGTGGTCGGAGGATCTGGCGCAGGCGCTGGCGGAAACGTATCTGGCTCTCGGGGAGGCGCACAAGGCGGTGCAATGGATCGAGAAGCTCCCGACGGTGACGCCGGATCTGCGCCTGGCTCTGGCCGAGGGGTTGCTGGCGCTGGATGACCAGAACGGTGCGCGCTCGGCGCTGGAGGCAGTCGAGACGGAGGCGCTGAGCGCGGATCAACTCAGCCAGGCGGCGTACCTTTACGGCCAGCTCGGTGCGACGGAAACAGCACTGGCGCTGTTGGAGCGGGCGGACCGGAAAGCCGGCGGGCAGGACAAGGAGATCCGCATGGCGCTCGCCGATGCGTACGGCGCGGTCGGCAGGATCGAGAAGCAGTACGAGTTGATGGACGCGCTGGCACAAGGAGGCGGGCCGGAGGACTGGGGCGCCGCCGCGGACCGTCGCTTGTGGAACGGCGATCGTGAAGGCGAGGCGACGGTACTCGCGCGCGGCATGGCGCGGTTTCCGGGCGATGTGCGCCTGTCGGCGAGGCGTATCAACGCACTGGCGGCGCTCTATCGTTTTGACGAAGCCGAGCGCCTGAAGCCGGCGCTGCGGATCGACCGGCCGGATCCGTCTTTCCAGACACTGTTTCTCGTCGGCAACGCCTACCTCGCGTTGCGCGACTACGCGTTGGCGAAAGCATATCTTCTGCAGGCGCACGCGTTGGTGCCGGAAGAGGACGAGCCGGTGCTGCAACTGGCGCGGGCCGAGGTGGGATTGATCGAGCGCAAGGCGGCGCTCGCGCGCTACCGGCAATACCTCGCGCGCCGCGGGGACGACCCGTTCGCCTGGTTCGAACTCGGCGAGGTCCGGTACGACGCGGGACTGGGAGGATTCGCCGCTCAGCAACGGACGTTGGAGTTGATGCCCACGCCGAGGAAACCGGACGAGCTGGCGGTGCATGCGCGCATCCGCGTGCGACGCGGCGATATCGCGCGGGCGGTAGGCTATTACCGCCGCGCTATCGGCAGGCAGTCGCGCAATCTCGACTGGCCGGTCGATCTGGGCGAGTTGTACCTGGCGGCGGATATGCTCCCGGAGGCGCACGCCCAGGTCGTCCGCGTCCGCGAGCGCAACGCCTCGTGGGAACGTGCGCGGCGGCTGCAGGCGGCGGTAGACCTGCGGGCGGAGCGCCCCGCGCAGGCGGTGGAGATCTTGCGCGAACTGCGCGAGAAGCAGCCGCGAGAACCGGACGTGCAGGCCGATCTGGCCTTCGCCGAGGACGCGGCCGACCGTCCGCTCGGCGCCATGAAAGAGATGCGCAAGGCGCTGGAGAAGCTGGAGGCGTCGGCTCCATGAGGTGGCTATCATGCCTCGCGCTCTGCTTCGCGATACCGCTTGCGCTCCGCGCTGCCGAGCCGGAAGCGAGAAAGGACGGGCTCGTCGGCGAGGTCTTGATCGATCTTCACCGCGATGGCGAGGAGACGGCTTCATCGCTGGACGCGCAGGCGAACGCGCGGCAGAATGAAAACGACCGTTGTATTCGGCAAGTGAAGATACCGCGCCTGGGCGGCCGACTCAGGACGACGCGGTCGCTCAAGTCCGACCGGCAGACGCGGAGGGAGGACCTGGAGCAGCGGCTCTTCGAGTTGAGCCTGCAGTATCGCCCCGAGGCGATGTATACCATCGGTTGGTCAAGAAGCAGCGTCGAGCGCGTCTGGCGGCATACCGTCGCCGGCTGGACGCCGCTGAGCGACCGCTGGGAACTGGCCGCGGCGGCCGAACGGGCGGACTGGTTTCTCGACCGGACCGAGCTGGACGATCTGAACGAACGGACCTGCGATCTGGAGCTCCGCACCGCGGTGCGGTTGCGGCGGCGGTGGCGGCTGTGGGCGGCGCTGAAAGGCCATCGCGGCAGCGAGATTGCCGACTTGGGCGTACGCACCGGCATGCAGTGGAATCACGAGAACGGAATCAGCGTGAACCTGCAGGGGGCGGCCTGGATTCCGTGGGCCGACAACACCGAGTCGGTGGCCAACGATGGCCGCATGCACGAGGTGACCGGATCGGTCGCCGTGCCCTTTCTGCCGCGGCTGACGCTGCTGGCCGAGGGCGGAGTGAGTTGGCATCTGCTCGCTGGCGAGGGGTACCGCGTCCGCGACGAAACCGGCTATGAACGGCGCGGTACCCTCAGGCTGGACGCGGAGTTGTTCCGCCGTGGTGGTCGCGATCTTGGGCCGATCTTCATGGATCCGCGTGCGGAGACGATCATGGCGCTGGACACGGTGGTTCTCGGTTACGTGGCTTGGAGTCGCTCGCGCTTTGAACTATACGAAGGCTTCGACGCTGTTGGCGTTACGGAGGAGAGCCTGGATCTGCGTCTCGGCGCCGAGGCACGGATCTTGTTGGTCCGGCACATTGTCGTCGAGGGAGGAGGGTATATCGGACGCGACCGCAAACGCGAGATCGCGTGGAGCCGGCTGTACGGCGGCCGTGTACGCGCAAGTTGGATGCCCAAGGCGCGGATACGGTTCTGGGGGGAGTGGGCCCTCGACAGCGCGCCGGTCAACGGGGTAGGCGGGGGGATCACCCGCACCGCTTCGCTGGGGATGAATATCAATTTCTAGGGGAATGTATATGCACCGACTGCGATGGGGGTTGCTTCTGGTTCTGGCGCCGTTCTGTGGTTGCCGGACGGCGACACGCGAGTACAGCGTGAAGGCGTTGGCGCGGATCGACTGCGAACCGGTAGCCGTGGTGCCGTTCGAGAGCCTGACGCCGCACCCCAACGCCGGTCTGGTCCTGGCCGGGCAATTCGCCAACGAGTTGCGCGTGCGCGGCGTGACGCTGGTGCCGCAGGACCGGATCGTGCAGGCGCTTGGGCCACTGGAGGGCGAGTCCCTGCCGCCGGCGAATCTGGGGGCGCTTCTCGGGGCGCGGACGTTGCTGCTGGGCACGGTTGACGAGTATCGCTATAAGCGCGGCGTCGGCGAGGCTCCGACAATCGGCGTGACGGTGCGGCTGGTCGAAGCGGGCAGCGGACGGGTACTGTGGAGCATTTCCGCGAGTCGAACGGGACAGATCTCGTTGCTGCGCGAGGGCAGTCTCAGCCGTCTCGGGCAGGCGATCTGCCGGGATCTGGCCGCACAGATGTGCAAGAGGATGGAGGAATGAAACCGAAGATACTGCACCTTGACGACGATCCCATGATTCTGCGCATCAGTACGAAACTACTCTCCTCGATCGGTTGCGAGGTTGACGCGCGTGATGATCTCGATACCGATGCAGAGATTCGCTGGAGCGAATACGGTTTGCTGCTCTTCGATTGGATACTGCCGAAGGCCAGCGTTGTCTCTCTTTGTCGGGTCGCGCGCGCGGAAGGATATGCAGGCCCGATCGTAATCCTGAGCAGCAAGGAACTGAGCCGCGAAGAATACAGTATGCTGCGCGAATTAAACGCGGAGTACATGGCCAAGCCGTTCGGGCCGCAGGATCTGATCGGCCGCGTACGGGAATTGCTGGCGGACGCGACGTGAAGCTGGGATACCGCGCCATTCTTGGTGAGACTGTCGGCTTGATGGCGATGGTGTTGTTGCTGGGCTATCTGGTCCAGCCGACCGGACCGCTGTTGCTGAACTGGCAGCCGCACCCGTTCTGGGCGGTCATCCTGCTGATCTCGGTGCGCTACGCCAATCCCTGGGGCGTCATCGCCGGTGCGCTCTGCGCGGCGGTTTATCTGACGGGCCTCTACTTCCATGGGCAGCGGTTCGGCGAGATGCTTTATCTGGGAAACGCCCAGATCGTCACGCCGCTGATGTTCGTCGTCGTCGCGGCGTTGATCGGGGAGGTGATCCACGCTCATCGCGCGAAGAACGACTACCTCGCTCGAACGGGCGACCAGTTACGCGAGCGGTTGCGCGAGAGCGAACGCAAGCGGAGCGAGCTCGAGGCGGCTTACCGACGCATCGAGGGGCGTTTCGTCGGTCAGGCCGATACGCTGAGTTCCCTCTTCGACAGCCTGCGCAGCCTCGACGGGATGGAGCCGCGCGAGATCGCCTATGCGCTGATCCCGATCCTGCAGCGTTTTATCGGCGCGCGCGTCTGCAGCGTCTGGAGCGGCAACGAGGCGACGGGCTGGCGGCGCATCCCCGAGAGCGATACCGCCCCCCAGACGCCCCCGGCCTTGGCGTTGGCCGCGCTGCGGGAGAAGCGCGTCGTCACCGCCCGCGACGAGTTTTCCGCTAACGAGGAGCATCTCGGAAAGGGCGTGGTCGCGGGTGTGCTCCAGCATGGACTCACCCCGGAACCGGACGTGGTGCTGGTCGAGTCGATGGCGTTCCAGGAGTTCAACCTGAAGGCGTTGAAGCGGATGGAGCTTATCCTCTATTGGGCCTCGCGCGCCCTGGAGCGGCATGCGCTTTCCACACGCGCTTACGGTCAGCACATCTTCGACGAGGATGTCGGCCTCGCCAGCGAGATGTTTTTTCGCACCAATTTGTTCAAGGATGTGGCGGCCAGCCGCCGTCGCGGCGGTACCTCGAATTTGATGGCGCTGACGCCCTCTGGCGATTTGCGCCCGGCGGTGCGGCGTCGGCTGCATGTTGTGCTGGCTTCGTGCTTGCGGAATATGCTCCGCCATAGCGACACGGCGACCTGTTTTCGCGATACCGGTGTCTTCGTGGCGCATCTGCCGGATACGAACCTGGAACAAGCCGCGATCGTGGAGACTAAGATCCGCGCGGCCATCGATACCTTCGATATTCGGCCGTACGTGGACAACGAGCCGTTGCGCCTGCGGTTGCAGTTGCTGTCGGTGCCGTTGGAGGGCGATCCGGAAAAAACATTGCAGGAAGCGGTGGAAATGGTCCGCGAGGGGGAGAAGGCATGACCGCGCTATACGCGTCGCTGGCGCTGGCGGCGGCCGTGTACGGTGTGGCCGCGGTCTTGGCCGGGGCCTGGACGGTGGCGGCGGCGGCTCACGTGGTCGTGGCGCTGAGCGGCTGGCGGGCCGTGCACGGTCTGTACCGCCCGGAGGATCCAACCGGACGATTCGAGGCGGCGCTGGCGGCTTGCGTGCCGCTCGTGGGCGGAGCGTTGGCCTGGCTCTACGTGGCCGGCACCCGGTTGGGCAGGAGCGCCGGTGTCGCCGAAGAATTCGAGGAGTATATCGATCCGGGTTTACGCCTGGGCGAGGAAGCAACGACGCTGCAGCGTTCGGGGTTCGAGCCCGACCCGGATCATCTCGAGCCCATGAGTGACATACTCCGCTCCGATGCGGGCATCCAGGAGAAGCGCATCGCTATCGAGGGGTTGGCGCGACTGGAAACACCCGAGGCGGTCTCGATGTTGCGGGAGGCGTTGCATGCCGAATCGACCGAAGTACGTTTCTATGCCGCCAGCGTACTCGGCCGACTCGAGGAGCGGTTGGCTTCGCGATTGCGCACGCTGGAGGAGGATGTCGCGCTCGGACGGAGGCTCGATCCGGATGTCGAACTCGATCTGGCGCGGTCGTATTTCGATTATGCCTACTTCGGCGTTGCCGAAGGCGAGCGACACCGGACCTATCTCGAGGACGCTATCGTCCATGCCGGGCGCGCCTGGGACCGCGGGGCACCGCCGCGGAGTCTGCTCGTGTCCGGTCGGGCGCACCTGGAGTTGGGGCGGTGCGAGGAGGCCGAGGCGGAGTTCGATCGCTATCTTCGCGTCGCTGGGAAGAGCGTAGCGGGCTATCTTTGGCGGGCCGAGGCGCGATTTCTCCACGGACGTTACGACAAGGTGATCGAGGACTGCTGCGCGGCGGTCGCGACAGGGCCGATTCCCGAACGCATGCAGCCGACGGTCGATTTCTGGTTTTCGCGCGGCAGTGGCAGTTCACGCCGATTCCGGAGGCCCAAAGGCGTATGAATCCGACATTCGGCGAGATCTTCAACCTGTTGCACAATCCCAATCCCGCGCAGGCGCGCGACGCGCTCAAGCAACTCGAGCGCGAAGTGGACGAGGTGGCGCTGCGTCGTTTCGCCGCCCAGGCGCGGGAGTTGGACCTGTCGTTGGCGCTCGAACTCTGTCAGACGTTGGCGGTAGCGCGCAGCGAACCGCTGGTCAACCTTTTGGGACGTTTCGTTTGTCGGCGCGAGCATGTTTTGCGCGAGCGCGCGCTTCATGTCCTGGAGCAGGTTCCGCCCGCGCGGCGCATGCAGGCGCTGCTCGACCTTCTGGAGGAAGACGATCCGGAGATCCAGGTCGCCGCCTGCAGACTGCTGGCCGCTTCGGCCAGCCAAGCTCCGCGCAGCGCATTGGTCGCCCAACTGCACAATCCCGACGCCGACGTCGTGCTCGCGGCGCTCTCGGCACTGCGCACGCTGGACCTGAAGGACGCGACCGACGACATCCTTCCGCTGTTGCGACACGAGAAGGCGGCGGTGCGCGCCGGCGTCATCGAAACGCTGACCTATCTGGCGTCGGAGGGGGAATACCCCGTCGACGAACTCCGCCGGTTGCTCCGGGAAGAGGAGGCGCTCGACGTGCAACTGGCCTGTTGCTGGTCGCTTGGCAAGCGTCCGATGGCCGAGGCGCAGGAGGAACTGATCGCGGCGTTGGAGAGCGGTGGATCGGAGAAATTGCGCGTGGGTGCGGCCGCGGCGCTGGGACATTATCCCTATAAACCGGTGGCTCGGGCGTTGCTGTGGCAGTGCGCCAAGGCGGACAATCCGTCGGTGGCGCTGAGTGCTCGCCGGGCGCTCAACCGGATGCCCGAAGAACTGACCATCGACGTCTGTAAGACCATGCTTGTCGCGGGCGACACGGTTGTGGTTCGACGCGAGGTGGCCGAGACGCTGGGTTATCTGACATTCGCCCATTCCACCGAAGTGCTGCTGGAACGGCTTGACGACGAGGAGGATCCTATCGTTCGTGCCTCGGTGGTCGAAGCAGTGGGCCACTCGGGGGAGACCGGAACCTGGGCGCGGGTGCGCAAGTGCGTCTTCGACGACGAACTGGTGGCGTATGCGGCGGTCAAGGCGCTGGCCGACCTGCTGGACGAACCTCACCTCGCCGATTTCGCGCGACTGTTGCAGGAATGCGAGGTAGAGAGTATACGCGAAGCGGTGCTCAAGCAATTGTCGCTCTTCGGCGAGGCGCACGGTCTGCCGCCGGAACTGGACGAGTATTTGTTGCCGCTGATTCACCATCCGGCGACCAACGTGGCCATGCTTGCCGCGAGTGCGCTCGGATTCGTGGAGAAGCCGATGCTGGTAACCGAGGTGCTCGATGCGCTGCAGCAGCCGCGCGTGGAGCCGGTCACCGCGGCGTTGTGCGAGGCGGCGATGACACTCGCCAATGACATGGCCATTCGCCTGCTGGTTCTCGGGGGTGTGGCGCGTCTGCGCTCCATCCGACGCGTGATCGATCATACCCAGAACCTGGGGCCGCGCGCGGAGATTTTTTTCCGCAAACTGGCCGAGTACGCCCTCGGCGGCGAGAAGGAAGCCGAATCCTGCATGCTTGTCGGCGCCACCCTGGAGCCGCAAGCCTTCGTGCGCAGCTTCGAGCAGGCCGAAGGCGAGCAGAGCGCGGTGCTGCTGCGGGTCTGGCAACATCTGGGAGAACAGGAGCGCGGTGTCGTGCATCCGCCGTACGCGGATCTTCTGGCCTCGCCGTCGGCGGCGGTGCGTCTCGCTGCCATCCAGGCCTTGCCGCCCGAGGAAGGCCACGCGCTGCTCTCGACCGTGTCGGACATGGCCTTTATCGACGCCGACGAGAAGGTCCGCGAAGCCGCTCGCGTGAAGACGCGCTGGCTGGTGGCGATCTGAAAGGAGCCCGGCGTTGCGCAGCGATGTCTGTTTGATCCTCGAAGGCACCTACCCCTACGTCGCCGGCGGCGTTTCCACCTGGGTGGCGCAGATTCTCGAGGCGATGCCGCAGATTCATTTCAGCATTGTCTATATCGGCCCGCGCAGCGACATGCCGCGGGAGTACAAGTATGCGATTCCCAACAACGTCCTGGAGATCCGCGAGGTCTTCGTCCACGACTATCCGCAAATCGATCCGCATGTCGGCCAGTGGAAAAGCGTTCCGGAGGAGGATTGGCGGATCTTGGCCGATTTCGAGGCCAATCTGCTGCAGGGCGATGCGGTCGATCTGGAGGCGATCCTTCCGGTGCTGAAGCGGTTCGCCTCCACGACAGATTTCCTGCAGGCGCTGGGGCACAGTCGCGAGGCGTGGGAGGTGGTGCTGGATCACTATCGCCGTTTCGCGCCGCCGCGCGCCTCGTTCATCGATTTCTTCTGGTCGCATCGATTCATCAATTTGCCGGCATTGAACCTGTTGCGCGCATCCCTGCCGCAGGCAAGGGTCTACCACACTGCCTGTACCGGCTACGCCGGGCTCTTGGGTGCCAAGGCGAAGTTGCTCTACGGCGCGCCGCTTTTGGTTACCGAGCACGGCATTTACACGCGCGAGCGACGTATCGAGATATTCAACGCCGATTGGATCCGGGACGAGGCCAGCGCCATGACCTCGCTCGATTTGCGCCGGGCGAAGAACTTCTACAAGGAGTGGTGGATCCAGTTCTTTCTCGCGCTAAGCCGCACGGCTTATCGCGAAGCGACGCAGATCTTCTCGCTCTTCGAGGCCAACCGGCAGGCACAGATCGCCGACGGCGCCGACGCTTCGCGTATCCAGATTATCCCCAACGGCATCGATACCACTCGCTACGGTACGGTCGCCCAGCGTCAGCGAACGGCCGGGGAGCCCCTGCATGTCGGCTTCATCGGCCGCATTACCGCGATCAAGGATATCAAAACATTGCTCCGCGCACTGGAGATCCTCGGTCGGCGCGTTCCGGTCGAGGCTTTTCTCATGGGGCCGATGGACGAGGAGGAAGAATACGCCGCCGAGTGCCATGAATTGGCGCAGGTGCTGGGCATCGAGGAGCGCACGCGTTTTCTCGGTCGCGTCAATATCAAGGATTATCTCGGTCAACTCGACGTGGTCGTACTTACGAGTATCAGCGAGGGGCTGCCGTTCGTGATTCTGGAGGCCAACTGCGCTGGACTGCCGGTGGTGACGACCGAGGTCGGCGCCTGCCGGGAACTGCTGCAGGGGCGAACGGCGGAGGATCGGGAGCTGGGCGAGAGCGGGTTGCTGGCGCCGGTAGCCTCGCCTGCGGCCATTGCCGCGCAACTGGAGATCCTGGCGCGCAATCCGGAGTTGGCCCGCCGGATGGGCATGGCCGGGCGTGAACGCGTGCATCGCTACTACGATCTGCACGAAGTGATGCAGGAGTACCAGCGTGCCTACGAGCGCCACTTCTTCGCTGGCGGCCGGGTGCGCCTCTCGCAGCGCAAGTACCGCGACAAGTCGCGCCGCGGCGCCGCCAGAACGACGAGGCAACGGAGCTAACGCATGGCCGGCATCGGGTTTCGCCTGCAGAAGATCCTGCGTAAGAACACCTACCGAGGCTTGATCGAAGCCTATCTCTACTCGGCCCTGGTCTCCACCGGACCGTGGCTGTTGTCGATCTTCGGGTTGGGGCTGATTGGAATCCTCGTGCGGTACTACGTCACCTTCGCGGAGGCTTCGCTCTTCCGTGCCATCGTCGTCTACACTTTCATGGCATCGCTGGTGGCGACGGGGCCATTGCAACTGGGTACGACGCGGTATATCGCCGACCGGCTCTATCTCAACGACAAGCGCGCGCTCCTGCCCTGCTTTCATTGGGTCGGCTTCTGGGTGCTTGTCGGCGGCGGGCTTCTGGCGGCGGCATTCTACGGGCTCAGCGGCCTGCCGCTCTCGGTGGCCGCTTCGGGGGTGGTCCTCTTCCAGATGATCTGTCTCTGTTGGGCCGGAATGATCTTCCTTTCCGCGGCCAAGGATTACATGGCCATCGTGCGTGCTTTCGCTCTGGGGTACGGTCTGGGCGTGGTCGGTGCCTTGCTCGGTGCCGCACGGTGGCAGCTTCCCGGCCTCTGCTGGGGCTTCACCCTGGGGCAGGTCGTTCTGGTCTGGCTTCTGGCCGTGCGCGTGCGCAAGGAGTTCCCGTCCGAGCGCGCGGAGGAAGCGGTGGTCTTCGAGCACCTCAAGGCGCTGCCGCATCTGATCTGGATCGGTCTGTTCTACAACGCCGGCATCTGGGTCGACAAGGTCATCTTCTGGTTCGGTCCCCACGGCAAGCAGGTCGCCGGGCCATTCTATGCCTCACAGGCCTACGACACCTGTCTCTTCATCGCCTACGTCAGCATCGTGCCGTCGATGGCTCTCTTCCTCATCCGGATCGAGACCGGATTCTACAAACACTATGCCGCCTTCTATTCCGTCATTACCCAGGGCGGAGCGTACGACGCTATCATGGAGCGCAAACGGGAGATGATCGAGGCCCTGAGGCTCTCGGTGGCGCGGCTCTTGAAATTGCAGGGCGCGGTCACCCTCGTCTGCATCCTGCAGGCGCCGGTGCTGGCGGAGTTCCTCGGTCTTGGGCTCGACCTGGTCGCGCTGCTCAGGGTGGCGATGCTGGCGGCGCTGGTGCAGGTGATGCTGCTGATCCTCCTGATCGTGCTGCTGTATTTCGATTGGCGCCGCGAGGTGGCGCTGATCAGCCTGCTCTTCTTTTTCAGTAACGCCTTGCTGACACTCGCCACCCAGTTCGGTCCCGACCGTTACCACGGTTTCGGGTACCTGGTGGCATGCCTGCTGACGCTCTGCACCGGGCTGATCGTCTTCGAACGCAAGCTCGAGACGCTCGAGTACGAGACCTTTACCAAGCAACCGATCCTGGCGTGAGCCCGCTTCAGGCCGCGTATGCCCGCAAATCCTTCGACGTTTCGCCCAGTTCCGCGAGCAAGGCGTCGATGGCCGTTCGTTCATGCAGCGGGCTCCGTCTTCTCCAGCGGCGGAGCCTGGAAATAGTCGTCCCGGCGGAACGGCGTCTTCCCCTGGCGAGCGAACAGCGCTTCGAGTTTGGCGCTACTGAAGTCCAGATTGCTCGAGAACGCATGGGCGGCATAGCGCGTCGGATTCATCAACGGGTGCTCGCGCCCGAGGCGGTTCGAGATCCATTCGCTGCACGTGCCGAAGAGCCAGCCGCTGGCGAACGGTAGCGTAATACTGCGCATGCCGCGCTGGTGCGGCAGGAACGCCTGCAGGACAAGCCGGTAGAATTCATCGAGCGTGGTGCACTGCGGATCGAGGACGTTGTACGCTTCTCCGCGCGCTTCCTCGTCCACGAGGCAGAGGCGCGCGGCGCGCGCGACATTGCGCACGTGGGCCAGCGGCCAGCGGTTGCGCCCCCGCCATTTGCCGAAATGGAGAATGTACGGGCTCAAGCCAAGGAAGGAGACGACACGCGGCAGCAGCGTCCGATCGCCCGGTCCATAGACCGCCGCCGGGCGCAGGATGCTGAAGCGTTCGGAGGGCAGCGCATGCCGTATCGCTTCCTCGGCCATGATTTTGTAGCGTGGATACGGATGCCCGACATTGTCCTCGAGCGGCGTGGTCTCGTCTGCGTGCCGGAAGTCGCGCAGGCCGTAGACGTCGGTGGTGGAGACGTGCACCAGGCGCGGGATTCCGCACGATTTGACACAGTCGACGAGATTGACGACGCCCTCGTAGTTGACGGCGCGGAAAAGGGTTTCTTGCCCGATATCGCTGACGCGGGCGGCGCAGTGAATCACGCCGTCGAGCGGACCGGCCTCGGCGCAGGCTCGGCGCAGGCTGTCGTGGGCGGCGATAGAGCCGCGAATGCGCTCGACCTCCGGCGGCAGTTTCGGGTCGCGCCGGTTGACCAGCGCGACGACCTGCCAGTTCTGTGCCAGGCATTCCCGCGCGCAGGCGTGCCCGACGAAGCCGGCGGCGCCGGTGACGAGGATGCGTTTGTTCTCCATGCCGCGCTCCCGTTGCGTACGATCCTAGGGACCTGCCGGCCCGCGTCAATCGCGAAACCCTGTGGTCTTTGACCTCGACAAGTTCGGAGCGCCGTTGTATAACCGCGCGGACGGATTGCGAGAAGGCTTTACGATGTCTGCAGATGAAACCAGCCCGGCCGCCTTGCCCCCCTTGCCCGTGCCGTACCTCGAGGAGCCGCCGACGGTGATCGACGTCGATACCGGCCGCCAGCTCTTCGTGGACGATTACCTTGTCGCCGAATGCACTGCCGCGCGCACTTGGCATGCGGCCGCGCTGCATCCCGACTCGCCGGTCCTCACGCCGGCGACACCGCTGGAACGGCACGAAGGATACTGTCCCGTGGCCTGCCCCTTCAACGACGGCGTCTGGTACGATTCGGCCGAGGGGATGTTCAAGCTCTGGTACCACGCCGGCTGGATGGACGGCACCGCCTTGGCGCTCAGCCACGACGGGTTGACGTGGGAGCGGCCGGCGCTGGAGGGGGCGCCGGGCACCAACCGGGTCTTCGCGCCACGTCCGGTGTATCGCCGCGATGGCGCGCTGATCTGGCTGCATCAGGACGAAGAGGGCGAGCGACGCTACCACGGCTTCGTCTACTATCGGCATCCCGACGGCGAAGACGGCGAGATCCTGACCTTCCCCGACGGCATCCAGTGGCGCACACTCGGTGCGAGCAGTCCGTGCGGCGACAATACCTCTTTCTTCTTCGATCCGTTCCGCCGGCAGTATGTCTTCTCCATCCGGCAGGGGTATCCCTTCCGCTGCCGTCGCTTCCACGCGGGAGCGGATCTGGAGACGGCGGCTGTCTGGGACGACGTCGAGGCGCTGCCGCTCATGCGGACCGATCGGCTGGATCCGCAGGATCCGGCGCTGCAGTACGGACCGATTCTATACGATATGAATGCGACGCCGTACGAGAGCCTGATGCTCGGCTTGTGCGGCATCTTCCACGGCCCGGAGAATCATCTCTGCGAGCAGAGCGGCGAGGTGAAGAAGATCGACCTGCATCTGGCGTTCAGCCGCGACGGACTGCACTGGCACCGGCCGTGGCGGCAGCCGTTCATCGCCGGCAACCGCGAACTCGGCGCGTGGCACTCGGCATATCTACACGCTGCCGGCGGGATCTGCCTCGTCGTCGGCGACGAGCTATGGTTCTACTTCGGCGCGTTCTCCGGGAACTCACCCAAGCTGAAGTCGGGCGAATGGCACGATTTCGTGCAGTGCAATCGCATGTACGCCGGGGGGCATGCCGGCCTCGCCACGCTTCGCCGCGATGGCTTCGCCTCGATGGCCGCGGGTGATTCGTCGGCGACGGTGACGACGCGTCCGTTGCGCGCGGATAAGCGATATCTCTTTCTCAATGCCGATGCGCGCGGCGGCGAGCTTCGCGTCGAGGTATTGGACGAGAGCGGAACGCCGGTCGACGGGTTTTCGCGGGACGATTGCGTGCCGCTGCACGAAGACGCGACGCGCATGCCCGTAACCTGGCGTGCACGCGAGGCGTTGTCGCTGCCGCCGGGACAGCCTTTCCGCTTGCGTTTCCATCTGCGCCGGGCCAAGCTCTATTCCTTCTGGTTCGCCCGGGATGCGCGCGGGCACAGCGGCGGCTATGTCGCCGCCGCCGGCCCCGGATTCAGCGGATCCAGAGACCAATAATACTTTCGAGAATGAGGAGCCCTTCATGAAGATCGCAGCAACGCTTCCCCGCCTGAAGGCGCCGGAGACCGGCCGCGAAGCCATTCAACTGACAACGGGCGACGCCACCTGCTACCCACTCTATTACTTCATCCCCTCCTTCACCGACGACGGGCGCTATCTGGTCTATCACCGCGCCGGCAAGGGGCGGGTCCAACTCCATCGGCTCGACCTGGAGACCGGCGAGTCGATCCAGCTCGCCCACGGCACCACGCCCCAATCGCGCTGGGTACCCTGGTGTGTCGAATCGGGCCCCGGGATTCTGGATCACCGCGCGGTCCTGAACGTGGCGAGGCGCGAAGCGGTCTATTTCGACCGCGACGAGGTGCGCATCGTTACGGTCGACGACGGCGCTGACCGCCTCTGGTTCCGTCTTCCGGAGAACAAGGTGCCGGCGGGGCAGAACTGCGTCACCACCGACGGCGAATGGTTTGTCTATATCCTGCACGACAAGGAGAATTTCGAGACGGTCTACCCCGGTGGCGGGTGGGGCGACCGCTCCAAGGCGCGCGACGCGAAGCTTCTCGCCCGCCACTTCGACAGCGGCGAGGAACGCCTTCTCGTCCAGATCGACAGCCCGATCCACCACGTGTTGCCTTACGACGAGCGGCACGTCGTCTTCTGTCATCCGACGATCGAGAACGGCATGCTGCTGACCGATCTGGAAGGCGGCTGGTACACGCACATGCGCACCAAGACCGACGAAGGTTGCGTCTGTCATTATCTCGCTACCGCGCGCGGAATGGCTTACGAGGTGCTGGGCGGCCCGCGTGTCTACTCCGGGTTGTACGATCCGTTCAGCCACAAGCGTTACGAATGGCTAATGCCCGAGGCATTCGGGTACACCCATACCGGTTGCGATCCGGAAGGACTGCTCTGGTTCTGGGAGAATGCCGGCGAGACGCATGATCTGCGCTTCCTCGTACGACACCGTTCCGGGGGCGAGGACGACTGGCAGATCCTCACCGGTGACTGGCCGACCTACGGCTACGGGCAGAAGTCCCATTTTCATCCGCGTCTGAGCCCCGATAGGAACTGGATCCTCTTCACCGGCGGCGATGCCCAGACGCGGACGAATCATCTTTACCTGCTCGATATTTCGGACCTCGAGCCGACCGAGGGCATTCCCGATCCGGCGGCCGCTTCCTGATCGGACCGGAGGCTTGCGCGGATACGGCGGAGACTTGTGCATGGGCGCGGAAACGGAAACGCTGAAACACTACGGCGAGGATGTCTACGGCGCGGAGATCCATATCCGCAACCGCGATCAGACCGTTTTCCTCCATACCCGCGCGACGGTACGAAAGCTGCGCACCGACGGCTGCCAAGTCGGAGTGCCGAACCTGCCGGTGGCTCGGATCCATCTCGATATGGCCATCGAGATACGCATCCCTTCGTTACTGGATGTATCTATCACCGGCTATGTTTTCGCGCCCGCACGCGAAGATCCGTACTGGGGCGCGTGGATACCCGTCGCCTTCGCCGATCTGCCGCACCCCGCGGCAGCGGAGATGGCCGCGCACATGCGCGCGCGCGTATTGGATCAGCGTGAGAATGCCCGGCAACTTGCGGTCGAAGCGCGGGAGCGTCGCGGTATACGCCGATGGTTGCGCGTCACGGGCTGGGCGCTGACGGGTCTTTTTACAAGCGTCGGTGTCTTCACCATCGTCCACTGGGGACGAACGGAGTGGTTGGAGTGGGAGGTGCGACAGGATGTTGCGATGGTGATGAAACTGGTCGAAGCTGAAGACCTGAGCGGTGAAGATATCGAACGGGCGAAGGTTCTGCTTCGCCGGTACGGCTCGCCCGCCTATGTCGAGCAGGTCCGACGGACGCTCAGTCCGGGTCAGAGACGGCGTCTGCTCGAGAGCATTTCGCAAGACCAATTGCGTGAAATCCTGAAAGAGATTCCCGAGCAGCAGCAGCGCGGACTGAAAGCGGCGATGAAGGACGAGGAACTCGGTACCCTTCGCGAAAAGCTGCGGAGCCGCTGAAGCGTTTACCCCGAGACCGCCGAGAGCGTCGGGGTTTGCGCGAGCACACGGTGCAGAACCTGCATCAATTCGCCGATCTCGAACGGTTTGGGCACCACCGCGCCGACGCCGAGCTTTTCCGCGTGCTTCTCCTCGTCCGAGAGCGGTAACCCGGTAATGACCACGCACGGCGGCTGGTGCCTGGCCGGCAATTTCCGAATACGCTCCAGAAGTTCCGCTCCGCCCATGCGTGGCATCTGCAGATCCAGCAGAAGAAGATCGTACGTCTGCTGCTGAGCTTTCATGAAAGCCTCCCAGCCGTCGCGGCAGGTAGTTACGGCAAAGCCTCTTTCGCGTAACGTTTCGGCCACTACCTTCCGTACCATCTCCTCGTCGTCGACGAAGAGAACGCGATTCCGCTTCTCCTTGCGCAGCGGTAAGGGGGAATTCTCGTTTTGTTCATCCTGCGTGCCGGCATCGGGTTGCTCCGACGGTAACCACACGGTAAATGTGCTGCCGATCCCCGGCTCGCTGCAGACCTGAATATCGCCGTTGTGTTCGTGGGCGATGCCAAGGCTGAGGCTGAGGCCCAGGCCGTTGCCGACCACGCTGTCGGGGTCGGCTTGTGGGGTCTTGGTGGTGAAGAACGGTTGGAACAGTTTCTTGATATGCTCAGGCGGAATGCCGCAGCCGGTGTCCTCCACGCGAATGAAAGCGCGCTCGTGCTCGATTCCGATTTTGATGGTAAGAGTGCGAATGAGGCGCTCGTGCATGGCATGGCAGGCATTGATGAACAAGTTCATCAAGATCTGGCCGATCTGGGCCGGGTCCAGCAACAAGGGCGGCGTGTCGTCGTACTGTTTGTCGATATCGACGTTGGCCAGTTCGAGCTGCTTGCGCATCAGATGAATCGTCTGGTCCGCGATAGTGTCGAGCTTTGTCGGCTGACGTCTGGATTTGGTCTTGCGGCTGAAGGCCAGGAGATTGCGTACTACCGAGGTGGATCGTTCAGCGGCGTTATGCGCCAGACTCAACCATTCGCGTACGCGCGGGGCGAGGGTCTGGTCGGAGAGCGCCATCTCCAGCATCCCGAGCATGCCGGCGTTGAGGTTGTTGAATTCGTGGACCACCCCGCCGGTCATCGCGCCGACTACGGCCATGCGGTCGGCGTGGAGCAGCGCTTCGCGGTCGCGTCCGTGTTCCACGGCGTATTGCAGCGCCAGGCGCAGCAACGGCGGGGAGAGCTGGTCCTTGACCAGGCAGTCGGTCGCGCCGGCACGGCGCGCTCCCGCTGCGGTGCTCGCGTCGTCGTTTTCGAGTAGAACCAGAATCGGGATATTGCCCACCTCGTGCCGGATTTGCTTAACCGGACAGCAGGAGGCGTTTTGTCCTGTCGCGCACGAAAGGAGGCAGATGTCGAAGGACGCGAACTTCATCTGCCTGATCCCCGCGTCTGCGGCGCGTTGCCATTCCACCTGCCAATTCGTATCGGGCAGCGCACGGATGAGCGAGATGATCTGTTCGGCATCTTCACGGCTGTTTTCGATCAGCAGCGCGCGCATGCAGTCGGTAGTCATGGCAGTGGCTCCTTTCGTACAAATCTGTCGGTCATCGATCAATCGGTGTCGTGTCTTCGACAGAGCATTGCTTCCCCCCTCTCTCTGGTCGTATCCGAGACAACGTGATGCAACGTCTTTCGTATTGGCCTGATACATGATCTGCGTGTGCGCTATCCATTCCCCATACAATCATTTGTCTCTCGCTATTGGCAATTGCCATGCCGACCAGCGGCATAAAAGTTGGCGTTCGCCGATAGCAAATCCATTACAATTAAGCAAAATTCCATAGCCATAATTTGACTTTGGATCACTGCTGTCCGGTTGTTTCGGTCGATTTTCTCAGTAACCAATAATGCCGCA
>CAYWFP010000043.1:0-32153 GCA_964457365.1 uncultured Planctomycetaceae bacterium
AGGCACGTACAACCTGCCCGAGGCGCAGCTCGACCGCTTCATGTACCTCATCGTCGTCGACTACCCCGAGACCGACGACGAGGTCGAGATCCTGCGCCGCACCACCACCAGCCACGCCGTTGAGCCGGAGACCATCCTCGACGGCCCGACGATTCTCGCTTACCAGCGCGTGGTGCGCGAAGTCATCGTCCGGGACGACCTGTACAACTACGTCGTCCGCCTGGTCCAGGCCACGCGCGTGACCAAGGACTACTGCCTGCCCTGCGCGCGCGAATGGGTCGCCTGGGGCGCGGGGCCCCGCGCCTGTCAGAACCTCGTGCTCGGCGCCAAGGCCCACGCCTTCTTCGCCGGCCGCGCCCACGTAACCACCGACGACATCCGCGCGGTGGCCAAGCCGGTCCTGCGTCACCGGGTGATCGTGAATTACGGCGCCATCGCCGAGAAGATCACCTCCGACATGGTCGTCGAACAGATCCTGGAAGCCGTCCCGGCCCCGGCCGACGGCATCGTCGCCTGAACCCGCGCGCATCCCCGCAGCACGGAAGGACACCCTTGACCGTCGGCCCGGACCTCGAAACCGTACTCGGCGCCTCGTCGCGCGAAGCGTTGCGCCACCTCGAGCTCTACGCCCGCCGCACCGTGGAGGGGATGCTTCACGGCATCCATCGGAGCAAGCGCAAGGGCGTCAGCACCGAGTTCGACCATCACAAGCTCTACCAGGCCGGCGATCCGCTCAAGCATATCGACTGGAAGGCATCCGCGAAGCACGAGCGTTACTTCGTCAAGCGCTACCTCGAGGACACCGCCCTCACCGTCCGCGTCGTCGTCGACCGCAGCGCCAGCATGCTGCAGGCCAGCGAAGGCGCGAGCAAGTACCTGCAGGCCGCGCGCCTCGCCGCCTGCCTGGTCTACCTGATCCTCAACCAGCGCGACGCCGCGGCGCTGACGCTCGCGGCCGAGGACGGATCCGTCTGGTTGCCGCCGGGGACCACCGAGGGGCATCTGGTGCGTATGCTGCAGGCGCTCTGCACCCACGCCGCCGAAGGGCCCGACGGGCTGGAGAGCTGCCTGCGGGCGGTACTCGACCGGGGCGAACGCAGGGGGATGGTCGCGGTCGCTTCCGATCTGATGTTCGCGCCGGAGCCGGTGCAGCGCGCGCTGGCGCGGCTGGCCGCACAGGGCCACGAGATCCTGCTCATGCAGGTGCGCGATCCGATGGAGGAGGACTTCCCGTTCAACCGCTGGGTCCAGTTCCGCGACCTGGAGAATCCCACCGTCCGCCATCGTCTGGACACGGTGCCGCTGAAGAAGATCTACCGCGAGGAGTACTCGGCGCTGGTCGAGTCCTGGCGGACCTGGGCGCGCAAGTACGACGCGCATTTCGTCACCGCGCGCACCACCGAGCCGATGGAAACGGTCCTCTCGGCCTACCTGCACGCCCGCGCCGGCGTCGAAGGAGCCTGACCGATGCTGTTCGTCCGACCGGATCTGTTGTGGGCGTTGCCGCTGGGCTTGATCCCCATCATCATCTATTACCTCATGCGCTTCCGCTCGCTCCGGGTGGACTGGGGCGCCAACTACGTTCTCGAGCGCGCGCTCGAACGTCTGCGCAAGAAGCTGTTTCTCGACCAGGTTCTTCTCATCGCGCTGCGGGTTCTGGCGTGCGTGGCGCTGGTCCTGGCCTTCGCCCGTCCGGCCTCGACGCGGCGCGGCGGCACCGTCACCGGTTCGGGCGTGCACCGCATCGTCGTCCTCGACGGCAGTTACAGCATGTTGGCGGGAAAGCCCGGCGACCGACGCTGGGACCGCGCGGTCGCGATCGTGAAGCAACTCGCCTCCACGTGGGGACGCGGCGAGCGTTGGAGTCTGGTGCTGCTGGGAGAATCGCCGCGCTGGATCGTCGAGGACGAGCGCATCGACACCCCCGCCGACATCGCCGAGACGATTCAGGCGCTGGCGCCGGAGGAATGCGCCCTGGAATTGGGCGAGGCCTTGGGGCCGGTCTTCGAGCGGGCCGGTTCCGAGCCCGCGGAGATCTACCTCGCCGTCGACGACCAGGCCGCCACCTGGGCGAACGCCGTCGACGCCGTCCCGCCACTCACGTCCAAGCAACGGCTCTTCTGGATCCTGCCGCCGCTGGAATCGACGGCGAACGTCGCGATCGAAGCGGTGCGCGTCGCGTCGCGTCGCGTCCTCGCGGGCCATCCCGTCCGGGTCTTCGCGACCGTGCGCAACTACGGCGCCGGGCCGGTGGAGGGCGCGCGCGTGGAAGTCCTCGTCGACGGCGTGTTCCACGCGCGCGAGAGCGTCGCCCTGCAGCGGGGGCAGGAGACGGAGATCTTTCTCGACGTCGTCTTCGACAAGGCCGGCCCGCACGCGGTGACCGCGCGCGTCGGGGAGGACACGCTGGATTACGACAATACCGGCGTCGCCGCCCTGGAGGCGGTTCCGGCGTTCTCGGTCCTCGTCCTGAAGGATCCCGGGAAGAAGGACAAGTTCGCCTCCGCCGCGCCGATTCTCGAGATGGCCGCCGACGTCTTGACGCGCAGAGACCGCGCGGGGAGTCCGCTCTTCGATCGCGGACCGATCGAGGTGACCACGCTCACGAAGACAGCAACCCCGGCGGCACTGGCCAAGGCCGACGTGGTCGTCCTCGACGGCGGTTCGAAACTCGACGCGGCACTAGTCTCCTTGCTTGACGAGTATACCCGCGCCGGAGGCGGTCTGCTGCTGGCGGCCGACGCGACGATCGATCCGCACCGGTGGAACAAGCTGCTCGGCGAGGCGAAGATCCTGCCGGCTCCGCTGGCGCGGGTCCGCGTCGAACCGCTGGGCGGCGAGGCGTTCCAAGCCGTCTCCGCCGCCTCGTTCGAGAGCGCGGCGCTGAAAGCCTTCGCCACCGGCGAAGACGGCGACCTGGGGCGTCTGCGTCTCTTCACCTGGTTCGAACTCGGCCCGCCCGTTTCGGGCGCGCGGGTTCTGGCCCGGTTTGCCGACGGTTCGCCCTGTATCCTCGCCGCCCCCGCGAACGAGAACGGCCTCGGGCGCGCGGTGCTGCTGGTGGGCGGCCTGAACGGCCAGGGCGCGAACCTGATCGTGCGCGAGAGCTTCTACCCGTTTCTCTTCCGCGTGCTGAGCGCGACCGCGGCGGGCCGTATCTTTCCGCGGACCCTCGCGCGCGGAGCGCCGGCGCGCTTCCTGCTGCCGCGGGGAACCGAACTCGAGGGCGCCACCTTCCAGGCGCCGGGCGGGGAGCCCGTCGCGGTGACGCCGCGCCCGTACGGGTCGCGACTGCTGCTGGAAGTGCCCGACGGTTCGCGGCGTTCGGGCGAGGGATCGTTTTTGCTGCTGAAGAAGAGCGGTACCGCGCGCGTCCCGTACGGCATCCAGGGGCCGCGCGTCGATTCGGACCTTACGCCGCTGACGAAGGCGGCCAAGACGGCATTGAGCGAGAAATGGGCCATGCCCGTCTGCGCCGACTGGCGGGAACTCGACGAGGTGCTGCGACGCTCCCGCCGCGGCGCGGAATGGTCCCACTACGCGCTGCTGGCGCTCCTGGTCGTGCTGGCGGGGGAGATGCTGCTGCAACGGAGATTCCACTGACGATGGAACCGATCCGGACGACCGAATACGCCCTTCAGTTCGCCGCACGGCTTTCCCCGTGGTGGCTGCTTCCGCTCCTGCCGCTGGCCGTGGCCGGGGCGCTGATGTACTACCGCCTGCACCGGCGGGACCTGAAGCGTTTCAGCCTCTGGAGCCTGGGGGTTCTGCGCGGCCTGCTGCTGGCGGCGGTGCTGCTGCTGCTCTTCAAGCCCAGCCTCGTCTTCAGCGAGATCCTGACCTTCCCCGGCCGGATCGTTCTGCTCGTGGACGACTCCGCGAGCCTGGGCGTGGGCGATCCGGGGTTGCCACCGGCGGCGGCGTTGCGCGAGGCGCGCCTGCTGGGGCTGGGGCAAGACGAAACCGACGCGCCGTTTCACCACATCGCCGCGCGGCTCCTGCGGATCGAGGCGGAAGTGACGGGCTTCGCCGCCCGCACGGCCGAACTCGACCGCCAGGGGGACGCGTTCTGGGAGCAGGCCGATACGAGCACCGAACGCCTGGCCGAATCGTTTTCCGCCATCGACGAAGCGCTGGAGAAGAGCGCCGGCGTCGCGGTGGCGCAGACGCGCCGCGATCCGTTGCGGGCGGAACTCGTCGCGTTGAAACGCTCGGCCGACGCGCTTTACAGGGGAGCCGATCCGGGGGAGCGGGCGTTCACGGCCGTCGGTCGGCGCTGCCTGGATCTGGCGGAGCGTTTCTTCGCCCTGCAGGCGTCGATCGACGAGCCGGCGCTGGCGGACCCCGCCTCGGCGTCGAGCCGGCGCGCCCGGGAACTGCGCGACACCCCGCGCCTGGCGCGGCTGGCACACCTGCTGCGACTCCGGCGCGAGGAGTTGCTGGAAACATGGGACGGGCAGGTCGTACAGGTGCAACGGCTGCTCACGGGCGAGCGGCAACGCCTGCAATCGTTCGACTTCGACAACCTTTCCCCCAACGCGGGGGAGACCGACCTCGGCGGCCGCCTGACAATGCTGGCGCGGGAGGCGCACGACTTTCCGCTGACGGCGGTGGTGCTGCTGAGCGACGGGCGCGACCTGGGCGACACGCCCCCCGAGGCGGTGGTGCAGGCGTTGACGCAGGCGCGCGCGCCGGTCTTCGCTTGCGGGATCGGCGCCCTGCGCGAACCGCCGGATCTGGCCGTTCTCGCCGTCGCCGCGCCGCCACTGGCGGTACGCGAGCGACCGACGACGATTCGCGTCCGGCTCAAGGCCACCCTCCCCGGAGACGAACCGATCAGGCTGGAGATCCGCGACGGCGAAAACGTTCTGGCCGCCGACGAGTTCGCCGCACCGGCCGATTCGCTCGCGGTGCGCTCCCTCTCCGTGCGGATCCCGGAGACGGGCCTCAAACGCCTGACCGCGCGCCTGGCCTCCACGACCGGCGAAGTCCTTCCCACGGAGAACAACGCCCGCGACTTCGTCGTCCAGGTCCGCGACGATCCGGTACGCGTGCTGCTTCTGGATTGGCGCCCGCGCTGGGAGACACGCTTCGCGCTGAACGTCTTCTCCCGCCTGGACTATGTCGAGGTCAATCCGCTGATCGTCCTGAGCCAGGAGGAGCAGACGCTGAAACGCGGCATGGGACGCGGGGCGTGGCCGCGTGACGCGGAGGCGCTCGCGATCTACGACCTGGTACTGGTGGGGATGCTCCCGGAGAACATCCTCTCCGCGCAGGAGTGGCGCGCCCTGCGCGACTATGTCGAGAACGGCGGCGCGCTCTGCCTGCTCGGCGACGGCAAGGCCGATCCCCTGCCCGAGGGCGAATTGCGCGAAAGCCTGCTGCCGCCGGCGACGCGCGGCGACGACGCGAAGGCGGTCGAAACGATCGAGAACGTCGATCGCCTCCGTCTCGGCCCGTCCGGTCGCCTGCACCCGCTGACCGCGGCGCTGCAACTGCCCGCGTCGGACGAATCCGGGCGCGCCTCGCGCCTGCGCCCCGCAACGGTTCCGCTGCTGCTGACGCGGGATGGCGAGGTGCCGATCAGCCTGCGCGGCATGGGCGACGGGCGCGTGATCCTGCTCGATACGGACGACTTGTGGCGCGTGCTCAACCCGAGGCGTCTGGGCGCCCACACCGCCCTCTACCGCGAACTGATCACCTGGGCGGTCGTCGGAGGCTTCCGCGCACCGGAGAAGATGCCGCTCGTGCTCGATCGGAATACCCTCGTCGCCGGCGAGTCCCTGCAGGTCTGGAGTGGACGAAAAGGCGCGCTCACGGCGCGTACCGCCACCGGCGAAGAAGTGGCCGCGGCGACGCTGCATCCGCTGCGAAGCGGCTCGGCGCTCTTCCGCGCGGTGTTGCCGCGATTGCCGGCGGGCGACCTCGTCGTCAGCCGCGCCGACGGCTCCGATCGCGCTATCGTCCCGGTCGTGAATCGCGACGCGGAGCTTTCGTTCCTGGCCCGGGACGGGGATTGGCTGGCGCGCACGGCGACCGAGACCGGCGGAGCGATGCGGGCCTATACTTCGCTGCCGCATCTGGCCGCACGCATTCCTCCCCGGGCACGGGTGGAGCGGCGCGAAACGATCTGGCGGCTCTGGGACGCGACAACGGTCCTCCTGCTGGTCGCGGGGCTGCTGACGGTCGAATGGGTCTGGCGCAAATGGGTGGGGCTGGTCTGATGGGAAACGAGTTCTCGCACCTTCCCGAGGAGGTTGCCCGCAGCCTGCGCGCCTATGCCCGCCGCCGGCGCCTGTACGAGCTGGCGGACATCCTGTTGAGCGCCTTCCTGGCCTGGGGCGTGCTGGCCCTGGTGGCGATGCACCTCGATCGCTTCCTCTTCCTCGAAACCGCAACCCGTACGGGCTTGAGCCTCGGCGCGCACGCGGTGGCGGGAGTGCTGTTGCTGGTGCTGCTCGTCCGCTTTCTTCTGCATCGTCCCGGCGCCCGGCAGATCGCGTACGAACTCGAAGCGCGGCTTCCGCCCGGCGTGGACGAACGCTTCGTCACGCTCGAGGCCGTCGCCGCGCGCGCGCCGGAGGCGGCCGACGAACTCGGCGAGACGCTGCTCGAGGAACTGCGTCGGCAGACGGTGGCGCACGCCCGCGGCCTGGACGCCGGCTCGCTGGTCCGTGCCTCCCGGACGAAACGGAGCGCCTTCTTCGCCGCGCTGCTCCTGCTGCTGGGCATCGGGTTGAACGCGTTCTCCGTCTACCAGTTTCCCCTGATGCTGCAGCGTTTTCTTCACCCCGGGGCGAACCTTCCCAAGCCCAGCTTCGTCCAGCTGGAGGTCACCCCCGCGAAGATCGTCGTCGGACGCGGCGGCGAGGCCGTCCTCCAGGTGGAGGTGAAACAGGATCTCCCGGCGGCGATTCGGCGTCTGCTGGAGATGCTGGACCTGGATCCGGGCCGCTGCGCGGTCGCGCTGGCCGAGCAGGAAGCGCCGGATACGCCTTTCGCGCCGACCGAGACGATTGCCGCCAGCCGCGTGCAACGCCGTCTCTTCCTGTTCTCGCGCACCGGTCTCCAGCGAAGTTTCGCCTACCGGGTCCGGTGCGGCGACGCGCGCACGGCCGTCCGCTTCGTCGAGGTGGTGGCCCAGCCGCGCGTGACGGACCTGACGCTCCGCGCGGTGCCGCCCGACTACAGCGGCCTGCCCGAGACCACGGTGAGGAATCCCGGCGCCGTGGCGCGCTTTCTGGCGGGGTCCCGGGTGAGTCTGACTTTCCGCGTCGACCAGCCGGTATCCGCGCATGAACTGCTCCTGGGCAAGGAGAAGACGCCGGTGCGGCCGCAGTGGGCTCCGCAGACCCGGACCGGCGCGCACGAACTGACACTGGACGCCACCGTCGACATCGAGATACGCGTGGTCAACGACCGCGGCTTCGCCAACGCCGAACGCGCGCGGCTGACCCTGATCGCCGAGGAGGACCAGAAGCCCGTGGTACGCCTGGAGAGCCCGGCGGAGGACCTGGAACGCGTGCCGGGCGAATACGTCAATCTGAAGGCGGCGCTCGAAGACGACCTGGGCGTGACCGAGGCGGCGGTGCTGTACCGGCTCAACCCGTCGCTGCAGGAGGACGCGCCGACGCGCGAATCGACGGTGGAGCTACCCGCGAGCAACGAGCCGGAGGGCGCGGACACGGGTACGGAGCAGACGCGGCGCCACGTCGATCTCGCCGCCGTCTTCGACCTGGACGACACCGGCGCGGTCCCCGGCGACGAGGTGGAGCTCTCGCTGCGTGCGCGCGATGCGGCCGGCAACGACGGCGTGAGCCGGACCGTGCGCGTGCGCGTGGTCGCCTTCACCCGCGGCGAAAACGAGCGCCGGCGCATTCTGGCGCTGCGCATGCTCCGCGCCGCCTGCGCGGATGTGGCCGCGGATGCTCCGCCGGAAGCCGATCCGCTGGCTCTGTCCGCGGAGAGCTACGACGGGATCCTGCAGCGGATGCGGGAGGCGGGCATCCCCCTCTCCGAGCGGCCCTCGGTCGCGAGCCTGCTGGACTTGCTGGAGCGCGAGCAGCACCTCACCGACGCTCCGCGCCACAAGCGCGACCTGCGCCTGTTGCATGGCGCCCTGCTGGAGGCCGCGCGGCCCGCGCCGGCGGACGGGAACGGCGACTCCCGCGCCGCTCGCCTCGGAATACTCGCCGAGACGACGCTGCCGGGGCTGATTCGCTACCGGCAGGCGCAGAACCTGGCGTGGCGCCTCTTCGGCCTGCAGGCCGAGGCGGAACGTATCGCCGGCGAGCTGGACGTGCTGATCGCCATGGAAGAAGCGCCGCGGGATCGCCAGCAGACGTTGAGACGCCGCGCCAAGCTCTACCTCGAGACGCTGCAGAACCTGGGGGAGGAGTTGATCGCCCTCGCGCGCGTCAGCGAAACGCTCGACGAGGAGGTCGTCAAGGAACGCCAGGGAAGCCTCGTTACCGGCGCGTACTATCTCAAACGCAAATCGCTGACCAAAGCCCGCGAATCCTGCCGCGAAGTGCGGACGCACCTGCGGGCCATGTTCGGCCTGCTCCTCCCGGCGCTGCCCCCGCTGTTCGCCCGGCAGGAGGCGGCGCGCGCGGCACTGACCGCCGCCGGGGAGCGTCGACTGGCCGCGATCGAAGAGGCCGGCGCGTCGGCTCGGCCGTGGGCGCGCGAACTCCTGGCGGCGCAGGCGCGCATGCTGGAGCTGGATCCTTTCGGCGCGGTCGCCGCGCGCCTGCGCTTGCTGCGCCTGGGCGCGCTGGCGGCCGGAGAGGAGTTCCCGGCCGGGCCGTCCGCGGAGGTCGTCGCCGCGGAGAAGGACGCCTTGGCGCGCCTGGCGCTGCTGTGGGAACGCCGCCGGCTGGCGCGGGATCCGCGGGTGACCGACGACGAGCGGGTGCTGGCCGAGGGGTTGCTTCGTCTCGAGGGTGCGGCGCTCCGCGGCCAGGCGCCGGTCGAGACCGTGATCGAAAGCATGAAGGCGCTGGTCGCCGATCGCACGGCGCCCGGGCACGATCCGTTCGCACCGGAGGAGACCTCCCTGCACGCGGCGGAGCAGACGTTGCGCCGGACTCTCGGCGAGGCGACGATCGAGGCGACACGCCCGGCGGCGTTGCTCGCGGAGTTGAATACGCGGCTGGCGCACTCGGCAGAGATGGTGCAGGCGCTCGGCCGGGATCTCCGCACCGGCGAAAACCCCGCGGGGCTGAAGACGCGGCTGGCGCAGACGTCTTCGCGCTTGCGGGCCGACGGCGAGGCCGTGGCGCGCGCGCATTCGCTGATGGCCGTCCACCTGAGCGATCTGGCCGGCGCCGGCGACGAGGTCGGTCCCCAGGAGGTGCTCTTCGTCAAGATCCGGGCGGCCTGGGCGCGGCATCGGACCCGGACGGAGACGCTGCTGCATACGCTGCAGCAGGCACGCGGCACTCCCCTCGACGCGGGCAACATAGGCCGGCTGACCGTCGCCTGTGACCAACTCGGCACGCAACTCGGGACGCTGGCGGCCGTCTTCTCCGGCGTCGCCGAAGAGTTCGACAAGGGCGGTCTCGCCGCACCCGAAGCCCGTGCGCGCTATCCGGTGCTGGCCGAGTTCGACGCTACCCGCCGGCGTCTGCGGACTTGCCAGGCGCTGTACCAGGCTTCGGCCCCGGCCGCCGTCGTCGAGGCATATCTGAAGAATCACCCGGAATTGCTGCAGCGAATCGTCGCGGAACGCGCGGATCTGGCCACGAACGTCTCCCAAGCGCTGGAGCACGCCGGCACGCTGCTGCGCGGCGAAACGTTCGAGCGGCGGCGGTACGAAGAACAACTTGCGCATGCGCGCGCGCACCTGGCGGCCTACCGGACGCTGATAGCCGGTTTCGGTGACGCGGTCGACGCGGATACGCTGCTGGCGCCGGCGCAGGCGGTGGCCGAGGCGCTGAAGCCTCTGGCGCTGCCGAAGAACGTCACCCCCGCGGCGCTCAACAAACGCATCCTCGCTCTGGACGAAGCGCTTCGCCGCGCCGATTCGTTCGTGCGCCTGTTCGCACAACTGGCGCGGGACGAGGCCGACGACACCGGTTTCCGCGGCGGCCCGACGGGCATCTGGGACGCGGCCGCCCGTCCGGAGGCCGCGCGCGCGCGCCGGCGTCTCCTGGACCAACTCGCATACGCCCGGCGCGAGGCGCTCGCGGGCCTGCTCGCGGTCAAACGCGCCAACACCCCCGTGCCGGCGCTGGATGACGCCTACGCCTGGAGCCTGATCCTGCAGCGCGTGGTGCGCTCGGACCTGAGCGGCCCGGTGCGCATGCGTACCACCGGCGGCGGCGACGGGAAAGGCGATCCGCTGCGCCGTTGGCTGCTGCAGGAATCGAGCGAAGCCCTGAAGGAGCAAGACCTGCGCCATTATCCGAAGATCACGCGCGAATACCTCGAGTCCGTGCGCGACTTCCTGCGCTACTGATGGAGCCGACGATGAACCGCAAGACGATTGCCTGCGCCACGCTTCTCTTCGCGCTATGTACCGCCGCGAGCGCCGAGGACGTGCCGCGGCCGGAGCCCGTGCGCGTGCAGGCCGCCGTCGACGCGGGCCTGGCGTGGCTGGCGGAGCACCAGCTCGCGGAAGGCCGGGACGCCGGTTCGTGGCCGGCGCCGTCGTACCGCACCGCCGCGACCAGCTTCGCCGGCCTGGCGTTCCTCGCCAACGGGCATCTTCCCGGAGACGACGAATACGGCCGCGTCGTCCGGCGCGCGATGGAGTACGTGCGGCGTTCGGCGACTCCGGAGGGCTATCTCGGCGGCGGCAACCGTTCGGGCATGTACATCCACGCCGTCTGCACCCTCTTCGGCCTTTCGTACCTGGGGATGAGCCCGGACCAGGCGAGCGAGCCGGAACTGGCGGATTGGTGCCGCCGGAGCGTGGCGCTGATCGTCGAGGCGCAGCGGGTGCGACGCAAACCCTTGGCCCGCGGCGGTTGGCGCTATACGCCGTTCACCAACGAGAGCGACGTCTCGGTCACCTCGTGGCAGCTCCTGACGCTTCACACCGCGCGGCAGTGCGGGTACGAAGTGGACGACGGCGTCTTCGAGAATGCGCTGGCGTATATCGACCGGGCCTATCACGAAACCGAGGAAGAGGCGGGCTTTCTCTATCGCCCCGGCGTCAGCGCGCGAATCGAGCCCGCGGCGACCGGCGTGGCCGTCTTCGTCAAGAGTCTGCTGCAGCGAGGGCACGAGGAGCGCATCGCCGCTTCGCTCGTTTATCTACGGCGCTACCCGCCGACGTGGGGCGGACCGCAATACGGCGGCTACTACTACTTCGCCGCGTTCTACATGAGCCAGGGAATGTTCCAGGTCGGCGGCGAGGTGTGGGAGGAATACGCCGCGCGCCTCGAGACGGTGCTGCTGGCGCACATGGCCGGCGACGGCCGCTGGCCGTTCCCGCCGGACAACACGCCGCAGAGCCGCCTCGCCGGAGACGCCTACCCCGCCGCCATGGCGGTGCTGCTGCTCTCCCTGGAGAAGCAGTACCTGCCGATGTACCAGCGACAGAGCGCGCTGCCGCGGTTCGCGCAGTAAGGACCCGTTAAGCAATAAGATCGGGATTTCTGAAATTATTGCTTAACGGGTCCTAAGGCTGCGAACAAGCCCGCCTTCACCGCCGGCGGGCGCACCATCGTCAGTGTTCCGGCACGTCACCGATGCGCGTCATCTCGGCGTCGAGGCGCGCGGTCATGTCCTTGACCACCTCGGCGTAGGCCGGATCGGCGTAGACGTCGAACACCTCCAACGGGTCCTTCTCCAGATCGAAGAGCTCCCACTCCGGCTCCAGGTGGTCCTCGTTGGCGCCGGGCTGGCCAAGCGGCGCACAGTACCAGTAGATCAGCTTGTAGCGATGCGTCCGGACACCGTAATGCGCGCGCGCGGCATGACAGCCGTCGTTATTCATCCAATAGCGGTGATAGGCGACCTCGGTCCAGTCGTCCGGCGTGTTCCCCTTCAAGAGCGGCACGATACTGCGCCCCTGCATGTAATTGGGCTCGGGCGTGCCGGCGAGATCCAGGAACGTCTGGGCGAAGTCCACGTTGCTGACCATGTCCTTGTTGACGCCGCCGGCTTCGACGAGACCGGGGCAGCGCACCAGAAACGGCATCTGGAAGCTCTCCTCGTAGATGAAGCGCTTGTCGAACCAGCCGTGCTCGCCGAGGTAAAAACCCTGGTCGGAGGTGTAGACGACCAAAGTGTTCTCGGCGAGCCCCTTCTCGTCGAGATAGTCCAGGAGGCGCCCGACGTTCTCGTCGATGGAGTGGATGGTCTGGACGTATTTGCGGATGTAACGGTTGTATTTGAAACGCTTCAGTTCCTCTCGGGTCTTGAAGGCGTACGCCTTGCCGGTGACCTTGCAGCGCAGCTCGAAGCCTTCGAGATCCTCGGGCCACGGTACCCGACGCTCGCCGCCCCAGGTCATCTGCTCGCCGTCGGACTCCGGCAATTGCACGAGATCCAGATCGTTGTAGGTCATGTCCTCGGCGATGCGCATCCTCGCTTCGCGCGCGGCCGCGGCGCGGTTGAGATAGTCGTCGTCGAACGACTGCGGGATTTCGAAGTCGTCCTGATAGAGAGCGCGGTGTTCGGACTTGGGATCCCACGGGCGGTGCGGCGCCTTGTGATGGCACATCAGGAAGAACGGCTTCTGCGGATCGCGACCGTCGAGCCAGTCGATGCACTTGTCGGTCGTGATGTCGGTAACGTAGCCCTTGTTCTTCTTCCAGCCATCGGCCTCGATAAACGTCGGATCGATATACTCGCCCTGCCCCGGAACGACGGACCAGAAATCGAAGCCGGTCGGCTCGTGCTCCTTGCCCACGCCCAGATGCCATTTGCCGACGATGGCGGTCTGGTAACCGTCACTCCGCAGGTGCTTGGCGACATTGGGCATGCGGTTGTCGATGTGCGTGGCGAGGGTGGTCACGCCGTTGACGTGGTTATGCGTGCCGGTGAGGATGGCCGCGCGCGAGGGGGTGCAGATCGAGTTGGTGACGTAACAGTGGTCGAAACGCATGCCCTCCTCGGCGAGGCGATCGATGTTGGGCGTCTGGTTGATCTTCGACCCGTACGCGCCGATGGCGTTGGCCGCGTGATCGTCGGACATGATGAACAGGATGTTGGGGCGGCTACTCATTCTTCTTCCTCCACGAAAGACTGCAGCGATTGTTTCGCCTGACACAGCGCCCGCATCCGCTCGGGTCGCTCCGCGTCGGCTTTGGGCGTATAACATTCCGCCAGCGCCAGGATGCCCGCCAAGGACCGGTCGGGCGCGAGAATCGGGGCGGCCATGCGCCGGATGCCGTTGGTGTTGTATTCCTCGTCCGCCACCACCTCGGCGTTCCGGTGCTTGTTCAGGTGACGCTTCGACTCGTTCGCGCGCAGACCGACCGCGTCGCCGCGGCGGTACCACCACATCGCCTTGCCCGCCGGCGCATCGGTATAGATCAGGAGCAGCGTGGAGACGGCCTCCACCTCGTGCGCGGTGTCGCGGCAGAAACCGACCCGCGCGCGCACCTTGACGGGGCAGGCGGACGGTTCGCAGCGCTGCGCGATGCGCGCGACGCCCTCGTGGATCTCGTACCACTCCACCGTGACGTTGAGCGTGCCGGCCAGCCTCTCGAGTTGCCGCCGGATCCGCTCGGACCAGTCCAGCGGCTCATACGCCTCCAGACGCATGCGCAACGCATAGCGTTTATCGGCGCGACACGCCACGCCCCGGTCGCAGAGTGTCTGCAGGATCCGCAGCAGGCTGGACTTCGGCGCCGGTACCTCGCGGGCGATCTCGTCGAGAGACAACCGCCCCCGCGTCTGCAGCGCCGCAATGACGTCCAGCCCCCGGTCCAAGGCGGGCGCCGCGCTTTTCACCGGAGCGGGAGAGGCAAGCGACTTTTTCATATACGGAACTATTCTATATCCGGCATTTAGAGATGCAAGGAAAAACTGCGGCGGCGCTTCTTCGATAGCGGCCGCTTCGCCTATCGGGGCAAACTCGCAAAGTATCGCGCGCATTACGGCATCAACGCCAACGCCGATCAAGCCAGTGTCCGGCAAGGATCGACCTGCCGCCAGGCCGACAAGATCGCCGGCCTTAGTCCGGATTTCCGATCATCAATGGCAGTTCCGGTCTTTTCCCGCCCATCCCGAGAGGGTAAGATGTGCTTCTTCATTCATTCGATCCGGAGAGGACACGCTCATGAACGAACAGGACATCCCGCGCCTGCTGCAGGAAATGACCCGCGAGGAGAAGCTGAGCCTGCTGGCGGGCGAGAACAGTTGGGCCTTCCGCGGCGTTGAGCGGCTCGGCATCCCTTCCATCCGCGTCAGCGACGGCCCGCACGGGGTCTGCCAGCGCCCGAACCAGGCCGACGGCGTGGAGGAAGCGTCGACGAGCTTCCCCAGCAGCGTGGTGATGGCCGCGACGTGGAACCCGGAACTGATCAAGGAGATGGCCCGCGCCATGGCCAGCGAAGTCCGCGCGGTCGGCTGCCACGTGTTGCTGGCGCCGTGCACGAACCTGCACCGCGTGCCGGTGGGCGGGCGCAACTTCGAGAGCTTCTCGGAGGATCCGTACCTCGCCGGCCGCTTCGCCACCGCCTATATCCAGGGGGTGCAGGAGGAGGGCGTGGGGACGTCGCTGAAGCACTACGCCTGCAACAACCAGGAGCACGAGCGCATGACCGTCAGCGCCGAGGTGGACGAGCGAACGCTGCGCGAGGTCTACCTCGTCCCGTTCGAGATGGCGGTCAAAGACGCCCGGCCGTGGACGGTGATGGCCTCGTACAACAGGATCAACGGCACCTATGCCTGCGAGAACGAGTATCTCCTGAACACGATTCTCCGCGAGGAATGGGGCTTCGACGGCGTGGTCGTCAGCGACTGGGGCGCGGTCCACAGCGGGGCTCCGTCGGTGAAGGCCGGCTGTAACATCGAGATGCCCGGCCCCGGCCGGCACATGACCCGGGACCTCGCCAAGGCCATCGACGCGGGCGAGCTGGACATGGCCACGGTGGACAAGCGGATCGGGGAGATCCTGCGGTTGATCTGCCGCGTCACCGCCAAAGTGATCGAAGGCGAGCTCGATACCGAGGCGCACCACCGGCTCGCGCGCCGCGTCGCCGACGAGGGAATCGTGCTCTTGAAGAACGAAGGCGGGATCCTCCCGCTCGGGGACGAAATCGAGTCCATCGCCGTGATCGGCCCCAATGCCGAGGAAGCGCGCCTCGGCGGCGGCGGCAGCAGCCTCGTCACGCCCGCCTACGCGATCGGCCCGCTCGCGGGTTTGCGCAAGCGGTTCGAGAACGCACGGATCGAGTACGAAATCGGCTGCGCCACGCGCGGCACCTTCGACGGCGTCGACATGAGCAGGCTCAAGACCGCCGGCGGCGAGGAGGGTGTCACCGCCGAATACTTCGACGGTCCCGACCTCGAAGGCGAGCCGGTCACCGCCCGGACCGAGAAGTCGTTCACGGTCTATTACGACAAGGACGCGCCGGTGCCGGGCGTCAGCGCGGATTCCTACTCCGTGCGCTGGAGCGGAACGCTGACCGCGCCGTTCGCCGGAACCTACAGCTTCCAACTCGTCACCGACGACCGCGGCCGTCTCCACATCGACGACGAACTGGTGGTGGACAACTGGAGCGATTACAAGGTCAACGTCCCGGTCTTCGGGCAGGCCGTGCTGCAGCCCGGCGAGCACAGCTTCCGCCTCGAATTCGCCAAGCTCGCCGAGTACGGCGGGCTGCAGTTGAAATGGTCGCCGGCGAAGGGGATCCCGTCGCTGGAGCGCGCGGTCGAGGTCGCCAAGCGCTGCGACGTCGCGGTGATCTGCGCGGGGCTTACCGCCGCCTACGAGAGCGAAGGATTCGATGTCGGGGCGATGAAACTCCCCGCGGAGCAGGAAGAACTGATCGAAACCGTCGCCGCGGCCAACCCGAGGACCGTCGTCGCGCTTAACAGCGGCATTCCGCTGGCGATGCCGTGGGCGGAGAAGGTTGCGGGCGTCGTCCAGGCTTTCTACGCCGGCATGGAGAGCGGACACGTGCTCGCGGATATCGTCGCCGGGGACGTCAATCCGTCCGGCAAGCTGACCACCACGTACCCGGCCAGGCGCGAGGATCACTCCTCCGTCGGGAACTATCCCGGCGCCGACGGCAAGGTCGAGTTCGGCGAAAAACTGCTGATGGGCTACCGCCACTTCGACGCGAACGATATCGCGCCGCTCTTCCCATTCGGTCACGGCCTCTCGTACACGACCTTCGAATACGAATCGATCAACGTCGACTCCGGCGAGAACTCGGCCAAGGTCCGCGTCACGGTCAAGAACACCGGTTCGCGCGCAGGGGCGGAAGTCGTGCAGGTCTACGTCCGCGACGTCGAAAGCTCGGTGCCGCGGCCGCCGAAGGAGCTGAAAGGCTTCGCCAAGGTCTTTCTCGAACCGGGCCGGAGCCAGACCGTCACGGTCGAGTTGGATAGCCGATCGTTCGCCTTCTACGACGTCGACGGCGGCACGTGGATGGCGGAAGCGGGCGATTACGAGATTCTCGTCGGCGCCTCGGCGACGGATATCCGACTGCAGGAAACAATTCGCTGCCCCGCGACATTGCCGATCGGCTGACTCTGTCCGGGAGCCGACCGCGACGGAACTCTCGCCAGGATCCGGTGGATCCACACCGGATTGCCCAAACCGTCCGGCGAAGGCCATCCGCGGCGAGGATCCGGCCGCGCTGCACCGGCAGTCGCCGGGCGGGACGCCGTGACGACATCAGGGGGCCGGCGCCCGCCCCTGGATGCCGACAACGTCACCGAAAGGATCGAACCTCTGGTCGCGGTTTGTCGCGCCATTGGTCGGAAGGCATGCCCGTTTCAGGGGCGAAGCATCGGCCGAATCAACCGCGCGCAACTCTTGCGCCGACCTGTGAGGGCACTGCGGCGAGCGTGTCTGGAACCGGTCTCGTCGGATCGGCTCAAAACGTCCCCGCCTATTTGTGGCGGCCTATGCTGAGGCCCGGCAATTCGCCAGTTTTCCGCTATTCTCGCCTCCCCGCGGCACGCGGTCAGAAAATTGTTGCCTGAATCCGATTTTTATGTGACTTATTGTCCGTTGGCGCACATTTCAGGGTAGCTGGTGATACGGCGGCTGCAGACGCCGAAGGAGAACCATCGTTATGGACGACGGAGATCTTCTGCGCGCTTATGCCGAAGAATGCCGAGAGGAGGCGTTCGGCGAGGTCGTCGCGCGTTATGCGGGCATGGTCTTCGCCACATGCCACCGCGTACTTGGCGACGAACATGCCGCCGAGGACGCCTCGCAGGCGACGTTTCTGCTCCTTTCGCGCAAAGCGAAATCCTTGACACGCAAGCCGTCGTTGGCGGGGTGGTTGTACCGTACGGCGGAGCTCACCGCCCGGAACGCGCGGCGGCAGCGTGATCGCCGCAGACGCAGGGAGAAGGAGGCTGCCATGAATGCCAATGCGCGAGAAAGCGATTGGAATTCCGTCAGCCCCGTACTCGATAGCGCCATCGCCGGATTGCCTGCGGCGCAGCGCGACGCACTCGTCATGCGATATCTCCAGGGACTCTCGGAGACAGAAGCATGCAAAGCGCTGGGCGTCAAGCGGAGCACGCTCGGCATGCGACTCGCGCGCGGTCTGGAGGCCGTGCGCAAGAAGCTGAAACGCCGCGGCATCGCGGTCGCGTCCGTCGGTTTGGCGGCAATGCTGCAGCAAACGGCGCAAGCCGCCGCGCCGGCCGGGCTTGCGCACACGATTACCGCTACCTGTTTGAGTAAGGCGGCCGCACCCGTGGCCGTCACGAAAATGATGGAGGGAACGATGAACGCTTTATTCTGGATCAAAGCCAAAGCCGTCGGCGCGGCCTTCGCCGTGGCCGCCATCGCCGGAACGCCGATTGTCGTGACATCCCTTCCGGCGCAAGAACCACCCGCCGTCGAAGAAGCCGACGCGGAACCGATCGCGGCCCAACCCGCCGGAAGGCCGAGCAGGAACGATTCCGAAGAACTGGATACCTTCCTCTGGGCCATGGACCTGCGCGCCGACCCGCTCCGGGACGTCGCCTTGCTCATCCGGCGGAAATCGCCGTTCGTGCTGCACGTCCCCAGCGGCCTGTACAACAAACGCGTGTCATACCAGGCCGGCGGCAAGCCGATCCGGCATCTCGTGGAGACACTCGCGCAGGAATACGACCTGACGATGCATTGCGAGGGACGGGACATCTACCTTTGGCGCCAGGCCGATGAAAAACGTCTGCGGGAGACGGCGAAACGGCTGCAATCCGACGACCCGTTCGTGCGGATGGAGGCGATCTCGGCGCTGGCCGATTCCGGCGACATGCGTGCCTGTGCGCTGATCCTGCCGCTGACGCTCGATAGCGACGGGGCTGTGCGCGAATGGGCGAGGAGGATGCTGGCGCGAGACGATGTGTTTCTTCCCTTCGCTCCCGACATCGAGGCGCCACTCGAAAAACTCGCCGGCGCGCTCAAGCATCCGCCCGGGAACTGGAGCCAGGAGGAGATCGACGATACCGTGGGCCTTATCGTTGCCGCCGGCGGAAGCCAAGCGGTCGGGCCGCGGGTGGAGACCTTTATCAAGAACAAGATAGTGGGGCCGAAGTACCTCCGCCCGCATATGTACCGGAAAATCGGCGATAACCCCGATATCGCGAAGAGGATTCTGGCGATGCTGCAAAAGACCGATCCGAAGGACAAGAACAGGACCGGCCGTTTGCTGAACGTTCTCTCGGCCAATACCGATCCGGCCATGGGGAAACAGATACTCGCCTACGCCCGCAAGCACAATCACGCAGGAGCATACTTGGCGGCCGCGCGCATACTGCAAGGCAAGACCGATTCTGCCGCGGCGAAGGATTTCATTGCCTGCGCCAAAGAGAACGGTTCGCGTGAGGCGTTTCAGGCCGCGGCGACCGCCGCGCCCGAACAAACGGTGGCGTTGGTCGTTTCCATGTGCGAGCAGGAGAGCGAACAACTGCGCAATGCGCTTATCGGCATATCCCGGCACGCTTTCTCCGACCCGAAATTGACCGCCCGGCTATTGCCCGCTTTGCGCAAGCTGCTGAATCACAAAGACAAGGGAATGCAATTCCATGCCGTCTTCGGCCTGTGGGCCTGCGAAGGCGACGAGGCCACCTCGCTTCTCCTCAAAGGCTTGAAGAGCGACAACACGGGGATGACGATTGAAAGCCTGAACGGACTGCGATACCGCCGTTCACCCACAATCGCCGAGGCATTCGCGGACCTCGCGAGAAATCCGGGAACGCGCAACAATATCCTGACCAGAATGATCGGTCCCGCCTGTTTCCAACGCGATCCGAAGCTGCTGGCGGTCTTGCTCTCCATCCCCGGCATTCGCAAAGAACAACTCTGCCGCGAAATGATCGCGCTCGGCGAGAAGAAGCGCGTTGCGGCGCTGGTGAAGGACAAAGAAGCAGACCGCATCGCCGCGGCGAAGGCGCTGGCGCTTTGCGGCTCCCGCGAAGACCGCGCCGCACTTCTGGCGCACAAGGATCCCGAGGTGCGGATCGCGGCGGCCGAATCGCTGCCGTTGTATTCCGAAATTCCGCCGCTCTTCGACGACCCCTTCGCGCCGGCAAGTCGGGAGATTCTCGCCAAAGAGCTGCAAAGAGAGACGGACGCTAACGCCCGGAGAGCCCTTGTCAGAGCCCTGGCAGACCCGAAAACGCCCTCAGGACTCGCGTATATTGTCCGGCATTACAAGAAGGATGCGGATCTGCTGAAAGCCGCGTTGGTCTACGGTAACGCCTTCGATGCCTCGCTGTTCCAGCGCGTACCGGAGAAGTATATCCCGGTTTTCCGGGATCTGATTGTTGCCGCCTTGCGCGACGAACCGGAGAAGAACGAAGTCAACAGCGACGCCCAGGCGCGCGAATACATGCAGCAGCGGCGGAACGGACAGGCCGGCGGCCCCGGCGCCCTGACGCCTACGCATACCTTCCAGAGGGCGCTCGACGCGCTCGTTTTCTCGCAAGACGACGATTGCCTCGAAGCGTTCGTATTGGAGGGTATCGCCTCCCCGCGGCACGCGGTCAGAAAACAGACCGTGCAGCGCCTCAGAATGCACAGAGACAAATTCGAGCACCTGCGCGAGAGCCTGGCGAAAGCGCTGAACGCGCGCATTAAAAGGGGCCTTCCCGATCGGCAGCAAGCGCTCGAGGCATTGCGTACCCTCGATCCGAAGAACAAGCACAACGGCGAGAAGGTGCCCGTCTTCTGACCGACATCGCGTGGCGGCGTAACCAGCCTCCATTCGACTTGCGGAAACGCATGCGGGATGCTAAACTGCCGGCAGTAGGCTCGGGGATATTCAGAGCCGGCCGTTTTGCGGGAGAAACAGCGCCGCGCGCACGCGTTCATCGCTCTCCTCGCGTGCGGATGCCGCGCCGGTCAGAAGCGCAGGTTGTCCGGCAACTCCGGGCGGTCGATGGTGATGGTGCCTTCCTCCACCTCCTCCGGTTCGGGCTCGGCGACGTAGCGTCGGGCCTTGACCGGGCCGCGCGCGGCCCAGGTCTGTTCGTACCAGGCCAGGAAGTCGCCGGGCATCTGGTCGCGGTGGATGCGGTACATCTTCAGCAGCCGCGGGTTGCGCCCGACGCTCGGGGGGCCGTAGTGGTAGACGTAGAAGTAATTGCCGCTAAGGCCCTTGAACTCGTTGAAGACCGGGTACGCCGGCTCCCGGGCGTATTCCTCCAGGAATTTCTCCACGGCGACCGTCTCGGTGGGTGCCATGTTGCCGAAAGACTTGGTGGCCATGATGACGCCGTCGGGCGTCTTGCAGCCCGCCAGGAGCAGCATCGCCGCGAGCAGAACGCCGCGATACCGCCGTGTGCTTTGCAGGTCGAAGGTCACGTCTGCGCGCTCCCGAGGATGCCGTCAGGTTCATGCGGCATTGTATGGAAACGGGTGCGCGGGGAAAAGGGAAAACGCCTCAGCGGCGGAAGCCCTCGGGGCGGTCCAGCGGCTGGCGCTCGCGCGTCAGGATCGCGCGCACGCATTCGGCCAGCGCGTGCTCGCGGTCGGTGGAGGCCACGGTCATCTTCAATCCGCCCGGGCCGTAGGCGCAGATCTTCCACTGCTTCTTGGGCCGGCGTTCCTCGAAGAAGAGCCAGCCCGGGAACAACGGATACTCGCCGATACATCTGACCTGCATGATTAGCCCCTCCCGCGCTGCGACGACGCACTGCGTTGTCGACCCGTGCCGGCCTACATCTTGAGCGTATAATCCATCGCCGCATCGAGATGCTCGGGGCCGACATCGAGGAACTGCGCCCGGACCAGAAAGCCGCCGCCGACCTCCTCGCAACGGAGCACCTGCGCCGACCAGGCCTCGCCGTCGGGAAAGATGTAGCTGAAGGTGTCCTGCGCGCGCAAGGCCACGCCCGTATGGATGCAGAGCCCGCCGACGGAGAGGTCCAGCGTCTCCACCGGCACCTGCCACTGCTCGCCGTCGCTGAACTCGATCACCCCCTGCAGGTTGGTGCCGAATCGCTTCCACTGACGCCGTTCCGTATCACGCTTTCCCGCCATGCTCGTCCTCCCGACATCCTTAACGTTATCCGCTCGCGGCCCGACTCGCAAGCGCTTCGGCGGCGAAAAGCGATAATTTTTTTCCGGTCTGTCATAATCCGCAACACCCCGGCCGCGCGACCGACCGCGGCGGGAGCGGCCCAATACCCCGGCGCGGCGAGAGGTTACGCGCGCGCTCGACAAACGCCTCAAGCGTACGCGCGGCGGGGAAATCGTTGACTTGCGGGCAAAGAACGGCGAGACTGGGAGCGGTTCGGCACACGGCGATTCTTCGGACAAGCGGCACGAACGGGATTTTCGTGGATCAACGCTACATTCCCCACAGCGACGACTTCGGCCCCCTGACCCTGCTGATCGGGTTCCTGCTCCTGCTGGGGCTGGGCTATCTGGCGATGCATTACCAGAGCGGCGGCATCCTGGTGCTGGTGCTGGCGCTGCCGCTGGCGCTGCTGATCGCCGTGCCGCTGATCCTGGCCAAGCTCTACGGCGGCAGCTACGTCGACGCGCAGCGGGTGTTCCGCAGCCTGCGGCGCGACCTGGAAACGATCCAGAAGGCGCGCGGCAAGGCCGAGAAGGTCTTCCTCACCCACCACAAGTCCAGGGGCGCCAACCCCGACGACTGCGGACGCCGCGTCTCGAAATACGAGCACGAGATCAAGGTGGCCTTCGCCCAGATCAACCAGAAACTGGCCAAGCTCGAGGCCATCCGCGACGCCGCGCGCAAGGAAGAGGACGAAATGCCCGCGCCGAAACACGCCGCCATGATGGCCGCGATCGACCGGATGACCGAACAGGCGGTGCTCGCCAAGCTCGAGGCCGAGGAGATCGCCGACGGCCGCAAGCGCATTCGCGTCGATGAATCCTGACTACGCCAGGAACGCCTCCACGAACTCGGGATCGAACTGGGTGCCGGCGTGCTCGCGCAGACGCGCGGCGGCCTGGTCGGTGCTCAGCGCGCGGCGGTAGGGCCGGTCGGTCGTCATCGCGTCCCAGGCGTCGCAGACGGCCAGGACCCGCGCCAGCAGCGGGATCTGCGCCCCGCGCAGGCGCCGGGGATAGCCGTTGCCGTCGAAACGCTCGTGGTGATACCGCACCGCCGGCAGCACCTGCTCGAAGTTGGGCAACGGCTCGAGGATACGCGCGCCGCGCTCGGGATGCTCGCGGATGAGGGCGAACTCCTCCTCCGTCAGCGCCGCGGGCTTCTGCAGGATCGTCTCCGGCACGGCGATCTTGCCGATGTCGTGCAGGTGCCCGGCCATGCCCGCCGTCTCGCGTTCCTCGCCGCTCAGCGTCAGCCGCCTGGCCAGTTCCTCCGCCAGCGTCGCCACCGAGGCCGAATGCGTATGCGTATACGGATCGCGCGCGTCGACGGCGTTGGCCAGCGAGGTGAGCGTGGCCATGAAGAGCACCTGGTTCTCGATGACCGCGTCGACCACCTCCTGGCGCAGGCGGCTGTTGTACTCCGAGAGCTGCCGCTGCAGCTCTTCGTTCTTGCGCTCGAGATGCTTCGCCGCCAGCAGCTTGTTCACCGCCTCGAGGAAGTCGCCCGGTCGGAACGGCTTCTGCACGAACTGCTGCGCGCCGAGGTTCAGCGCCTCGGCCAGCGCGTCGAGCTCGGCGTAGCCGGTGATGAGCATGAACGGCACGTCCTGCCCCGTCTCGCGGCACCAGCGCAGCAGGTCCACCCCGGAGCGGCCGGGCATGCGCACGTCGCTGATCACCAGGTCGAACGCCTCCGCCTCGATCAGCGCCTGCGCCTCTTCCGCCTCGGGCGCCGGGACGGCCTCGAGCCCGTCCTCGGCGAGCAGGTCGCACGCCAGGCGCCGCAGCGTCTCGTCGTCGTCGACGACCAGGATGCGTCCGCAACGGCTGTCGCCGGTTGGCGCCGTGGCGTAGGTCGGCTCGGCATGCAGGGTCATGAAGACACTCTCGCTCGCTGGAGGCACCCCGGGATCTTTCGGTTCCAGCATAACCCCGCCCCCGGCACTGTCAAGCCGCGGTCGGGAGCATTTGCCCGCTCGGCGCGTCCCCGAACCCGCGCGGGAGTTCGTGCCCGGCGAAGCTAGACGCGCTGAAGCGGACTCGTCTCGGCGCCGCACCATGCGAAAAAATCAACCGAAACCGTGGAATGGACGCGGCTTACGGTTGACGAAACGCCGTTTTTCTGCCATGGTAACGAGTGTGAAAGCCATTGCGGCGTCGCGTTTCGCCCTGCTTCGGGATCATCGCTCGGCTCGACCCCGCAGACGAAAAATCGTCCGATTGTTCGGGAATTGTGACCATGAAACACGCATTGGCCGGTCTCAAGAAGCGCAACTGCGTCAAGTGCGGCAAGGAGATCATGGTCAGCGGGACGAAGTACTGCGAGGTCTGCAAGCGCGAGATGGAGCGCGAATACACCAAGAAGCTGATCGAGGTCGGCAAGAAGATCGACAAAGACGACGCCTGGAAGAAAAACTGGCTGCCGTGGAACATGCTGGGGCTGATCCCGCTGATCCTCTTCATCCTCGCGCTGCTGGCCTCGATCATGTGGCTGCTCAGCCAGTAACCTGCCGAACGGATCCATGCAAACGAAGGAGAGACGACCGTGACCGGAACCATGCGTGAAGAGGCCCGGGATCTGCCCGTGGCCGGCGAATTCGACATCTGCGTCCTTGGCGGCAGTTGCACCGGCGTCTTCGCGGCGGTGGCGGCCGCGCGCCTGGGGGCGAAGGTCGCGCTGGTGGAGCGCCTGGGCTTCTGCGGCGGCGTGGCCTCCGCGGGGATGGTCAGCATCTGGCACTCCGTCCGCGACTACGGCGGCGAGAACGTCATCATCGCCGGGCTGACCGGCGAGGTGATCGACCGGCTCGAGCGGCGCGGCGGCATCGGTCGCCGCGACGGCATGAACCAGCGCGGCGGCAACGCGATCCTCCACACCGAGGAGCTGAAGGTCACGCTCGACGAGTTGCTGACCGAGGCCGGCGTCGAGGTCTTCCTGCACACCCACTTCGCCGCGCCGCTGATGGCCGACGGCGCGCCCGCCGCCGTGGCGGTGGAGAACAAGAACGGCCGGCTGGCGCTGAAGGCGTCCTACTTCGTCGACGCCACCGGCGATGCCGACATGGTGCACCGCGCGGGCCTGCCGACGTGGATGCCCGACCACGTCCAGCCGCCGACGACGACGGTGGTCGTGCGCGGGCTGCGGGGGCTGAAGGAGAAGCACCCGGACTTCGACCTCGGCGAGCTGGTCTTCGATCCGGCCAACCCCAAGGCGTTGCCGAAAGGCTTTCTCTGGTCGGCCGTGGTGCCCGGCGGCTGCGACGAGACCATGGTCGCCGGCACCCGCGTCATGGGCGCCAACTGCGCCGACGCCGATCAGCTCACCCGCGCGGAGATCGAGGGCCGGCGCCAGGCGCGGCAACTCTGCGACATCCTCCGTGAGAAGTACTTCGCCGGCACCGGACAGGTGCCCATGGTCACGCTCCCCGCGCAGATCGGCATCCGCCAGACCCGCCACGCGCAGTGCCTGCACCGGCTGGACAAGGACGAACTGCTCCGCGGCGAGCGTTTCCCCGACGCCATCGCCAACGGCATCTACCCCATCGACATCCACGAGTCCGACGGCCCCGGCATCACCTTCTACCACCTCAACGGCACCAAGGTCTTCGTCGGCCCGGGCATCTACGAGGAGTCGCGCTGGCGCGACGAGAGCGAGGGGACTACGCCGTTCTACCAGGTCCCCTACCGCAGCCTCGTGCCGCGAGGGTCGCGCAACGTCCTCGTCGCCGGCCGCTGCCTCGACGCCGACGCGGGCGCCTTCGGCGCGGTGCGGGTGATGGTGCTGGCCAACCAGATGGGCCAGGCCGCGGGGGTGGGCGCGTACCTGGCGCTGCAGGCGAGCGCCGGCGTCGCCGAGGTGGCGCCGGATACGCTGCGCAAGACGCTGGCCGACCAGGGCGCGGCGATGGTCTGAAGGGAGTCACCGTGGCCGAAGCCGAACGCGGCGATATCGTCAAGGGCGAGAGCGCGGACCTGGCCGTCTACCGCGCCTACCCCGACTGGCTCAAGCAGCGGCTGGACCGGTTCCAGGACCGCAAATTCGGCCTCTTCGTCCACTGGGGCATCTATACCCAGTGGGGCTGCATCGAGAGCTGGCCGCTATCCGGGGACGCGCCCTGGGCGCGGCCGGAGACGCTCGAAGCCTGGACCGAACGCGGCCAGGACATCGACCGCTTCCGCGCGGACTATCGCCGGCTCAACGAAACGTTTTCCCCCGGGCACTTCGACCCGCACGCCTGGGCCGCGCTGGCCGCGGAGGCGGGCATGCGCTACGTCTGCTTCACCACCAAGCACCACGACGGCTTCTGCCTCTGGGACACGCGGACCACCGGCTACCGTTCCACCCACCCCGACTGCCCCTTCCACGCCGATGCGCGCGCCGACGCGGTGCGCGCGGTCTGGGACGCGTTTCGCGCCCGCGACATGGCGGTGAGCTGCTACTTCTCCAAGTCCGACTGGCACTGCCCCTGGTACTGGCGGCCCGGCCGCCCGCCCGTCGACCGCAACCCCAACTACGACACGGCCGAGGAGCCCGAAGCCTGGGAGCGCTTCGTCCGTTTCGTCCACGCGCAGGTAGAGGAGTTGATGAGCCGCTACGGGCCGGTGGACGCGCTCTGGCTCGACGGCGGCCAGGTCCGAGCGCCCGCGCAGGACATCCGCATGGACGAGATGGTCGCCATGGCGCGGCGCCGCCAGCCGGGGCTGATCGTGGCCGACCGCTGCGTCGGCGGGGAGCACGAGAACATCCTCACCCCCGAGCAGGAGATCCCCGACGCGCCCCCGGGGCGGCCGTGGGAGAGCTGCCTCACGCTGGGCAAGGGCTGGGCCTACGAACGCAGCGAGACGTTCAAGCCGGCGCGACAGGTGATCCATATGCTCTGCGACATCGCCGCCAAGGGCGGCAACTTCCTCCTCAACGTCGGCCCCGACCCCGACGGCCTGATCCCCGCGGGGGCGCAGGAACGGCTGCGCGCGATCGGCGCCTGGCTGCGGATCAACGGCGAGGCGATCTACGCCAGCCGCCCGATCGCGCCGTATCTGGAAGGCCGGATCCGCTACACCCGCCGCGGCGAAACGCTCTACGCCATCGCGCTCGCCGGCGACGAGACGCCGACGACGGTGACGCTGCGCGCGCTGCAGCCGCCCGACAACGCGCCGGTCTGGCTGCTGGGACACCCGCGGCCGCTGTTGTGGCGGCGCGCCGACGCGGCGACGGTGGTGGATTTGCCCGCGCCGCTGCCGGGCGAGCACGCCTGGACGCTCCGGTTTTCCCGCGCGGAATAGGCCCGCCACAACGCGGGGCAACATTTCGGTTTCATCCGGCGGCGCTTTCCTGTAGGATGGACCGCGAATCAGGCGCGCCGCGCGCGCCGCAGCGCAGGAAGGAACGGAATGAGCGGCAACGATCTGGGCGAAATCAAATTCGACGCGGACAATCTCTATCGCGAGGAAAGCTATACCGACCTGCGGGTGGGCGAGTTGCGCCGCCTCGTGCCGATCAAGACCGACGGCTCGGAGGACGCCGACCGCAAGGTCTTCTTCACCGGCCAGACTCACGTCATGTCGCCGCACGGCATGCTGCCGGTCAACTGCGAGATCCAGGCGGAGACGCTGGAGGAGGCGATCCGCAAGTTCCCCGACGCCATCCGCAAGTCCATCGAGGACCTCGTCACGCAGGCCAAGGAGATGCAGCGCCAGCAGGCCTCGCGCATCGTCGTCCCCGAGGGCGGAGCCGGCCCCATGAGCCCCGGCGGCGCGGCCGGCCCCGGCGGCGGCAAGATCCAGCTCTGAGCGCCCCGCCCCGTTCCGCGCCCTCTTTCCGCGCGCAGCGTTGCCGTTGAACGCGGGAACCATTGCGGCGTTTCCATAGCGCGCCGGGAAAAACCGCCGACGCGCGCGATATTCGTCTTGTTTTCCATGCGACAATGTGCAATAATTGCATTATTCGCACACGGCGGGCGCCGCCTTTTCGAGCATCGCCAAAGACGCCTCATGAACGAAGTCGATCTCTGCCTCTTCTCCGGCACCGGCAATACGCTGCTCGCCGCCGGGCGCGTGACTCAGACGCTGCGCGCGGGCGGCGTGAGCGTCCGGCTGCATCGCATCGAGGCCACCGACCCGGGCGAGGTGCACCCGGAGACGCTGGGCTTGGCCTTCCCCGTCGCCGCGCAGAGCACCTACCCGTTCGTCTGGCGCTGGCTCGAGCGGTTACCCCGGGCGGTGGGCACGCCGGTCTTCATGCTCGATACGCTCGCGGCCTTCTCCGGCGGTATCGTCCGCCCGCTGGCGAACCTTCTCATGCGTAAGGGCTACAAGCCCGTCGGCGCCTGCGAGATCGTCATGCCGAGCAACTTCCTGCAACGCCGCCTCGACGAGGAGAAGGCCCGGTCGCGACGCGAGAAAGGCCTGGAAAAAGCCGATGCCTTCGCCCGCGCGCTGCTGGACCATTCCGCCCGCTGGGGCGGCTGGCCGCTGCTGGAGTATCCGTTCTACTGGATCTCGCGCACGCCGCTGGCCTGGCGCTTCACCCGCCGCCTGCTGCCGCTGCGGGTCGACCAGACGCGCTGCATCCAGTGCGGCCTCTGCGCCCGGCTCTGCCCGGTGGGCAACGTCACCATGGCGACCTACCCGATCGTGCACGACCGGTGCGAGCTCTGCATGCGCTGCTTCGCCTACTGCCCCAAACAGGCCATCCGCCTCGGCAAGCGCGCCTACGCCCGCTACCACGCCGTCGCCGCGAGAGAGCTGCTGGCACCGGAGGCGGTGGAGGAACCGGCGGACTGAACGCCCAACCCGTTGGCGCCTCGATTGTTGCGGACGCCCCATCCGGCCGCGAAAAAATTTGCATTTATTTCCGGAATTTGGTATAGTCGGCGATTTACATGCGGAAGCCTTGCCTGGCACGGCTCCGGGATTTCTTCATTCCTGCAGGAGACAAGCAGTATGACCGCAACAGCCGACTCTCCGGCCCGGACCATTCTCCTGGCCGACAGCCTCGATATGGAAGCCATCCGCTCCCTGGCCCACCGCGTGCGCCAGTACCGCAAGGTCCGCCAGCAGATCCAGGGGCTGGAGGAGGAGATCCGCCGCGGCAGCTTCGGCGACAAGGACGCACGCCTGGCGGTGATCACCTGGCTGCTCGAGAAGACCGAGGACGCGATCAACCACGCCGAGAAGGCGGGCAACCACCCGGTGGCGCTGATGCTCCGCGGCGCGCAGGCCCAGCGGCAGGGCGATCACGAGAAGGCGCTGAAATTCTACCAGCAGGCCGGGCAGCTCGCGCCGAGTTCGAGCCCGTGCACCCTGCGGCAGCTCGGGGCGCTGCGCGCGCTCAAGCGCGAGGAGGAGGCGCTGGCGCTGATCGACAAGCTCGAGCGCGAATTCGGCGACAAGCCGAACCTCTATTTCCACAAGGGGCGCTGCCTCGAACAGCTCGGCCGCTACGAGGAGGCGATCGGCAGCTACCGCCACGCCCTGCAGATCGACGCCGAACACGCCGAGAGCCTCTTCCACCTCGCGCGGCTGCTGGACCTGCGCGGCGAGGACGAGGAGGCGATGCACTACTACGAACGCATCGGCCCCGACAGCGCCAACACCTACGTCAACGCCCTGCTGAACCTGGCGCTGATCTACGACGACCGGGACCGCTACCAGGACGCCATCCGCTGCTGCGAGATGGTGCTGCGGACCCAGCCGAACAACAACCGCGCCAAGCTCTACCTCGACTCGGCCGAGGCCAGCCTGACGATGTACTACTCGCCCGAGGAGAACAAGCAGAACGAACGCCTCGAGGCGGTGCTGCGCGTGCCGGTGAGCGACTTCGAGCTCTCCGTCCGCAGTCGCAACTGCCTGGCGAAGATGAACATCTCCACCCTGGGCGATCTGGTCAAGCGTACCGAGAGCGAGTTGCTGGCGTACAAAAACTTCGGCGAGACCAGCCTGCGCGAGATCCGCGAGATCCTCAACATGAAAGGCCTCCGGCTGGGGATGATGCGCGAGGACGCGGCCACCCGCGCGGCCTTCGGCCGGGCCAAGAACCGCGCCCGCGAGGAACTGCTGAGCAAGGGCATCGACGAACTGGAGCTCTCGGTGCGCAGCCGCAAGGCCATGGAGGCGCTGAATATCCACACCATCGGCGATATCTGCGACCATAGCGAGACCGAGTTGAGCTCGATCAAGAATTTCGGCCGCGTCTCCCTCAACGAGATCAAGAAACGGCTGCAGGAGCTGGGCCTCGGGCTCAAGGACGCCAAGAACTAAGGACCCGTCCGGCAATTAGTTCGGAATTTCGCCCGGGACGCCGACGGTGTGGATGCAAGGCGCGTTCGCCGCAGCGACCGCGACAGGTCGGCGCAAGAGCGCAAGAGCGCAACGCCGCAGACGCGCCGTCGCCGCCCGAGCCCGCCCGAGCCCGCAGGAGCGCGCCCTTGTGCCGCCATCCGGCGTCGCTCGCCGTAACCGATGTGCATGCATCGCTTTTCGCTCGCTTCTTGCCCGCGGGCACAATGACTGCGCCGAAATGCCGAAATAATTGTCGGACGGGGCCTGAGAGCGGGTGCGCCTTCCCGAAAATCGACGCCGCGTCTTTTTCGGCGCCTTGCAACGCCGCGGGCGTTTGCGTATCCTTATCCGGTCGACGTTGAGCGCGTCGCGGCCGAAAGGAACGCATGTACCACCACCTGCGCGGCAAGCTGATCGCCGCGGGCCCCACGCAACTGGTGTTGGAGACCGCCGGTGTCGGCTGGGACATCCTGGCGCCGCTCTCGACCACCGGCCGCCTCGGCAAGGCCGGCGACGAGGTGCTGCTCTACACCCACCTGCAGGTGCGCGAGGACGCGCTGCAGCTCTACGGCTTCGCCACCGAGGAGGAGCGCCTGCTCTTCCGCACGCTGATCGGCCTCTCGGGCATCGGCCCCTCGACGGCGCTGCAGATCCTCTCCAGCGCCGCGCCGCAGGACTTCATCCTCGCCATCGAGAAGCAGGACACGCAATTCCTGACCCGCATCAAAGGCATCGGAGCAAAGACCGCCAAGCGCATCATCCTCGAGCTCAAGGGCGCCAAGACGCTGCTGCCGGAGGAGGGCGAACTGCCCCGGCTCGAAGGCGACGCCGCCGACGCGGTGGCCGCGCTCGAGGCCATGGGCGTCAACGCCAAGGAGGCGGTCGCGCGCGTGGATAAGGTCCTCGCCCGCGGCGACGAGCCGGGCTTGGAAGCGCTGATCAAGCAGGCGCTGCAGGGATAGCCGATGAGCGAGATGCGCGAGCAGCCCTTCGACACCGCCGACCGCGACGCGGTCTTCGAGAACCGGTTGCGCCCGGGCGCGTTCGACGAGTTCCCGGGGCAGGACCGGATCAAGAAGAACCTGCAGGTCTACATCGCCGCGGCCCGGAAGCGCGGGGAGCCGCTGGACCACATCCTCTTCTCCGGCCCGCCGGGGCTGGGCAAGACCACCCTCGGCCACATCATCGCCAACGAGATGGAGGCGCCGTTGCGGCATACCTCGGGGCCGTCGCTGGAACGCGCGGCCGACCTGGCGGGGTTGCTGACGGGGATGCAGGAGGGCGACATCCTCTTCATCGACGAGATCCACCGCCTCAGCATCGTCGTCGAGGAATACCTCTACTCGGCGATGGAGGACTGGGCCATCGACGTGGTGATGGAGTCGGGGCTCTACGCCAAGAGCGTCCACCTGACCATCCCGCGCTTCACCCTCATCGGCGCGACCACCCGCGAGGGGCTGCTGAGCGCGCCGTTCCGCGCGCGCTTCGGCATTCTCGAGCGGCTGGATTACTACCCCGCGCACGACCTGGCGCGCATCCTCGGCCGCTCGGCGCGGATCCTCGGCGTGCGCCTCGCCGACGACGGCGCGGGGGAACTGGCCCAGCGCTGCCGCGGCACGCCCCGCATCGCCAACCGCTTTCTCGCCCGCGTCCGCGACGTCGCCGAGGTCAAGGGCGACGGCACCATCACCCGCGCCATTGTCGACACCGGCCTGACCATGCTCGGCGTGGACCCGGCCGGCCTGACCGAGATGGACCGGCGGGTCTTGTCGACGCTGCTCAAGCAGGGCGGCGGCCCGGTCGGATTGAAGACGCTGGCCATGTCCGTCGGCGAGGAGGACGACACGCTCGAGAACGTGTACGAGCCGTACCTCATCCGCGAAGGCCTGATCCTCAAGACTCCGCAAGGGCGCAAACTCACCCCCGCCGGCTACGACGCCCTGGGCGAAGAGGCCAAGGGCGGCACCCTCTTCTAAGGGCCGGGCGTTTCGATACCGGCGGAATAGGCTTCGATCAGATCGCTTTTGAGATGACGCGCCCACCCTTCGGCCATCTGGCTGCGGCAACTGTTGCCGGTGCACAGAAAAAGGAGCTTGAGTTTGTCAGGCATCGGGGCTCCCTTCTTCGACATCGAACCACCCCTGCGTTTTCAGACAGATCCTGACCAGCATCAGCATGACCGGCACTTCGATCAAGACGCCCACGACCG
>CAYWFP010000044.1:0-31768 GCA_964457365.1 uncultured Planctomycetaceae bacterium
TTGGGGTGGGAGTCGGTGGCGGTGGAATTGCTGCCAAAATCCCATCACCTTTCCAAGCGCCCATCCATATCCGCCACCCAATTTGTCATTGGCTAGCTCTATAGTGAATGCTATATTACTAAAAAACAGGAGGCGAACATGCCACAAGACAAAGAACGCGCGTACCAGGCGCTGGCGTGCGAGACGCGGCTGCGGATGCTGGATCTGCTGTCCGGGCGTGTACTGTGCGGGAAGGCGCTGGCGCAGCTGGATCGGGACGCGGTGCTGTCGTATCTGGACGTGACCGGCCCGCGCACCGGCCTGCCGACGCTGCTCGATCAATTTTCCGACCTGCCGGTGCGTGCGCTGGAAGACCTGCTGATCGTCTACAAGCAGGCCTGGCGCCGGCGCCGGCGCATGCGTATACTCGCGCGCATGAACGAAGAATCCTTGCGTATCGCGGTGCTGACGCTTGGTTCGCTCACGCACTTGGGTGGCCATCAGGTTTTTACGTATAACCTCCTGCAGCACCTGCACGGACGCGGCCACGCGGTGACGCTGTATATCGCCCGGGAGGAGTGGTGCGCGCGCCGGAGCTTTTACCATGCGCTGCCGGTAACGGTCCGCCCGCTTCCGCCAAGGGTGCTTCTGCTGTTGGGCTTCTGTCCGGCGCTGGCGGGCTGGTGGCTTCGGCGCGAGCAACGCCGGCGTGGCCATCACGTCTGGCAGGCTATCGGGGTGGAGCCGGCCGGCACCTTGATCAGCCGGCTTCGCGGCCTGGTGCCTACGGCGGCCCGTGCCTATGGTGACGACATCCAACGCGCGCCGGAGATCGAGTATGGCCTGCGGCTGAATCCGGCTGTAGAGAGACGCATTCGCCGGACCGTCGCCGATCTGGACCGGGTCGTGGCGATGAACGAGTCCATGGCCGCCTGTTGCCGCGAATTGGGCCTGCCCGACAGTCGCATCGCCCGCATTCCCAACGGATTCGACCTTGCCCAACTGCGTCAGCCTGTCGACCGCGACGCGGTGCGGGCGGAACTGGGTATACCAGTGGGTACCCCGCTTTTGCTGACCGTTGGGCGTTATCATCGCAAAAAGGGTTACGAACTTGTCCCGGCTATCGCCCGGCAACTGGCGGGCAATACGGATTTCGCCTGGATCCTGCTTGGAAAAGGGCTCGAAGTACTCGAACCGGCGTTGCAGGCCGCCGATGTAGTCGAGAAGGTTCTGCTGCGCGAGCAGATCGGCTTCGATCGCGACGAAGCCCCTGGCAGGATGCGCATTCCCGACGACAGATTGGTCGGGCTGTACCACGCCGCCGACGTGCTGGTCTTTCCTTCGCTTCTGGAAGGGTCTCCTCGCGTCGTCGGCGAAGCCATGGCCGCCGGATTGCCGGTGGTCACCACCGACGCGCCGGGCTGTGACGACGTGGCCGAAGGCGGCGAGAACGCGCTGGTCGTCCCGACAGGAGATGCCGGGGCGATGGCGCAGGCGGTACGGCAGATGCTGAGCGACAATGAATTGCGGCAGCGGTTGCGCGATAACGCCGCGCGTTGGATCGGGCGTTGCGACTGGCCCGTGGTGGTCCGGCAATATGAAGCGTTGTACCGGGAACTGATCCAGTCCGCGGCGATGACGGCGTAGCCTATACGGTTGTTTTCGTCCGCACTCCGTGATCGAGATTTCCCTGCACCAACCGGGTCCGTAAAGCCGATAATCCTACAGGAACTGTTCCGTCGGTGTGCCCGGGGTATGATCGGCATGACGCAACTCGTTATCGGAAATAAAGATATGAAAGCGATTGCATGAGCGCCATGCTGCAGTACTGGAATCTCACTCGCCAGCCGTTCGAAAATACGCGTGCAGGCGATTGGTATTATCAGGGTCGTCAGCACCGCGAGGCCCTGGCGCGACTGCGCTACATCGTTCGTGACGGCAACATGGGCTTCGGACTGCTGACCGGCGAGATCGGTTGCGGCAAGACGATTACCATCAATGTACTACAGAGCGAGTTGGCCGCCGGGAGCGATGTGCCGATTCTGCTCGAAAATGCCTGTCCGGACTTCGACGAGGTTTTGCGCGACATTCTCGCCAAATTGCTGCCGCCGCGTCCGGGCGCGTTGCGCCGGCGTGCGCCGATCTGGCTGGAGGAGAACCGGTATGCCCTCTTGCGGCGTTTCCGCACCGAGTTCGAAGAGCGGATTCTGCGTCGCCGTCGGCACCTCGTGGTGATTCTCGACGAAGCGCAGCAATTGTCGCCCGAGGCGTTGGTGGAATTGAAAAACTTGACGAATATCGACAGCGACCGCGGCGGGCTGACCGTCATCCTTGCGGGCCAACCGGAGTTGACCGAGTTGGTTCAATCGCTGCCGCAGGTGGACCAACGCGTCGGCCTGCGCTATCACCTGCATCCGCTCGGCGCCGACGAAGTCGGCGAGTATGTCCGCCGCCGCCTGCAGGCGGCCGGAGCGGAGCGCGACGATCTGTTCGCCGCAGAGGCGATCGAAGCGTTGTATACTGAAACGGCCGGCGTGCCGCGGGAGATCAACCGCATCGGCAAGCTGGCCCTCGATCGCGCTTATGCGGTACGCGCGCGGCAGGTGGAGCGCGAGACGGTGGAGATGATCGTGGCGGACCTGTTCCGCCAGTCGCCGGCGGCGTAAAACGGATTGTAGAGATGAATTCGAACGAACAGGATTTCAGCATCTCCGATATGGAACGATTGAAGACCGAGCGCGCGCAGGAGGGTGCCGAAGAGAAGGCGGTGCGTGCGCCCGACGGCCACTCCGTCCCGGCGATCAAGGTGGCTCCCCAGGAGTTCTTTTCTCGCCACGCGCCGGAAGGCGATGCCGAAGCGGTGCAACTTCGCCGTCTTCTGCGCATTCTGCAGCGACGCTGGGGTTACATCTTTTTCATGGGCTTTCTCTTCGCCGGTTGCGTGGTGGCGTACGACCTGCTGCTGCGCCAATCGTTCATGCCCGCGTTCCTGCAGCGACTGGCGCCGGTGGAGGAGTACGAAAGCTCGGTCGAAATCGCACAAGTGCAGAAATTCTCCGAGATCAAGCTCACGATGGGGAGCCTCACCAGCAGCGCCGGCACCGTGGACATGTCCAACCTGAATCTCGTCATCCGCGGACAGGATTTCCGCACCGAAGTGAAGTCGGTGCTGCAGAAAATGATCCGGGGCCGGTGGAACCTGTTGCCGGTGCCCGACACCACCGACGGCGAGTGGGAGGCGCGCTGGGCGAAGATGGATCCGACGATGCGGCAAATGTTGCAGGCCTACGCCCAGGGCAAGAACGAGGATCGGATCCGGTTCTCCGCCACGGCGATGACCGAACGCAACTCGCGGCTGGTTGCGAACGGTCCGGAGCCCGCGATGCTGCCGCGGTTGTTGGAAGCGCTGACGGTGGCGTTGAACGAGTACGGCAAGAACAGGCGCATCCGTGGTGTCGAGAGCAACCTGCTGCAACTGCGCAGCAATCAGAAGGCGTTGTCGCAACAGATCAACGACGCGGTGGAGAGCTTCGAGAAGGCCAGCCAGGAGCTCGACGAGCGCCAGGGCGGCAAGAGCGAGGTGCTCTACGGCGGGCACGCACTGATGGCGCGCCTCAAGGGCGACTTGACGCAATACAGGCTCGAAGCGTACAAGCTCGCGCAGGAAATCGAGCGTCTGGAGGAGGGCGAGGCGTACCGACGGGCCAAACGCCGGCTGGGTATCGAAACCCCCGAGGATATCGAAAAAGCGCTGATCGAAGGCAATCCCCTCCGCCAGAAATGGCTCCAGCTCGAGCAGCATTACAACGAATTGCGGGTTCACTTGCGCGCGAAACATCCCGAGGTGCAAGCGCTGGAGGCGGGTATCGCCGGCATCAAAGAGCGTCTGCGCGAGACGGGCAACGTGACTTCTGCGGGCCGGGTTCCGCCGCTGCCGACGCACAAGGAACTGGAACTGCTGCTGCTGGCCAACGCGTTGCGCGACAAGCTGCGCACCAACAGCGAGAGCATACAGTTCATCGAAGAACAGGTGCGGGGCGAGGAGAGCCGCCAACAGCGTCTTGTCGAGGCCGCGCGGGTCGATCCGGAGATCAACAAGCTGCGGTTGAGCATGTCCAATGTCGAAGCCAAGCTCAATCGACTCAATCAGGACGCGCTGAGCCTGACCAAACAGATCAGCGATCTGGAACTGGCCCGCGGCCAACTCGAGCAACTCAAGGAATTCGATATGGTCTCGCGGCAGCCGACGCCACCGCATCACGTCAAGCCCGCCTACAAGGTCGATATCGCCCTGGGGCTGTTCCTGGGGCTGCTGCTGGGCTACGGCATCGCCTACCTGATCGAGAGTACGGACAACAAACTGCACACGCCCGCCGATGTCTACTTCCACCTGCGCCTGAACTACCTCGGCGTGGTGCCGCTGTGGGGCGCGCGCGAAAATGTTTTCATCTCTCCCGAACGGCCCGATTCGCAGATCGCCAACGTCTACGCACACCTGTGCAACAACATTCGGTACGGGCGCGAGGGCAATCCCGAGAAGCGTTTGCTGGTCGTCAGCGCCCTGCAGGGGGAGGGCAAGAGCGTCAGCGCGACCAATATGGCGATCTACTACGCGATCGAAGGCAATAACGTGCTGCTCATCGACGCGGACATGCGCCGGCCGCGGATTCACCGGCTGGAAGCGCTCGGCGGGACGATGGCCACCGAACCGGGGCTCTCCGATGTGCTCGCGGGGCAAGCGACGCTGCGCGACGTCTGCCGGGGGACGCCGATTCCGGGGCTGAGCGTCGTCGCCGCGGGTACGCGGGTGCGTAACCCGGCGAAGCTGCTCGCCTCCCCGGCGACGCGGGCGTTCCTGGACGAGGCGAACAAGGTTTTCGATATCGTCGTGATCGACTGCCCCGCGGTATTGCCGGTGGTGGACGCGACGATTCTGGCGCCGCACATGCGCGGTGTGCTGATGGTCATCGCCGCCGACGACGTCGAGATCGCGGCCGTGCGCATGGCCATCTATCGTCTGCAGCACGTCGGCGGGCCGCTGCTCGGTGCGTTGCTGAACAAGGTCTCCGAGCGCTCGGCCATCTATCACACATACGGTTATCGCTACCGTTCGGGCTACTCCTATAGTCCCTACACCAACGCCTACGATCAGAGCGAGGAGGGCGGTGGATGAGTACGCTCTTCCGGACACGGACGATCTTGTTGGCTGTCGGTCTGCTGCTGGTTCTGGGGTGTACGCCTTCCTGGTTCGAGGAGGGGGAGATCGGCTCGGCTTATACCGGCGACGGCGCCGCACAGGGGCCGGATCATCAGGAGTATTATCGCCGGATGCGCGCGCACGATCCGATGTACGGGCAGCACGACGAAACGGATGACGTCGACCAGCGCCATCCCTGGCGCGCCGAGGGCGGCTGGCAGCGGAGCTACGATCCGGGCCCCTTGCAGGCGAAAAAACCTGCGCCCGAGGCGGAGACGCCGAATCCCGAATTCACCGACCGCACGCCGCAGTACCACATCCGCCCGGGCGATAAGCTCCGCATCATGCTGCCGTATCAGGAGGAGGAGGGGCTCTCGGTGGCCGTGCGTCCCGACGGCCGCATCACCTATCGTTTCGGGGTCGAGACCATGGCGGCGGGGCGGACCTTCAAGCAGGTGAAGTTGGATCTGGAGGATCGGCTCTCGGCGTACTACAAGAATCCGACGGTGACGGTGATCGGCGAGACCTTCACCGGCAACACCGTCTTCGTGATGGGGCCGGTCGATCATCCCGGCGCGCACGTCATCCAAGGCGATACGCGGTTGCTGGAGGTGCTGGCCAACGCCGGCGCCTTCGACAAGTTGCCCACCCCCGCGGGGCTGACCTTCAAGCGCAGCGAAAACGAGGAAGACCTGGACTTCAAACTCGACCTCGACAGCGCCTACATGGCGCGCAACAACGAGATTCTGCCCATCGATTTCCGCGCCCTGATGGAGGGGCGCGACTTGAGTCAGAACATCCCGCTGCAGACGGGAGACTTCATCTTCTTCCCGAGTACCTACGACCGCGACAAGCGCATCTACCTCGTCGGCGACGTGCCGGATCCGCAGGTCTTCTACTACAGCGGCAAGACGTCCCTGCTGGACATGATGCTCATCGCCGGCGGCGTCAACGCCATCAGCGCCCAGCAGCGTGGCGTCTACGTCATCCGGAAGGGCCTTCCGAAGCCGATCAAGGCCGACTTCTTCAAGGTCAAGGAGGGCAAGATCCCCGACGTGCCGTTGAAGAACAACGATATCGTCTATGTCCCCGAACGCACGTTGCACCGCCGCAGCCGCGAGATCAGCAGCGTCATCGGCGAAATCATCACGCCGATGCAGACGTTGCTGCAATTGCACGACACGTCCGACAGCTATATGCAGAAGGAATGGCGCCTCGACCGTCGCCGGCAGAAACATTGGGACCGGGGCGTCTACGACAACTGACGGATATCCGACGATGAAGACGATCATCCTCGCCGGCGGCTTCGGCTCGCGCCTCTCGGAAGAGACGCAACTCAAGCCCAAACCGATGGTGGAGATCGGCGACAAGCCGATTCTCTGGCATATCATGAATATCTACGCGGCGAACGGCTACGTGCATTTCGTCGTGGCCCTCGGCTACAAGGGCGAAGCGATCAAGGAATATTTCCTCCACTTCTACGAACTCAACCACGATCTCACCGTCGACCTGGCTACCGGCGGCACGAAGGTGCATGACCGCGGTCTCCCGAAGTGGACGATCGATCTGGTCGACACGGGGCTGCGCACCCAGACCGGTGGACGCATCGCGCGTCTGCGCGACTGGATCGGCGAGGAGCGCTTCATGCTGACATACGGAGACGGACTCGCCGATGTCCGTATCGACGAACTGATCGCCTTCCACGATGCCCACGGGAAGCTCGCCACCGTCACCGCGGTGCGCCCCTCCGCGCGCTTCGGCGAATTGGAGTTCGATGGCGACAAGGTCAAGGCTTTTACCGAAAAGCAGCAGACACACGCCGGCTGGATCAACGGGGGCTTCTTCGTCTGCGAACCGGGCGTCTTCGACTATATCGACGACGACGCGACGATCTTCGAGTATGCACCGCTGGAGAATCTCGCCGCCGACGGGCAGTTGCACGCGTATTCCCACGAAGGCTTCTGGCAGCCGATGGACACGTTGCGGGAGAAACGCTACCTCGAGGAACTGTGGCAGAGTGGCCGAGCGCCCTGGAAGACCTGGTAGCTTCCGCAAGCGCCACGCATCCCCTATGGTCAAACGCAGGAAACGGCAATCCCGACCGCCTCGGCAGCAGACGCCGACGAATATGCTCGCGGCTTTCGAGGCGGGGCGTCTGAGCGAGGCGGAGTCGTTGGCGCGGCTGCGGCTGCGGGATAACGCCGACGACGCGGAGGCGCAGCACGTGCTGGGCCTGCTTGCCTTGCGGGCCGGGCGACTAGAGGAGGCGCGCGTTCGTCTGGAAGGAGCGGTCGCGGCGCAGCCGGAGAATGCGCTCTTTCGGGGCAATCTCGGGTTGGCATTGAAGCAGGCCGGACTGCGCGCGGCAGCGGTCGAGCAGTTCGAACAAGCGCTCGTCCGCGCGCCGACGTTTGCCGCGGCGTGGAACAACCTCGGCAATACGCTGAGCGAGATGGGGCGATTGGTCGAGGCCGAAGCGGCGTTCGGCGAACTGGTCCGGCGCGCGCCGTCCACGCCCACGTGGCATCTGAATCACGCCCGGACGCTGACGCTGTTGGGGCGCGCCGCGGAAGCGGTCGAGGCGGGGCGACGGGCGTTGCGGTTGCAGCCGGAGAACGCGGTCGCGCACAGCAACCTGCTGCTGGATCTGCACTATCTCGACGACGTGTCTGCCGATGCGATCTTCGCGGAACATCGGCGCTGGGCCGAACGCTTTGCTCCTGCCGTACCGCCGGCGCCGGTTGCGGATCCGGATCCCGCGCGCAAGCTCCGCATCGGCTATGTTTCGGCCGACCTATACGCGCACGCGGTGGCAAACTTTCTCGCGCCGGTATTGGGTCGTCACGACCGCGCGAACTACTCGGTCTTCGTCTACGCCAATCTCAAACACGAGGATCAGGCCACCGCGCGCCTGCGCCAAGAGGCGGACGGATGGTGCGCGATTCGCGAGATGGACGACGAGGAGGCGGCCGCGCAAGTGCGGGCGGATCGGATCGACATCCTGGTCGACCTTTCCGGACACATGGCCGGCAACCGGTTGCTCCTTTTCGCCCGCAAGCCCGCGCCGATTCAAGCGACGTGGCTGGGCTATCCCGACACCACCGGGCTGGACGCTATCGATTACCGGCTCTCCGATGCCGTCGCCGATCCGCCCGGCGAAGCCGATCGTTTCTGCAGCGAAACGCTGGTCCGGCTCGCGAGCGGTTTTCACTGCTATCATCCGCCGGACGATGCTCCGATGCCGGCCGTGCGGCCGGCGGACGCATCGGTCGCCTTCGGTTCGTTCAACAATTACGCCAAGGTCAGTCCGGCCTGCCTGCGTTTGTGGGGACGTCTTCTCGAGGTGGTGCCGGAGGCGAGGTTGGTGCTGAAAGCCAAGTCGCTCGGCGACGAACAGACGCGCGAAACGGTACGTCGTCGTTTCGCCGATATCGGTGTCAATCCGTCTCGTCTTCGCGTTCTGCCGCCTGTCACCACCCGTCGCGAACACCTGGCGGCATACGGGGAGGTGGACATTGCTCTCGATACCTATCCGTATCACGGCACCACTACGACCTTCGAGGCGCTGTGGATGGGCGTGCCGGTGGTGACCCTCCTCGGGTCGACCCATGCCGCGCGTGTCGGGGCGAGCATCCTGACGCATGCGGGCTTGACCGAGTGGATCGCGACCTCGCCGGAGAAATACGTCGAATTGGCCGCCTCGCGCGCGCGCGACGTCGGGGCGCTTCGCGCAAGACGTCCGCAACTGCGCGGGAGGATAAGCGCGACGCCGCTCTTGGATGCCGAAGGCTTTGCCGGTAAACTCGAAGAAGTCTACCGCCGATGGTGGCGGCGACGTTGCGCGGAGGTGCGATGAGCCGGAACAAGCGTGACAAGAAGAGACGTCGACGCACCGCGCCGCCTTCTCGCGCCAGGACACCCATGCCTGCGGGCGGACTGCAGGCCGCGCTGGCTTTGCATCAGTCCGAGCGGTTGGCCGAAGCAGAAGCGGCATATCGACGGATTCTGGAGCAGACGCCCGACGAGGTGCAGGCGTTACGGTTCCTGGGCGTGCTGCTCTGCCAGACGAATCGCTACGCCGAGGCGGTCACGGTTCTGAACCGGGCGGTGGCGCTCGATGCCGGCGATGCGGGAACGATGAGCAACCTGGGCGTTGCGTTGACGGCGCTCAAACGCTACGAGGAGGCGGTCGCGCGACTGGAAGAAGCGGCGCGGCTGACGCCGACGGCCTCCGACGTCTGGTACAATCTCGCGCGCGCGCGCCGTGGTACGGGGAGGCTTGTCGAGGCTCTGGCGGCTTACGAACGGGCTCTGGCGCTGCAACCGGACGATCCGATTATCCGCAACAACCGGGGGAACGTCCTGCAGGATCTGGGGCGTTTCGAGGAGGCGCTCGCGGATTACCAACAGGCGTTGTCCTTCCGTCCCGATTACGTCGAAGCGCGGTACAATTCCGGCAAGGCGCTGATGGTCCTCGACCGGCTGGAAGAGGCGGCCGCACAGGTGGAGATGGCGCTGCGGACGCGACCGCAGGATTCGGATATGCTGCTGCGGCTGGGCTATATCCGTTGCGCCCAGCGGCGCTACGAGGAGGGCCGCGCGTGTTTCGAACAGGTGTTGGCGCTCGAGCCCGCTAGTGTCGGCGCGCGCCTGAATCTCGGGGATGTTCTGCTCGATCACGGGCGCGCGGTCGAGGCGCAGGCGCTTTTTCGCGAGGCATTGGACCTGGCGCCGGACTCGATCGACGCCAACGACCAGTGGGTCTGTGTCTTCAACTACCTTCCCGACGACGATCCGGAGGAGATTCTGCGCCAACACCTCTGCTGGTCCGAACGCGTCGAGCGTCCGTTGCTCCCGACGCAACCGGTTCACGCCAACGTGAAGGACCCCGTTCGGCGTCTGCGCATCGGCTATGTATCCCCGGATTTCTGGAATCACCCGGTTGCGACGTTTTTCGCTCCGGTCCTGGAAGCGCACGACCGCGCACGGGTGGAGGTGTTCTGTTACGCGCAGGCGATCAAGCGAGACGGGATTACCGAACGGCTGCAGGCGGCAGCCGACGGCTGGTGCGAGATCATCGGTCTCGGTGATGAAAACGTGGCGGAACGGATCCGTGAAGACCGGGTCGATATCCTCGTGGATCTGACCGGTCACTTTGCCGACAACCGTCTCCCGGCCTTCGCGTATAAGCCCGCTCCGGTCCAGGTCTCGTGGTTGGGGTATCCGGCGACCACCGGCATGCGCTCGATCGACTATCGCCTCAGCGATCGGCATGCCGATCCCGAGGACGGTTTGACCACCGAGGAATTGGTGCGTCTGCCGCACGGATTTCACGCCTATCAGCCGCCTTCGGACGCGCCTCCGGTCGCGGAGCCGCCGTGCTTGAGCGGCGGTCATGTCACGTTAGGTTCGTTCAACAACTTCGCCAAGGTCTCATCGCGCTGCCTTGATCTCTGGGCCGCGGTGCTGCTGGCGGTTCCGTCGGCGCGTTTTCTGTGCAAGTCGCGCTGCATGGCCGAGACGTCCAACCGCGATTACATTCATGCCGAGTTCGCCGCGCGCGGGATCGATCCGCAGCGGGTTGAACTGCTGGCGTGGGCGCCGGATGTTGTCGGCCATCTGGCGCTATACGGACGCGTCGACGTGGCGCTGGACACGTTTCCGTATACGGGTACGACCACTACGTGCGAGGCGCTGTGGATGGGGTGCCCGGTGGTCAGCCTGGCCGGGCGCACCCATGCTGCCCGCGTCGGCGTCAGCCTGCTGCACAACGCCGGCTTCCCCGAATGGATCGCGCAGACGCCCGATACGTATGTCGAACAGGCCGCGGCATTGGCGGTCGATCCCGAGCGATTGCGGACGTTGCGCGCGCGGATGCGCGAACGGTTGCGCGATGCGCCGCTTCTGGACGTTCCCCGTTTCGCCCGCGATCTCGAAGAGGCGTACCGGAGAATGTGGCGGCGGTGGTGCGAACGCTGAGCAGGAGCGCGTAAGTGTCGGGCGGAATGGACGATCCCGAAGCGACGGCACGAACGGCGCTGGCGCATTGCCAGCGCGGGGAGTATCCCCAGGCCGAACGCCTGGCGCAGGCGGCGCTGGCGCAGCGGCCGGCGCTGCCGCTGGCGAAGTACTGCCTCGGCTTCGTCGCGCTCCAAACCGGCCGCGAGGAGGAGGCGCGCGCCCTGTTTATCCAGGCCTTGCGGGGACGGCCGCGCTTCGCCGAAGCGCATTACAACCTCGGTATCGCGCGCAAAAGGCTGGGTGATTTCGACGGCGCGATCGCGTCTTTCGCCGCGGCGGTCGAGATCAATCCGCGCTTCGGCGAGGCCTGGATCAATCTCGGCAACGCGCTGGCCCGGTTGGGCTACGCCGACAAGGCCGTTGCCGCGTACGAAAACGCCGCTCGCGCACTGCCGCGAGACGCGCGCGTCCATCACGCCTTGGGGGAGGCGCTTTCGCGACTCGACCGACTCGAGGAGGCGGTGGCGGCGTATGGTCGGGCGCTCGCATTACGGCCGGACTATGCACGTGCGGCCGCGGGTCGGCTCTACGCCAGGCTGCGCGCCTGCGCATGGGACGGTCTGGAATCTCGGACACGCACGCTGCGACAATCGGTCGGCCGAGGCGTGGCGGGCGTGCCGCCGTTCCTTTTCTTTGCGCTGGACGCGACACCGGCCGAACAGCTTCGCTGTGCCCGTCTCTGGTCGACTAACGAAGTGGCCGCCAGCGTCACCGGGCATGCGCGTGGACCGTATCGTTTCGATCGTGGGCCGCGCGAGCGCTTGAGACTGGGTTATCTCTCGGGCGACTTCCGCCAATGTGCGCAAGCCTCGTTGCTCGCGGAACTGATCGAGGTTCACGACCGCGGGCGGTTCGAGGTGTTTGGGCTCTCGTACGGCCCCGACGACGGCAGCGCGATGCGCCGCCGCCTCGCCGCCGGCTTCGACGCGTTCGTCGAATTGCGCGAACTATCGACCGTGGCCGCGGCGGACCGGATCCACGCCGCAGGCGTCGACATCCTGCTTGTCACCAAGGGCTACACCCAGGACAATCGTTGCGAGATCGCCTCGCTGCGTCCCGCACCGATTCAGGTGGGGCTGATCGGTTTCCCGGGCACGATGGGTGCTCCGTTCATCGATTACTTGATCGCCGATCGCTTTGTCGCGCCGCCGGAGGAGGCGGTTTGCTATGACGAGAAGCTGGTGACGTTGCCCGAGAACTACCAGGTCAATGACGGCAAGCGCTCGGTTGCTGCGTCTCCTGCGACCCGCGATGCCTGCGGTCTGCCGCCCACGGGCTTCGTCTTCTGCAATCTCTGCTATCCCTACAAACTCACCCCGCAGGTCTTCTCCGTCTGGATGCGTCTGTTGAACGCACTCCCCGGCAGCGTGTTCTGGCTATTCGCGCCGCTGGCGATCATCCGCGAAAACCTGAAACGCGAAGCCGTCGCCCGCGGGGTGGATCCCGCGCGCCTCCTCTTCGCCGACAAACTGTCGCCGGATGAGCACCTGGCGAGGTATCGTCTGGCGGACCTCTTCCTGGACACCTTGCCGTGCAACGGCCATACCACTGTCAGCGATGCGCTCTGGGCCGGCTGCCCCGTCTTGACCTGCGTCGGCCAGACTTTTGCCGGACGGGTGGGGCAGAGCCTGCTGCACGCGGTCGGCCTGCCGGAACTGGTCGCGCCGGATTTGGCGATGTACGAATCGCTGGCGCTGGCGCTGGCGCGCGATCCCGAGCGATTGCGGAGGCTGCGCGAAAAACTCGCGGCGACCCGCTCCTCCGTATCGCTCTTTGATGCGAATCGATATGCACGACATGTTGAACAGGCATACGAAACGATGTGGTCGATCTATCGCGCCGGCGACTCGCCGCGGGCGTTTGCGGTCCCGTCTTCGCAGTAGCGGCGCCATATCCGCCGGTACGCTGCCTCCAGCGCGGCTGTGAAGCGTGGCGCGTCGAGAAGCGGCGAGTTCTGCAGCCGTGGTCGCGCTTCGCCGCGCCATTTCGACAGACGTTCGGGCGTGCGTGCCAGTCCGGCGGCGATGCGCAGGAACTCGTCCTCCGAGGCCGCGATCCAGTTGTCGCAGCCGATACTGTGAAGAATGCTCGCCCCGACGCGCGCCACATGCGTCTTCCCCGCGAGCGTCACGACCGGACATCCCGTCCACAACGTATCGCAGGTCGTGGCCGTCCCGTTGTAGGGGAACGGATCCAGTGCGACATCGATGCGGGCGTACACTTGCAGATGGGCTTGATAATCACGCGTGTATCCAATCGTTTCGATGCGCCCGGAAGCGATTCCGTGGGCGCCGAAGGCATCGAGGATGCGCTTGCGCGTGGGTTCGTGGCCGAGCGCTTTGGTCTTCAGGAGCAGACGGGCCTCGGGAATCGTCTGCAGCAGCCGCGCCCAGAGCGTGAGGCACGGGGGCGAGAGCTTGGCCAGATTGTTGCACGAACCGAAGGTGACGAAGCCGTTCTTCAAGGACGGGGGTGGAGACGGCTCCGGCGCGTCCGGGGCAGGAGCGTAACAGAGAAATCCCGGTTCCAACCGCAGCAGTTTTTCGCTGTGCCAGGCTTCGGTTGCGCCCGGAGGATCCGCCATCGCGTCGGTGAGACGATAGTCGATAGTGTCGAGGCCGGTGGTGTCGGGGTAGCCGAGGTAGGTCACCTGGACCGGCGCCGGACGGCGGGCGAAGAGTTGCAGCCGATGGTTGCCCGTATGGCCGGCCAAGTCGACGAGGATATCGATGCGTTCGCGACGAATCAGCGCGGCGGCGTCTGCGTCACTGAGGCGTCCGATGTCGTGCCACTCCTCGGCATGGGCGCGCAAAGCCCTCGTCATCCGGTCCGGGCTCATGCAGCAGGAAAAGCAGACGGTATTCACTCGTGTGCGGTCGTGGGCCCGGAGTAGCGGCAGGATGAATGCCGCTACCGGATGTTGGTGAAAGTCCGGCGAGAGATACCCGATGCGCAGGCGTTTCTCGGGTTCGGCGGAGGAAGGCGATTCCGGATTCGCCGGGGTCAGGGGTTCGGCGAAACGTTTCCGCCATCCCCGGTGTGCAGCGAAGAGATCGTCCGGGTTGACAGTCGGATCGTAATGTTTCAATAGCAGTAGCGCACTGTGCAGCCGTGCCTGCCCGGGCAGTTCCGCCAACCGGGATTCGAATTGCCGGATCGCTTCGTCGGTGCGGCCCAGTTCCACCAGCAGTTCCGCCTCTGCCTGAAGCAGACCCGGTGCGTTCGGCGCCAGCGCCCGGACGCGGGCGTAACAGCGTTCGGCGTCGTCGTAACGGGCGGTCAGACGGTACAGCAACGCCGCGTCCAGCCAGACGCTGGGCATCTGCGGCGCGATCTTGCAGGCGTGATCGATGGTCGCGAGCGCTTCGTCCCACAAGCGACGTTGCCCCAGCGCCAGCGCCAGTCGGCAATGTGGCTCAACCTGAAAAGGCGCCAATGCGATCAGTTGGCGGTAGGTGCGACAGGCTCGTTCCCACATGCCTCGCTGCATGCACAAATTGCCCAGAGCGTCGAGCAGTTCCGCCGCCGCCGGCCCCAGATCCGCCGCACGCTCGAGTGCGTCGGCGGCCTCGGCGAAACGTTGTATCGCCAGAAGTGCGTTGCCGCGCCCGAGATACAACTCGCGTGAATCCGGGGCTAAGCCGATGGCGTAGTCGTACCACTCCAACGCCTCCTCGGTCTCCCCTCGCGCCAACAGGATCTCTGCCAACCCCGCGGCCGCATCCAATGAATGCGGAAAGCGCGCGTTGATTTGGCGCAATCGGGCCACCGCGTCTTCCACCCGGCCGTTCGTCCAGTCCTCATGCGCCTGTTGCAGCAGAGTATTCAGCTCTGCCGCGTGCATCTCCGGATCCAAGAGGCACCTCCTGCACAGATATGCATCGTCTACTCGTATTATGCGGGCTCGCGTCTTCGGCGCAATCCACATCGCGTTTCGCGTGATCGAACACAGGATTAGCGGACATCATCATCCTGTCCCGATGTGGATGGAAATCGCGCGAAGACGCGACAGGAAACGGCGACGATCATAATATAGCACATGCCGGAAACGGGAATTGTCGATTTGTAAATAAATGGGATCAGGCGGGTTGGAGGAATTAACTAAAGTTCTCGCTCATGCGTCCGATAATTTGACGCAATTTATTGATAGCTAAGAGGTTACGGAGATTTTTTTGCCGATTTTCTTAAAGCGAGCGGGTTTTGCTCCGATGATTTGACTGTAAAAGCTTTCTCACAGTCTAGGTGGCAGATTGCGGTGAAGGCGAATACGCGGAAACAAACGGATTGCCATTTTCTTCTATTAGCGAGACCGGAAAGGAGGAGGCGTATGCGGGATCGTGGCTCGGTCTGCTGAGCCGGTTTTGATGTCGAAGAGCAGATCCGGAACGTAACGGGATTCCGCCGGGCACGGACGCGAAAGGAATCCCCCGGCAGCAAGGATGCTGCCGGAAAAGACATAATGAATTTCACGGAGGAAATTCGCCATGCCTATGGTCGTACGCAACAACATCGCTGCCATGAACGCCAACCGGCAGCTCAATATCAACAACCGTCATCTCAACAAGTCTCTCGAGAAGCTTTCCAGCGGCTATCGCATCAACACCGGCGCCGACGGCCCCGCGGGCCTGATCATCAGCGAGAAGCTGCGTGCGCAGACGGTCGGCCTGGAGCGTGCGGTTCAAAACTCGCAGGAAGCGACGAACGTTCTCGGGATCGCCGAGGGCGCGCTGCAGGAGATGAACGAGATCCTCAAGTCGATGCGTTCGCTGGCGTTGCACGCGGCCAGCAGCGGCATCACCTCGCCCGACCAGGTCGCGGCCGACCAGGCCGAGATCGACAGCGGCATCCAGACGATCGAGCGAATCGCCAACACCACCAAGTACAGCGACCAGTTCCTGCTCAACGGCAACAAGGAACTGCAGTACGAATCCAGGATCGCGACCGACTTCACCGACGATCACGCGCTGCTCAATCAGAACCTCTCGCAGCTCAACCAGGTCTTCAAGAAGTCCGGCTACCAGATGAACATCCAGTTCTCCGGGCTAACCAACGAGGACGTCCCGAGCGCCAACTCGGCGAAGAAAGCCTACCTCGAGGCGAGCAATGCGTTGTCGTCGGCCACTGACATCACGGTCGATACCGATACCGACCGCACCGTGCTCGAGCGCGACCAGAAGTTCACCGTCACCGGCAACGTCGGCACGCGGACGTTCAGCTTCGGCAAGGACACGCACATCGGCGACGTGGTCTCGCAGATCAACAACCTGAAGGACTCCACCGGCGTGGAGGCGTCGCTGATCTTCGACGCCAGCGCGACGGCCATCGGCGTCGAGTTCGACAGCACTACCGGCCAGGCGTCGTTCGACACCCAGTCCGGTTCGGCCATGCAGACGCAGGCCAGCCAGTCGGGCATGTACCAGGCGGGCAACCTGCGCGTCTTCAACCTCAACAGCGCGTGGGAAGCCGTCTCCGCCGTGCACGAAACCGGCACCCGCGGCATCTCCTCGCTGGGCCAGGTGAGCACCGGTCTCCAGGTCGGCCAGAATACCGACGGCGACGGGCGCGTCTATGTCCAGTGGGAATCGACGGAGAAGGCTTCGGTCTACAAGGACCGCGAATTCACCATGAAGGTCGGCACCTTCGAGCAAGACACCGGCGGGGGGTATTATGCCTTTACCGAGGCGAACAACTCGGGCCTGTCCTTCAACACCATGACCGGGTCGACCACGGCAGCGATGACCACGACCGGCACCATCGCCACCGGCGACATCCAGGTGATCCAGTTGTCGACGCATGTCGAGGTGGACAACGACGGCACCAACGCCGCGGGCACGCGCGTCTTGTCCGGGACGAACACCAGCGTCTTCGCGTTCAGCGGCGCTGCGGGAGCCGGCGGCAATGCCGGAACCACCGGCGGTATCTCGATGGTCAGCGGCGTGCGCCTGGGCTACAACACCGACGCGACCGGCAAGATCCACGGCCGGTTGGTGGCCGACCGGACGGGCAGCCTCAGCCGCCTGACGCTGTACCGCGATTCCAACCGCCTGGACCAGGACGTCGTCGCGCAGTCGGCGCAGTTCCAGGTCGCCGACAACCTCACCGGCGGCGTCAGCCAGGGCGACACCATCGACGTCATAGCGACCAACATCGGCGGCGGCGACGGGCCGTTCTCCGGGCTCTACGGCAGCATCTCGATCCAGGACAACACCGTGCTGGGCGCTACGGGCGTGGAGATGCTCGAGGACGGGCAGACGTACGACTTCGAACTGACCTTCCAGCAGTTGGGCATGCGTCTCTCCTCGACGGAGTACGGCGACGACCAGTACGTCAAGATCGAGCAGTTCGAGGGCGAGTTGTGGACCAACTACAACAGCGCCGGCAACGCCGAATTGATCGCCGGTTCCGACACCGGCACCGAGGCGGTCGCCTACGGGCGCAACGGAAAGATCAACATCAACGGCGTTGATCTCGAGCTCGACGGCATCGCCGGGCGCCTCTCGACCAACGACACCAACGCGGATCTGGTCTTCAACCGCGGCGAGTTGGGGTTGACCGGCATCGCTTACGCCGGTTATACCGACGGCGCGATGGGCTCGCGTGCGGGCCAGATGAAGGAGTACCACGAGAGCGGCACCAACGTGGTCAACCATGCCACGCAGGCGCGCAGTTCCACGCAGGAGGTGCTCTCGGACTTCACCGGCGGCGTGCAGTTGCAGCTCGGCGAGGGCGCGGGCGACCAGGAGCGCTCGGTGCTGAGCCTCGACGGTCTCTCCATCGCGTCGCTGGGTGTAACCCGCTTCGTGGACTTCTTCGAAGCGACGGTACGCGAGGAGAAGTATCTGGCGATGGACGCGATGCTCGGCGGCGGTTACGCCGGCCTCTCGGTGGATCCGGTCAAGGCGCTGGACATCATCGACGAGGCGATCAACACGGTGTCGAGTCTGCGCGCCCGGATCGGCGCGGTGCAGGCCAATCTGCTGCAGACCAACACCAACAGTCTGAACGTGGCTATCGAGAACATCACGAAGACCGAATCGAGTATTCGCGATGCGGACATGGCCAAGGAGTCGACGGCGTTTACCAAGAACCAGGTGCTCACGAGCGCGGCGACCAGCATGCTGGCGCAGGCGAACGTGCAGTCGCAGTCGGTTCTGCAGTTGCTCCAATAGCGATAATCCCGAAAACGGGAAGTTTGGCCGGATGGCGATCAGCCGTCCGGCTTTTTTTTGAAAAAGACCAGAGCGGCGGATATCGAGGATTCGGCATGCGTATAACTCCATGGCCGATAATGGATTATACTAAAAAAAATAAAAAGTATTTCTGAACTAAAGCTCAGGTTTGGCCCGCCGATAACAAAAATGCAGGAATGTGCCCTGTTTTTCCGGCGCGGGACGAAATGCGCTAATGGATATAAGTTGTTTTCATTTAAGGGATTAGAGGCTGATGGAAAGGAGGCGCTTATGAAAAAATCCGGCGGAGCCACCAATATCCGCCCGTAACAACCGAATTATCGAATTCGCAACAAGCGGAAGAATGGACCTTGCCGCGCATGGAGGCGAAAGAAGGTTCGAAGGCGGCACGGATGTCGCCCAGGATGGAAGAGCCGAATTTCACGGAGGAAATTCGCAATGGCTATGGTAATCCGTAACAACCTCGCTGCCATGAACGCCAACCGGCAGCTCAATATCAACAATCGCAATCTCAACAAGTCTCTCGAGAAGCTTTCCAGCGGCTATCGCATCAACACCGGCGCCGACGGCCCCGCGGGCCTGATCATCAGCGAGAAGCTGCGTGCGCAGACGGTCGGCCTGGAGCGTGCGGTTCAAAACTCGCAGGAAGCGACGAACGTTCTCGGGATCGCCGAGGGCGCGCTGCAGGAGATGAACGAGATCCTCAAGTCGATGCGTTCGCTGGCGTTGCACGCGGCCAGCAGCGGCATCACCTCGCCCGACCAGGTCGCGGCCGACCAGGCCGAGATCGACAGCGGCATCCAGACGATCGAGCGAATCGCCAACACCACCAAGTACAGCGACCAGTTCCTGCTCAACGGCAACAAGGAACTGCAGTACGAATCCAGGATCGCGACCGACTTCACCGACGATCACGCGCTGCTCAATCAGAACCTCTCGCAGCTCAACCAGGTCTTCAAGAAGTCCGGCTACCAGATGAACATCCAGTTCTCCGGGCTAACCAACGAGGACGTCCCGAGCGCCAACTCGGCGAAGAAAGCCTACCTCGAGGCGAGCAATGCGTTGTCGTCGGCCACTGACATCACGGTCGATACCGATACCGACCGCACCGTGCTCGAGCGCGACCAGAAGTTCACCGTCACCGGCAACGTCGGCACGCGGACGTTCAGCTTCGGCAAGGACACGCACATCGGCGACGTGGTCTCGCAGATCAACAACCTGAAGGACTCCACCGGCGTGGAGGCGTCGCTGATCTTCGACGCCAGCGCGACGGCCATCGGCGTCGAGTTCGACAGCACTACCGGCCAGGCGTCGTTCGACACCCAGTCCGGTTCGGCCATGCAGACGCAGGCCAGCCAGTCGGGCATGTACCAGGCGGGCAACCTGCGCGTCTTCAACCTCAACAGCGCGTGGGAAGCCGTCTCCGCCGTGCACGAAACCGGCACCCGCGGCATCTCCTCGCTGGGCCAGGTGAGCACCGGTCTCCAGGTCGGCCAGAATACCGACGGCGACGGGCGCGTCTATGTCCAGTGGGAATCGACGGAGAAGGCTTCGGTCTACAAGGACCGCGAATTCACCATGAAGGTCGGCACCTTCGAGCAAGACACCGGCGGGGGGTATTATGCCTTTACCGAGGCGAACAACTCGGGCCTGTCCTTCAACACCATGACCGGGTCGACCACGGCAGCGATGACCACGACCGGCACCATCGCCACCGGCGACATCCAGGTGATCCAGTTGTCGACGCATGTCGAGGTGGACAACGACGGCACCAACGCCGCGGGCACGCGCGTCTTGTCCGGGACGAACACCAGCGTCTTCGCGTTCAGCGGCGCTGCGGGAGCCGGCGGCAATGCCGGAACCACCGGCGGTATCTCGATGGTCAGCGGCGTGCGCCTGGGCTACAACACCGACGCGACCGGCAAGATCCACGGCCGGTTGGTGGCCGACCGGACGGGCAGCCTCAGCCGCCTGACGCTGTACCGCGATTCCAACCGCCTGGACCAGGACGTCGTCGCGCAGTCGGCGCAGTTCCAGGTCGCCGACAACCTCACCGGCGGCGTCAGCCAGGGCGACACCATCGACGTCATAGCGACCAACATCGGCGGCGGCGACGGGCCGTTCTCCGGGCTCTACGGCAGCATCTCGATCCAGGACAACACCGTGCTGGGCGCTACGGGCGTGGAGATGCTCGAGGACGGGCAGACGTACGACTTCGAACTGACCTTCCAGCAGTTGGGCATGCGTCTCTCCTCGACGGAGTACGGCGACGACCAGTACGTCAAGATCGAGCAGTTCGAGGGCGAGTTGTGGACCAACTACAACAGCGCCGGCAACGCCGAATTGATCGCCGGTTCCGACACCGGCACCGAGGCGGTCGCCTACGGGCGCAACGGAAAGATCAACATCAACGGCGTTGATCTCGAGCTCGACGGCATCGCCGGGCGCCTCTCGACCAACGACACCAACGCGGATCTGGTCTTCAACCGCGGCGAGTTGGGGTTGACCGGCATCGCTTACGCCGGTTATACCGACGGCGCGATGGGCTCGCGTGCGGGCCAGATGAAGGAGTACCACGAGAGCGGCACCAACGTGGTCAACCATGCCACGCAGGCGCGCAGTTCCACGCAGGAGGTGCTCTCGGACTTCACCGGCGGCGTGCAGTTGCAGCTCGGCGAGGGCGCGGGCGACCAGGAGCGCTCGGTGCTGAGCCTCGACGGTCTCTCCATCGCGTCGCTGGGTGTAACCCGCTTCGTGGACTTCTTCGAAGCGACGGTACGCGAGGAGAAGTATCTGGCGATGGACGCGATGCTCGGCGGCGGTTACGCCGGCCTCTCGGTGGATCCGGTCAAGGCGCTGGACATCATCGACGAGGCGATCAACACGGTGTCGAGTCTGCGCGCCCGGATCGGCGCGGTGCAGGCCAATCTGCTGCAGACCAACACCAACAGTCTGAACGTGGCTATCGAGAACATCACGAAGACCGAATCGAGTATTCGCGATGCGGACATGGCCAAGGAGTCGACGGCGTTTACCAAGAACCAGGTGCTCACGAGCGCGGCGACCAGCATGCTGGCGCAGGCGAACGTGCAGTCGCAGTCGGTTCTGCAGTTGCTCGGTTAATAGGCATGGCGCTTGGGGTGCGGGTGGCGAAGCCGTCCGCACCCCAAGGCTTTTCGCCATGATCTGCTTGATCGGAAACCGGTGAGCGACAGGCGGAACGCACAATGATGTTCGTCGCTTGTCTCGCCACCTTGAGCGGGGAGTACGAAATGAGTGCTGCAGAGTATTCGGGTGTGCAGGCATCGCGCGCGTCGCCTAACGAGTCTGTGGTGCGCCAGCAGGTCCCCAACGGGATTCCGGCCCGACCGCGGAGTGAAGCGGTGCAGCCACCGGCCGGTCTTCGTCCGGCCAATGCCGAAAAGAACGGGCGGGCCGTTGTCGAACGCAGCGCGGAGCAGACGAAGAAGCAGGTCGAAGCGTCGGCCGAGAAGCTGAACGATATCATGTCCGCTTTCGACAAGGATCTGCACTTCCAGGTGCACGAGGAGACGGACCGCACTTACGTGCAGGTGTTGAATCGGAAGACCGAAGAGGTCCTTCGCGAATATCCCCCGCGGGAGCTGCTGGACCTGGTCGCGCGGATTCATGACGCCCTGGGTATGATTCTGGACGTGGAAGTCTAGAACAAGCGCCACAAAACGCCCCCTTGGGAACAACGAAAGAGACGACTCTTTCGGATGTTGAATTGTGTCTTCGTGATTTGGAATGCCCCCCTCTTCGATTTCGTTTGATTTCTCCCTGCTGCCGATGATAATTCCTCTAAGCGCAACTGTTTCGATGTGCGGCACAATCCATGGCCAAAGGACGAAAACCACGAAACCGGGCCAAGCGCCAAAAGGCGGCTGCCGCGGCGGACTCTGCTGAGGAAACTTTGGCAGGCGAGCGGTTCGAGCGGCTCTTGCGGGCGGGCGCGTTCGCGGAGGCGCAGGCTGCGCTTGCGCGTTGTCCGCGAGCGGAGTTGACGGCTGCGACGTGGAACGAATGCGGCAACCGCTTCAAGGCGGCCGGGTGTTTCGATGCGGCCATCCTCTGTTACTTTCATGCGCATGGAATCGAGCCGACGAACCCGGTGCCCCTCGTCAACCTTGGCATCGCGTGCAAGCAGGCCGGGCGCTTGCGGGAGGCGGTGGATTACGCCGAGGAAGGGGCGAGGCGGATGCCCACGAGCGCCGAGGCGTGGGAAGGGCTTGGCAACGCCTTGGGCGCGGTCGGCGACTGCGAGCGGGCGGAAGAGGTGTTCGAACGGGCGCTGGCTTGTGAAGCGCGCGCGTCGATTCATTACAACCGGGGCGTGATGCGGCTTGCCGCGCGGCGCTACGCTGGCGCGGCTGCTTGTTTCGAGCAAGCGCTGGCGCTGGAGCCGACGTTGTTTCCGGCCGCCGGCAACTTGGCGCTCGCGCATTTGCGTTCCGGCAGGCTGTACGAAGCGGAGGCGCGCTTGGCCGAGTTGACCCGCCACGCGCCGGAACAGCTCGAATTGCACTGCAATCGCGCGCGTGCGCTGGTCGAACTTGGACGGATCGACAAGGCGCTCGCGATCTATCGTGAAATTATCGCGCACCCCGCAGTCACGTCCCGAGCGTGGAGCGATTACCTGTTGGCGCTGCATTACGACCAGGGGGCGATGTCTACCGAGATCTTCGCAGAACACCGCGCCTGGGCCGAGCGGTTCGCAATCCCGTCGGCGCAACCGGTACCGCGTGGCAATCGTCCCGATCCGGGGCGGCGGCTGCGGCTGGGCTATGTCTCGCCGGATTTTCGGCGGCACTCGGTCGCTTTCTTTCTGGAGAACGTGCTGGCCCGGCACGACCGGCAGCGGTTCGATGTCACGTTGTATCGCAGCGGTGGCGAGGAGGATGAAACGACCGCACGCTTGCGCGCCGCGGCCGATGGCTGGCGGGATATCGAGCGGATTGACGACGACGCGGCGGCCGAGGCGATCCGCGCCGACGGGATCGACATCCTGATCGATCTGGCCGGACATACCGCCGGCGGTCGCCTGCCGCTCTTCGCGCGCAAACCCGCGCCGGTGCAGATGACTTGGCTCGGCTACCCCGACACCACCGGCCTGCGAAACATGGATTGCCGGCTCACCGACGCGGTGGCCGATCCGCCGGGGGCAACCGAGACCCGGCACAGCGAAACGCTGCTCAGGCTGCCGCAGGGCTTTCTCCGTTACACTCCGCCGGTCGAGGCGCCGGAGGTTCGCGCATCACCTTGTACGGATCGGGGAGGCGTCACCTTCGGTTCGTTCAACGCCTGGCCGAAGGTCTCCGCGCCGTGTCTGGAACTCTGGGCCGCGATTCTGCGAGAGGTTCCGGCGTCGCGTCTGTTGCTGAAGAGCAAGTCGTTGCGCGACGAGCAGCTACGGCAGGAGATTCGCGCCCGTTTCGCCGCTCTCGGCATTGCGCACGAGCGGGTCGAGCTGGTGGGGTTCGTCGATTCCTTTGCCAGACACTTGGCGTTGTATCACCGGATCGACATCGCGCTGGATACGTTCCCCTACAACGGCACGACCACGACCTGCGAGGCGTTATGGATGGGTTGCCCCGTCGTGACGCTGGCGGGGGAGACGCACGTGCAGCGCGTCGGCGCGAGTCTGCTGGGGCAGGCCGGATTGCCGGAGATGATTGCCACGACACCGGAGGCGTACCGTCAATGCGCGCTGGACCTGGCGCGCGAACCGGAACGTCTGCGGCAGTTACGCGAGGGCATGCGCGAACGTTTGCGTAATTCGCCGCTTCTGGACGCTTCAAGCTTCGCCCGGAATCTGGAGGAGTCCTTCCGGGGCATGTGGCGGCGCTATTGCGTCGGAGCGGAGAGGCGCGGATGACCTTATCGGAGCGGACCCGGGCCCAACGTTTGAACGAGCAGGGCAACGCGCTGATCGGGCAAGGCGCCCTGGCCGAAGCCGAGCAGTGTTACCGCCGGGCGCTCGAATTCGCGGCGGATTATCACGAGGCGCGCAACAACCTCGGTACCGCGTTGGCCATGCAGGGCAGGATGGACGAGGCGGCGACGATGTATCGCGAGGCGGCGGAATTGAAGCCGGATTACCTCGATGCGTGGCGGAATCTCGGCAATGCCTGCATGGCGCTGCGGCGTTGTGCGGACGCCGCGACGGCGTTCGACAAGGCGCGCGAGCTGGCTCCCGGCGACGTGGCGACGATGGAGGCGCACGCCGAGGCGCTTGGCGTACTCGGCCGTTACGCGGAAGCGAACGCGTTGGCGGCGCGGGCGCTGGAAAAGCAGCCGGAAAATCCGGGCCTGTACGAAACGGCGGGCGACATTCTGCGCCGGCAGGGGGACTTCGCCGCCGCCGTCCGGTCGTACGAACGCGGGTTGGCGTTGCAGCCGCGTTCGATGCGTGCGCGCAACAATCTCTCTGCCGCGTTGATCGACTTGGGACGCTTCGCCGAGGCCGAGACGACGCTGCAACGGGCATTGGACATGGATCCGCCGCGCGCGGCGGTGCGTGCCAACCTCGGGCTTCTCCACCGCCAGCGCGGCGAGATCGACGAGGCGCTGCGAAGGTATCGCGAAGCGGTGGAGATGGAGCCCGGCGGCGAAACGATCTGGAGCGCGTACCTGACGAGCCTGCATTATGCTCAGGGCGTCGACCCGTCCGCGCTTCTGGCCGAGCATCGCCGTTGGGCCGCGCGATTAGAACGGACCGCATTGCCGGAGGTTCGCGAATACCGGAATCCGCCCGATCCGGAACGGCGACTACGCATCGGCTACGTTTCGCCGGATTGGCGGCAGCATTCGGTCGCCTATTTCCTCGAACCGTTGCTGCGCCATCACGATCATGCACAGGTAGAGATTTTCGGTTATTCCTGCGCGTGCCGGTGCGATGCGGTCACCGACCGATTGCGCGGCTGCTGCGATTATTGGCGGGAGTTGGGTGTAATGGCCGATGCCGACGCCGTCGCGGCGATCCGGGAAGACGGGATCGACCTCCTGGTCGACCTGGCCGGACATACGCAGAACAACAGATTGAAGATTTTTGCCCGGAAACCGGCTCCGGTGCAGTTGGCCTGGCTGGGTTATCCCGGAACGACCGGACTGGCGGCGATCGATTACCGGATCACCGACGCGTGGGCCGATCCGCCGGGAACAACCGAGAGCTTCCACAGCGAGACACTGTGCAGGTTGTCGGGCGGTTTTCTCTGCTATCGGCCGCCGGCATCGTTACCGGAGGTCGCGCGGCCGCCCTGCACGGCCAGGAGCGCGGTGACCTTCGGTTCGTTCAACGCCTGGCCGAAGGTGTCCCAGTCTTGCCTGCGAACATGGGCGAAATTGCTGGCGCGCGTGTCCGGTTCGCGCCTGCTCTTGAAGAACAAGTCGCTGCGGGATCACGATATGCACGAACGAGTGCGCGAACGTTTCGCCCGTCTCGGCGGCGATCCGGCGCGACTGGATCTGCTTGCCTACAGCCCTACGCAAGGCGAGCATCTGGAGGCATATGCGCGTATCGACATCGCCTTGGACACGTTCCCTTACTGCGGCACGACGACGACCTGCGAGGCGCTCTGGATGGGGTGTCCCGTAGTGACGCTGACGGGGAGGACGCATGTGCAGCGCGTCGGTGCGAGCTTGCTGCAGCAGATCGGGCGAACCGAGTGGATTGCCGAAACGGAGACGACGTATCTCGAGATCGCCACTGAGCTGGCCGGGGATCGCGAGCGGTTGGCGGCGGTACGGCAAGGTCTGCGCACGGTATTACGCGCCAGTCCGCTCCTCGACGGGAAGCGCCTGGCGCGCGAGATGGAAGATGCGTATCGGCATGCGTGGAGGGCGTGGTGCGCGCGCGTTACGGACTCGCGGGCTTGAGTTCGGCCAAACCTCGGCTCAACCAGGTCGTTACGCTCGCCCAGTCGCCCGGCGCCGGCTGCCGGAAGAGCCGCAGGTGCGGGTACCAGGGCGCGGTCTCCCCGCCCAATCCCCAGCGCCAGTCCGGTACGTGCGGCAGCAAGACCCACGCGGGCTTACCCATCGCGCCGGCCAGGTGCGCCGCGGCGGTGTCGACGGAAATGACCAGGTCGAGTTGTTCGATCAACGCGGCGGTATCGGCGAAGTCCCCCAGTTCGGCGGTCCAGTCGTGCAGCATCATTCCCGGGGGCGGGGCGGCCGTTGCCGCGGCGTGCTCGCTTTTCTGCAGGCTGACGAACTCGACGCCTTCCACCTCCGCCAGCGGGGCGAACGCCTCCAGCGGGATCGAGCGGTTGCGGTCGTTCTGATGGGTCGGGCGCCCGGCCCAGGCCAGTCCGACCTTCAACTTCTCCGGCGCCAGCCGCGCGGGCCAGGCCGATGCCGCCAGCGGGTCGGCCCGCAAATACGTCTGCGGCGTCGGGATCGTCTCCGGCGTAGTGCCGAAGATATGCGGCAAACTCATGATCAGGAGGATCGGCTCCTCCGCGGAGCGGCGGATCTGCTGGTACGGCTCGGTGGAGACATGGATTCCTTCCAGCGTCGTGAAGAGACGCAGCAACTCCGCCTGGCAATGGAGGTGGACGCGGGCGCCGCGACGTTGCAACTCCGGCAGGTACCGCGCCATCATGATCGCGTCGCCGTATCCCTGTTCGGTCAGAACGTGTACCGTCTTGCCGGACAATTCGTCCGCCTCTTTCACCGCGTCGGGCTCGAGAGGATAGTTGAATCCCGGGCATTTCACCCGCCACTCGTATTCGGCGAAGCCGTCTGCGTAATCGCCGGTCAGCAGAAGCCCCAGCGCCAGGAAGAAATGCGCGTCGGCGTAGTCGGGCTTGATGGCTATGGCTTGTCGCAACGACTGCAACCCCTCCTTGAGGTGTCCCAGGCCGACGAGGACGCTGCCTGCGTTGGCATACGCTTCGGCGTATCGCGGTTGCAGCGCGATGGCCTGTCGGTATCGTTGCAGCGCGTTCTCCATCTCACCCAGCCCGCGGAGGGCCGAACCGAGGTTGTTGAGGATGACCGGATGGTTGGGCTGGACCGTATCGGCCTGGCGGAACTGCTCGACGGCCGCTTCGTAGTCGCGGCGACTGGCGCAAAGGCCACCGAGGTTGTTCAGCGCGTGCAGGTCCTTCGGGTCGTGTTTCAAAGCCTGACGGTAGCTCTCGATCGCTTCTTCCGTTCGGCCGAGGCTGTTCTGGACGATGCCGAGGTTGGTATATTGGATGGCATCGCCGCCGCCGGCCTTGATCGCTTTCTCGAGATATCCCAGCGCTTCCTGCGCGCGGCCCTGTTTCTGCAGGATCATGCCCATGTGACTGAGCGCTTCGGGATTCTTCGGCCGTTTCTCCATAATCTCGCGGTAGAGCGCCTGCGCGCCCTGCAGATCCCCCTGCGCGAGCAGGTTGCGGGCCTTGACCTGCTGCTTGCTCTTGCCGCCTTTTCCGCCGCTTTGCGGCGGGGCGGGGATCGCTTTGCGGCGTTTCTTTTTCTTGCCCATCGGAGTCAGTCCTTCGTGCGGCGAGACCGGGAACGGAACTGCTATTGTACGAAACGACGCCGGACAAACCAAGCGGATTCATCGGCCGTGGTTGATTCGCCCCGCGCGCGCGGATACAATCGTCGCGACCCGCCCGAGGAGTTCGCATGGCACGCGGCAAGAAGAAAAAGAAGCGACGCAAGCCGGTGAAGACGCCACCGCCTCCGGAAGTCAAGAGCGCGGCGCCGTCCGCTGCGCCTCCGGCGCGGGAGCAACCGAGCGATCCGCGGGTGGCGGAGGCCATGCGCTGTTGCCAGCAACGGCAGTTCGCCCGGGGCGAGGCGTTGCTGCAGCAGGCGCTCGCGGAGAACCCCGACGCGGTGGACGCGCTGACGCTGATGGCTTCGATCGCGTTGCAGGCCGGCGCGGTGGAGGACGCGTTGCGTTTCTGCCAGCGAGCGCTGGCCATCCGCTCCGACTACGTCGACGCGCTCTTCAACCTCGGCAGCGTCCATCGCGCCACGGGCAACTATTCCGGGGCGCAACATTGCTACGAGCGGGTCGTGGCGCTTCGACCCGACAATGCCGCGGCGCAGAACAATCTCGGCCAGTGCTACCAGGAACTCGGCCACGCCGCCGACGCCGTCGCCGCATTCGAATTGGCCGCCCGGCTCAATCCCGCCGCTCCCGAGCCGCTGATGAATCTGGGCAATCAGGCGTGGCTCGACGGCGAGTTGGAGGAAGCGGAACGATATTTCCGCAAGGGCATCGCCGTCGGGCCCGACTACTGGAAGATGACGATGAACCTCGGCGCGCTGCTGCTCAGCCAGGGGCGGGTCGAGGAAACGCGGCTCTTGTACGAGGATCTGCGCCGCCGCTTTCCGGACATCCCCGATATCTACAACAACCTCGCCTTCGTCCTCGCCGACGAGGGACGTATCGAAGAGGCCATCGCGCACTGCCGCACCGCGTTGAAACTGCGCCCGGAGTACGCCGCCGCGCACAGCAACCTCGTGCTTGACATGCATTACGCCCCGTTCTTTCGGCCGGCGGATGTTTTCGCCGAGCATCGCCGGTTCGGTCAGTTGCACGAGAGTCGCATGGCCGAGCGTCGCCGCCCGCACCGCAACGCCCCCGACCCCGCGCGGCGTTTGCGCGTCGGGTATGTCTCCAACGATTTTCGTCGCCATTCGGTCGCCTTTTTTCTCGAGCCGGTGCTGGGTGCGCACGATCACGCCAGGGTGGAGGTGGTCTGTTACTACGGCGGCGGAAAGTTCGACGAGGTGACCGGGCGTTTTCGGACCGTCGCCGACACGTGGCGGGAAACAGGCCATCTTTCGGATATCGCTCTGGCCGACCAAGTCCGCGACGACGGCATCGATATTCTCGTCGACCTGGGCGGGCACACCTCGCGCGGGCGGCTGCTCACGTTCGCGCAGAAGCCCGCCCCGGTGCAGGTGACATGGCTGGGGTATCCCGATACGACCGGATTGAGCCGGATCGATTATCGCCTCACCGACCGCTGGGCCGATCCGCCCGGAACGACCGAGGCGTGGCATACCGAAGAACTGGTGCATCTGCCCAACGGCTTCCTCTGCTACGGTCCCCCGCCGGAAGCGCCGGCGGTGAAGCCGCTGCCGGCGAAGACCAACGGCTATATCACCTACGGTTCGTTCAACAATTACAGCAAGCTCTCGGAGGAGAGCGTGCGGATCTGGGCGGAGTTGCTCAAAGCCAACCCCGAAGCGAAGCTGCTGCTGAAGAACAAGGCCTTGCGCGACGAGGCGATGCGGGCGCGGCTTCTGGAGCGCTTCGCTGCCTGCGATATCGGCGCCGAGCGGCTGGAGACGATCGGGTTTGTCGAGTCCTTCGAGGCGCATCTGGATCTTTACGGCCGGGTGGATATCTCGCTCGATACGTTTCCGTATCACGGCACGACCACGACCTGCGAGTCGCTCTGGATGGGCGTGCCGACGGTGACGCTGGCGGGAGTTACCCACGTCTCGCGGGTGGGGGCGAGTCTGCTGAGGCAGAGCGGCATGGAGAGTCTGATCACGACCACGCCGGAGGAGTTTATCGCCAAAGCGATGGCGCTGGGATCGGAGCTTGACACGCTCGCGGAGCTGCGCCTGCTGATGCGCGAGCAACTCGCCAACTCCAGCCTCACCGACGCGCCGGGTTTTGCCCGCATTCTCGAGGAGGCGTTTCGGCAGATGTGGCAGCGCTGGTGTGAACGGACGCGCGGGGAATAGTTGCCGCGTGGTCAGAGATATTTCACCGGAACAAAGGCGCGCAGCACACCGTCGCCCTTGGTCGGGCGTTCGATATCGATGACCACGGCGGCGGCTTTCTTGAAGTCGATGTTCTCGGTCGAGCCCAAGCCGATCAGAAACGCCACAAGGCGCGAGAAATCCGGCTCATGGCCGACGAAGATCACCAGTTCTCCGGGTTGGCATTCCTGCAGCACCGCACAGCCGTCCTCGGGCATCATGCCGCAGGAGAGCCGTTCGTCCTCGATCAGCCCTGCCGCGCTCGGCAAACGCTTGGCCAGGTAGTCCGCCGTCTCCTTCGCGCGTACCACCGGACTGGTGACGATGCGCTCGGGTTTGAGCGAGAGGCCGGCGAGAAATCTGGCGACTTTCTTCGACTGCTTGATGCCCTTGTCGGTCAGGTGGCGTTCGAAATCGCTCGGCGCGTCATAGCTCGCTTCGGCGTGGCGGACAAGAATCAGGCGCATAATCGACCCTCCTGCTGCAAGCGTTGATGACTGAATCCGTCCCGGAAAGGCGCCGATTATACCGCGTTTTCGCCATTTGGCGCGCAGAAACGCGGAAAAATCCACTTCTCCCGGGCGCGCGCCATGCCAGCGCACGCGCTGAGCGAGAATCGCGGAACTTATTTGAGGATATCCTGCAAGCCGGGTAATGAAAACATGTTGTGAGCTTATTGGTGGCTGCGGTGCACGGCGCGCATTCCCCTCGCGGGGGATTGTCTTCCGCGGAAGACAAAACTCATTGGGTGCATCTCAGTGGCGACCTTCTGTGCCATTTATACATAAAGCGTTGTCAGTAAATTATTTGCGGGGTAATCAAAAAAGTCATAAAAAAATAAAATTTGGGGTTGATCTTCTGGGGTTTGGCGCTATAGTTGGCCCTTCACCGCGTCGAGGCCGAAAATGCGCCTGCCGGTGAGTATGGCGTGTAGAAGTGGTTGCGAAAAAAAACGCTTAGCGAGATTTGCTTTCGCGTTTTTCAGTGGTAGACTACTAGACGAGTCCTGAAGTCGGATCTCCTCGTGGTCGAAAAAAAGGAGATGTGGCTGGGGCCGTTTTTTTCGCTTTGAATCGGCGAATAGTAGAAGGCCTGCTTCGTTCAGGCGATTGTTCTTTGACAATATAGGCAGCCAGTTTAGACGGATCGCTGTGTGAGCGTTCGGTTCCAATCGAGGAGTCGGATGCGATCATGACAATACGGCGGAGTTGCCGGCGTATCACCGCAACTCCGTTTGAGTGCCAGTATCGTCCCCGTTTAGCCGCGGGGGCGCTCAAGCCTTTAATTGAAGGGTTTGATCCTGGCTCAGAGCGAACGCTGGCGGCGTGGTTGATACATGCAAGTCGAGCGGGAAAGATTCCTTCGGGAATCGAGTACAGCGGCGGACGGGTGAGTAATACGTGATCAACCTGCCCCTGGGACGGGGATAGCTACTCGAAAGGGTAGGTAATACCCGATATGACCACGACTTCACATGGAGTCGGGGTAAAAAGGTTGGGATCTTCGGACCTTCTGCCCAGGGATGGGATCACGTCCTATTAGCTTGTTGGTGGGGTAATGGCCTACCAAGGCTTCGATGGGTAGCCGGCCTGAGAGGGTGAACGGCCACACTGGGACTGAGACACGGCCCAGACTC
>CAYWFP010000045.1:0-31674 GCA_964457365.1 uncultured Planctomycetaceae bacterium
GGTTGGCGAGGTTGCGCACCTCCTCGGCCACCACCGCGAAGCCCTTGCCGTGGCGTCCGGCACGGGCGGCCTCGACCGCGGCGTTCAGCGCCAGCAAATTGGTCTGGAAAGCGATGTCGTCGATCATCTTCATGACCTTGCCGATCTCGTTGCTGGCGTCGTTGATCTCCTGCATCGCGGTCATCAACTCGGTCATCTGCTCGCAGCCGCGCATGGCCGAGGCCTTCATCTTGCCCGAGCGGCCGCTGGCATCGGCGGCGTTATCGGCGTTGGACTTGGTCGCCTTGCTGATGACCGAGAGCATGCTGTGGATCTGCTGCACGCTCGCGGCTTCCTTGACGGCCGAGTCGGAGAGCGAGCTGCTGGCGATGGCTATCTCGTTGGAGCTGCTGTTGACCTGGGTGGCCGCGTCGTTGACCTGGCGCATGAGGAAATTGAGGCTCTCGGTCATGTCCAGCAGCGACCGGCCCAGGGTATCGCCGTCGGAAGCCAGCGGCACCTCGCGCGTCAAGTCGCCCGTGGAGATGGCCTTGGCCAGTTCGGCCTTCTGCTCCAGGACACCGGCCATGGAGTTGAACGAACGGGCGATGTCGCCGAGCTCGTCGCCGGCGTCGTAATCGACCTTCTGATCGAGGCGCCCCTCCTCGATCGCGCCCATGGCATTGCGGATCAACGTCAGGGGCTTGACCAGCATCGCCTGCAGCACCAGGACCACGGTCAGGACGATCAACGCGTCGATGGCCAGCACCTGGATGGCGATCTGTCGGAGCTTGTAGTTGAGGGTCTCCTCGAGCGTCGTCTGCATCGCCACCTGTTTCTCTTCATTGAGTTCCTGCTGCGCCTGCAGGTCCGCGAGCATCTGTTTCTTGGTCAGGAAAACCTCGACATAACCGATGGTCTCGTTCTCCTTGGTCATGGCCAGCTTCTGGACGACGTAGTCGCTCCGCGGCAACGCCGAGGCGATATTGGCCTTGCCCAACGCCGCGATCTTCTGGCCGCTCCGACGCCAGAAGCTGTTGTCGGCCTGCACCTGCTCGCCGCTCTTGTCCCAGACCAGGACGGCGGTGATCTCCTGGTCGAGCATCTCGCTGCGGATCGTGGATTCGATCACCTCGGTATTGAACTCCCAGATCGAATCGGCCAGGCTGCCGGCGAGTTTCTGCGCCACCACCTCGGCCAGCTGTTGCAGCGACTTCTGCCGTTTGGTCATGAACTTTTCGAGTTGCTCATCCTCGAGGCTCTTCTGCTCCTTCATCTTCTCGGTTTCGCGGTGCTTGAAACTGTAGTAATCGTAGATGCCGAAGAGCAGCAGCGTGGCGGTGGTCGTGACGACGACGATCAGGCTGAGCTTGAACCCGATACTCATGCGCATGGTATTTCCTTTCATGCCAGTCGAATCATGGCGACAGTTGTTTCCGCGGCGCGATCAATTCGACTCGTGTCACCAAGCCGGATCACTTCGTTCGCGATCAAGAAGTGGCGGAGAACAACAATCGATAATCCGCGCGCACAATGAATCGCTTGACCGAAATAGGTAGCCCGAAAGCATAAAACGGGCAAGTTAGGTTTAAATTAATAGCCGGCCAATCTTCATAAAAAAACGATGAGCGAGGTCTTCCTTAATGCAATATTAATTCTTCCGCAATCTTTCGGTCACGTTCGCCAATTACAAACCCATATCGCGATAACGCAGGATCGCGCGCACGCTCCGCCGGGGACGAGATTGTTGCGATCCCGGAGACGAAACGGATATCGAGCATAACCGCTCGCGGCTTCGGACTACGACGACATCAACCTTTTTGACAAAGGAGAACGGAATGCTGCGCAACGCACTGATGGCCCTGGGACTGGGACTTACGCTGCTGACCGGCAACGCTTTCGCGGGCGAGTTGCAGATCGTCACCGAGGAGTCGGCGCCGCTGAACTACACCGGCGACGACGGCAAGACCACCGGCATGGCGACCGAGATGGTGCAGGACATGATGAAGCGCATGGGCAAGGAGTACGCCATCAAGGTAATGCCGTGGGCGCGCGGCTACAGCATGGCCCAGAAGGAGCCGAACGTCGCGCTCTACTCGACCACGCGCATGCCCGCGCGCGAGGAGTTGTTCAAGTGGGTCGGGCCGCTGGCCGTCAAACGCTGGGTCTTGATCAAGAAGAAGGGCAACGACATCGCCGTCAACAGCCTCGACGACGCGAAGAAATTGAGCAAGATCGGCACCTACAAGGACGACGCCAAGGAGATCTTCCTCAAAAAGGAAGGCTTCACCAACCTCGCCAGCACCTCGCGTCCCGAACTCAACCTCAAGATGCTCGTCGCCGGCCGCATCGACGCGTTCATCTCCGACGAGCGCGAAGCCAAGATGCTCTGCGAGAAGACCGGGGTCGATCCGAACCTGATCGAGCCGCTCTACGTCGTCAAGGAGGCCAAGCTCTACATGGCCTTCTCGAGGCAGACCGACGACGCGATCGTCCAGGAATGGCAGAAAGCCTACGACGCCATGGTCGCCGACGGCACGTTCAAGAAGATCACCGACAAGTGGATGAGCATGAAATAGGATCCGCGACCGTTCAAGACAAAGGTGCGCACGCGAACGCATGCGCGCCTTTTTTGCGCGCCCGGTCACGCGGAAGTTCAATCGGCGAGGCCGGCCTCTTTCCACCGTTTCAGCCGGTCGCGCAAAGAGCGCTCGCTGATCCCGAGCGCCTGCGCGGTTCTGGCGCGGTGGTCGCCGTGGTAGTCGAGCATCTTCATCACGTGCCCGCGCTCCACTTCCTCCAGCGGCCGTGGCGCGAACGTCTTCTCCACCCCGCCGGCGAGGCTGCGTCCGGGGGCGCGTTCGAGGCCGGCGGCGATATGCTGCGCCTCGATGGTCTCGCCGCGGTTGAGGACGATGGCGCGCTCGACGATGTTCTCGAGCTCGCGGACGTTGCCCGGCCAGTCGTAGGCCTGCAGGAGTGCCACCGCCTCGTCGGCGATAGCGGAGACGCGGGTGCCGCTCTCGCGATTGTGCTTCTCGATGAAGTGGCGCACCAGCGGGACGATATCCTCCTTGCGCGCGCGCAGCGGCGGCAGGTCGACCGAAACGACGTTGAGGCGGTAGTACAGGTCCTGCCGGAAGACGCCCTCCTCGATCGCCTTCTCCAGATCGCGGTTGGAACTGGCAAGGATGCGCACGTCCGCGCGGATGGTCTCGCTCGAACCGACGCGCTCGAACTCCTTCTCCTGCAGCACGCGCAGCAGCTTGCCCTGCAGCCCCAGGTCCATCTCCGAAACCTCGTCGAGGAAGATGGTCCCGCCCTCGGCCATCTCGAACCGGCCGATGCGGCGCCGGTCGGCCCCGGTGAAGGCGCCTTTCTCGTGGCCGAAGAGCTCGCTCTCGAGCACCCCCGCCGAGAGCGCGGCGCAATTGACCCGCACGAGCGGACGTTCGCGCCGCGGGCTCTGCGCGTGCACCGCGCGCGCGACGAGCTCCTTGCCGGTGCCGGACTCGCCGCGGATAAAGACCGTCGCCGTCGAGGCGGCGACCTGGCGGATCTTCTCGCCCACCGTCTTCATCGCCTCGCTGACGCCGACGAAGTCGTCCAGCGACCAGCGTTCGGCGAGTTCGCTCTTGAGGTACTCGTTCTCCGCCAGCAGGCGTCGGTGCTCGACCGCGCGCTTGACCACCACCTCGAGCTGATCGGCCTCGAACGGCTTGATGATGTAGTCGAACGCCCCCTTCTTCATCGCCTCCACCGCCGTCTCGACGGTGGCGAAGGCGGTCATCATCACCACCGGCAGTTTCGGATCGTTGCGCCGGGCGTTTTCCAGAAGCTCCATCCCGTCCATGCCCGGCATGCGCATATCGGTCAGCAACAGCGCGGCCGACCCGTCGACCACCGCCTCGAGCGCCTCAGCGGCGTTGCCGAAGGCGCACACCTCGTAAACACCTTCGGCGAGCGCCTCCTGGACGCCCTCGCGCATGAATTCGTCGTCGTCGACCACTACGATCTTGTTTCTGGCCATGCGATTCGTTCCTTATCGTTCCAGCAAGCGTCAAGGCGCGCGCCGACTACGACGGCAACGGCGCGTTATCGACCGCGACGTACGGGGCCGGAAAGCGGAAGAGAAAACGCGCGCCGCCCTCGGGGCGGCTGAACGCGCTCACGGTCCCCCCGTGATCCTGCGCGATCTTGTGCACGATGGCCAGCCCGAGGCCCGTGCCCTTGTCGCGGGTGGTGAAGAACGGGTCGAAAAGCTTGTCGCGGATCTCCTCGACGATGCCCGGCCCGTCGTCGTCCCAAGTCACCTCCAGCCAGCGGCGCCCGTCCTCCTCACGGAAGAGCGTGGCGACGCGCAGCCTCCCGCCCGCGTCCATCGCCTGCGCGGCGTTGAGCGCCACGTTCAGGAACGCCTGACTCAGCAGGTCCCGATCGAGCAGGACCTTCTCGCCACGCGTGGCGAAGTGCTCCTCGACTGCGACGGCGTTCTCATCCAGACCGGTCGCGGCCATGTCCAGCGCGGCCCGGCAGACCGTTTCGATCGCCACCGGCCGGCGGGCGGGTTCGCGTCCGCGGGTAAAGGTGAGCATATCGGTGACGATGCGGTTGAGGCTGCCGGCGGCGGCGATGATCTTCTGCGCCAGGCGCACCTCCTTCGAATCCGCCGGCACGCGTCGCTTGAGATTGGACGCGTAGAGCTCGATGCCGCCGAGAGGGTTGCGGATCTCGTGCGCCACGCCGGCGGCCATCTCGCCCAGAGCGGCAAGCCGATCCTGCCGCGCCGCGCGCGCCTCGAGCTGCTTGATCGCGGTCAGGTCGCGAAAGGTTTCGACCGCGCCGAGCAGATCGCCGGCCTCGTTGCGGATGGGACAGGCCGAGACCGAGAGCGTTCGCGGCGTTTCGCCCTCGATCACCACCTCGACGTTGACGAACCCCCGCCGCTCCTCCAACGCCCGGACGAGGATGCGGCCGAGTTCCCGGCAGGCCGCCGGCATCACGTCCGCCAGCGGCCGGCCCATGCGATCGTGCGCGATGTCGAGCACGACCGCGGCCGCCGACTGGTTGAACGCCATCACCCGCCGATCGGGATCGATGGCGATGACCCCGTCGGTGATGCTTTCGAGAATGTTGGCGAGGTAGTTCTTCAACGCGCTGACCTCTGTCAGCGAGGCGGAGAGTTCCTCGTTCTTCTGCTGCAACTCGCCGGTGAGTTCGCGCACGCGCTCCTGCAACCGGTCGTGCGAGCGCTTGAGCTGCACGGTCGAGGCGTCGAACGCCTTGAGCAGGCGCGCGAGTTCCTCGACGTCCTTGGCCGGCAGCAACGGTTTGTCTTCGGGCATAAGCACGATCTCTCGACTTCGGTGCATCCGGAAGCGACGGGCAACACAGAGACTAGCCGAACGGCATGATCGTCCGGCCGGCGAAGAGAGTCAGCAGCACCGCCAGCACGACGAGGACGGCGCTGAAGAAGACGCCCATGACCATTCCCGCCAGCGCCAGCCTCCCGCTTTCGACGTCGGCGCCTTCGACCCGGATCGCGTGCAGAGCGAGATAACCGCAGATCATCGCCGGGATCGAGGTCGCGATGGCCAGGAATCCGAGCAGGCCACAGATGAAGCCGGCCACGGCCAGGCCCACGACTCTGCGGGGCGCATCGCCGGGGCCGCTCATCCCTGCCGGTCCTTGTAGCGCGCCTGCGGACGCGGCCTGGGGACACCGTAGGCCTTGTGCATCATCTTGCCTTTCTGCATCTGCTGGACCTTCTGTCCCGAGGCATCCTTCGACTCCTGGAGACTGGCCTTGCCCGCGTTCTCCAGTTCGACGATCTCGCCCAGAACGCCGCGCAATTCGCCGACCACCGTTTCGATCGCCTCGCGGGTATTCTCCGGCCAGTCCTCGTGCGCCTCGGCCCACTCGTCCTTGAGCGGCGCGGCCTTCCGTTCCAAAGGTTCGATCTGCTGGATGCGGTTCTGTTTATCCGCCAGGATCGCCATCAACGTCGCGGTGTCCTTGCTGGCGATGGCGTCCTGCTGCCGTCGGGAGAGATCCAACACCTCGCGATATAAGACGAGTTGCCGTCGCAGCAATTCCTCCAGTTGGGCCGGCAAGTTCGACATGCTCAGGCCACCCCTTCCTTTTCCTTGTACTCCAGGTCCCGCAACCGTTGTTCGGCCATCTCACGCCAATACTTCGGTCCGACCGGGTCCTCCGCATCCACCTCGGTATCTTTCAGCGTCCGCTGGGCATTGATCGCCAGGCGATAGAAACGCACCGCCTCGTCGCGCCGGTTGAGCTTGGCGAGGCACTCGGCCATCAGATACAACACCTGCGGCGCGTCGCGCGGCTGGAGTTGATCGCGCGCCTGCCGCAAGACGGCCAGCCCCTTCTCGAAAGCCTGCGGGGCGCGGGTCTTCGCCTCGGGCGATTCGTTCTCCCGGCGGACGCCTTCGTCGTACCAACTCTCGGCGAGGAGGAAGAACGCGTTGCGCCGCAACAGCTTGAGCTGCGCCGGCTGCACGCGAGGACCATCGGTCACGCCCAGGACGGTGCGGCCGATCTCCAGCGGCAATCCTTCCCGCGGCTCGAACATCGTGTCGGGATAGCGCTCGGTATCGATCACGTGTTGCAGATGCCCGCGGGCTTCGGCGTCGTATTCGGCACCGGCGAAGGTCGCCCGCTCGCGCAGTGTCCGCGCGAGGTAATACTCGCTGATCAGACGCAATCGGTGAATCTCGTCGTAATCCTGGGGACTGTCGCTGCGCGCCAGCCCGAGTTTGTCCGCCGGGCTTCGCTTCAACCGGTAGCGCTCGAGGCTTTCGCGCAGCACGGCCTCGGCCTTCTCGAAATAGCCCAGCCAGGCCTGCGAAACCGGCTCGCGGTCCTCCGCCCGCGCGCTCCGCAGTTCCCGGCGGTGCGCACGTTCGGCGATACGGTACCAGGTGATGCCCAGCGCGAACGTGGCCCAGCGCCAGGGACGCGACTCGGGCGTCAACTCCGGAATGCGACGCACCTCGTTGAACGCCTGCAACGCCGTATTTACCTGCTGCACGCCGAATTCGTCCACCTCCGGATACGGCACGTCCGGATCGCCGAGCCGGTCGACGGCGTTGCCCTCCTTGTCGACCCGTTCGCCGACGAGCAGGTAGGTCGCGCCGAGATAATACAGGCTCTTCTGCCCGTCGGGCGAACCGCGATAGGCATTGTCCCGGAAGACGTTGATCGCCTCCTGGAGTTGGCCGAGATTGACATGCGCGCGGCCCAGAAGGTTACTCGCCCGACCTACGCGGTCGGAGGTGCCGTAGCGGTCGAGATACATGTTGAACGCCTGGATCACGCGGCCGTACTGCCCGGCGGCGAAGAAACTCTCGCCGGCGTCCATCAGCGCCTCCTCGCCGCGCACCTGGTCGATGCCGACCTTCCCGGCTTCCTCGTAAGTCCGCCCCGCCCGGGCGATCAGGCGACGGGCACGCTCGTACTCGAGAAACGGGTGCGCCGCGGCCAGCCGCGCCTGGCGCACGAAGAGGTCGGCCGTCTGCATCAGCACGTCGGCGCGTCCGGGCGCATAATTGTCCAGCAGATACTCGTTGACGTCGGTGGCGTCCTCCAACGCGCGGCGCTCGAGTGCGAGCGAGGCACGCAATTCTTCACGCGCGAGTTCGCCGCCGCGGGACTCCTGCATGTCGTTGGCCCGAGCGACGTACGCGCGCGACAGGCGCGTCAAATCGCGCACAATCCGGTCCTCGGACAAGAGCAGGTCGCTTTCCAGCGTCGTCAGTCGGCTCGCGGGCGGAAACGGCGCGATCTCCGTGCCCTTGCTCGCCTCCAGGATCTGCTGCGGCAACGCGGTATCCAACAGCATGCGGTTGAGCCATTGGCGTTCGCGTTCGTACAGCAGCGCCGGCTCGCGCTGCAACAGCACCAGCGCCGCCTCGGGGAGTATGCTGTCCTTGAACGCCTTGGCGTTATAGAGGTTTTCCCGGCCGAGGAGTTCATTGAGACGGTTGAGCAGGATGGGTTTGTAGCGGCTGGCGATCCGCGTGGTCACCGAAACCTCGCGGACGATCTGCCGCGTCTGCCGCGGCAGCAGCGTCCAGACGTGCTTGCCGGGCGAGGGCGCCTCGGCCTGGCTCTCCTCATGGATCTGCTTGCACAACCCCGTCCAGCTCTTGATGTCCTCGGGCGTCAGCAGTGCCGAGCCCTGGCGTTCCACGCCTCCGAGATAACGGACCCGGGCACGCTCGAGCTGAAGCTCGTCGAGATACGTCTCGGTGACTCCGAGCAGGCAGGCGAGCTCGACTTCGCGCGTGAAATAACGCTTGCGCGTATGCACGAAGAGTTTTCGCGCCTGGTCGAGTCGTCCTTCGACACGGAGCGAGCGCGCGATCATCACCCGCGCGGCGCCCTTGTACTCCTCGGTCGCGCTGGCGCCGGCCCCCTCGAAGAAATCCCGCGCCTGCGTCAGAAGCGCGTTGCGCTCGGCCACCTGGGTCTTGCGCGGCTGCACCCCCAGCGTCGTCGCCAGCCCCAACGCCCCCTGCCCCGAGAGCGAGAGCGGATCGGGAACGGCGAAACCGCCGCGCAACCACAGCCGCCCCAGCGCCCGGAGCGCGTGTTGCGTCCGTTCGGGGAGTTGCCGCCCGTTGCTGAACGTTTCCAGCGTCTGCTGCACCGCATCGGCACGCCGCCGGGTGATGTCCCAGACGGTCGGACGACCGACGACCATGGTCTCGGCCAAGGCCAGATAGGCACGTCCGCCGTCGAAATAGGCCCGGCGCAGCATGGTTTCGGGCGCACTCGCCTCCACCACCTCGCGGTAACGGTCCGCCGCGGCGCTGAACATCCGGCGGGCACCGGCGAGCTGGGTCTCGTCGCGCGCGGAGCCCACCGAGGCGTTCCGCAGCATCGTCTTGCCGCGCGCGAAATAGAGCCCTCCCAAGCGCATGAGGGCGAGAAAACGTTCACGCCCCCGTTCGGCGTGCAGGAGAAAGACGCGATACTCGCGCTCGGCGCGCTCGACCTCCCCCTGCCGGTCGTAGATCGTACCGAGATGGTAGTGAATGCGGATCCTGTCCTCCTCCGCCAACTCGAACGGCCACGGCTCCAGATCCGGTCCTGTCGATTTGCGCCAACCGCCCGCGGGCCGGATCTCCTCGCGGTGTCGCACGAGCTTCTCCTGCTGGAACTGGGCCTGCAGATCGTTGAATTCGTCGTAGGCGGTGTGATACCGCCCCGCCTGCACCGCCGTCACCGCGCGCTGGTAACGGATATAACGCCGGCGGCGCAGCTGGCGCTCTCGTAACACCGCCTCGGGCGGAGGTTCGTCGACTTCGGCGGTCGGGGTATCGATCTTGTTCGGCGCGTACTGCATCCGGAAGCGTTTCTCGTCGTGCTCGTCGCGTTTCTTTTCTTCCCAATAGAGCGCCCGTACGTAGTTGGCGCTGGCTTCCTCGAATACTCGCTCGCGCTCGATGGGAATGCGCTCGGCGTACAACCGCTGCGACTCGGCATAAAGCAGGTACGGATTGATCCAATCGAGCTTTTCGGTGACCTCCGTCGAGAACTCCGGATGACGGAAGATGAAGTCGAAGTCGCCGGCCGCCTGCTGGACGGTGAGGATCAATTCCTTCTCCGGCAGCGGCACCAGCGGATCCCGCGCGGCCATCAGGGCTTCGTAACCACTGCTATACATGTCCACCAGCTTCGGCGGTTCGGCCTTGACCGCTTTGGGCAAGAGCAGCCAGGAGACAGTCAGCATGACCAGCGAGAGGCCGAGAAAGAAGAGCGGATGGTAGTAAATCAGCATCCCGAGCAGCCCCGGCTTGCGGACCCACTCCATTCCTTCGCCGGCGACTTCGTCCCCGCTCTCGGGCTCTTGCTCGTATTCGGCCATTTCCGGCAGATCGTCAACCACCCGCCATTCTCCCGATCCTTGACAATCCCGCCGTTGTCAACAGGCGGGTCGGAAAATTCAAGGTAGGCTACTATTCGATAACTGTTGAAACAAGTTTACATGTGCAACTTGTTGATGCAAGAGGCTAATCCTCTCCGCTGAAAACGATGGCCGCAAGCGGCAAGCCCCTCCAATGCGAACTATACGAATCAGAACCCGATCCGATTCCGTTTGCCGCTGAAAAGAAGGGCTTTTCTGCCGGAGCAGAGACAATAACATCAAGTTGGCGAAGAATTTAGCATGCCGTGCAAAAAAAAGCCATGCTTGACATTCATGTGCCGAAAAAGCTATATTTTAATTGTCGTATTGTTGGTCGACAAACTGATCTGTTTTTATAACTTCTTATGAGGAAAGCAAGTTGGAATCGTACAGGATCCTGGTTGTCGACGACGAGCCGGATGCGCTCGAATTGCTCAAGTTCCACCTCGAGCGCGACGACAGATCCATAGAGGTATACACCGATCCTGCTTTGGCGCTGAAGGCTCTGAAAGAAAAACCTTGGGATCTGGTAATTACCGATATCATGATGCCCGGCGCGGACGGTTTCTCCATTATTCAGGAAGCCGCTCTGGCCGAACCGGAGCTTCCGTGCATCGTCATGACCGCCTACGGGACGGACAAGACGCTGATGCGGGCCATCGAGACGAATTGTTTCGGCTATCTGAATAAGCCGTTTGACTGGAACCATTTGAACCTTTTGGTCGATAAAGCAGGTAAAGCGATTCGCCGGCTGCGGCGGCATGCGGCGCGGCAGAACCGGAAACCGGCGCAAAACATTTAACCATCCAGGAGGGCGCTTGGGATGAGCACGTTGGCAAAAATCTTTATCGTGTTGAATATGCTGGTGGGTGTTGCGTTTGCCTTCGCCTCGCTCACGTTGTACTCCAAGCGTATTCACTGGGCCGAGCAGACGCAGAAGGCGATGGCCGAGAGTGACCGGCTCTACGAAGCCTGGCAGAAGCTCAACACCAAGTACATCGAGTACCAGGGCAAGATGGAGAAGGACAAGGTCGCCCTGGAGAAGGAGGTGAACAACCTCAGCGAGCAGCTCAACGAGCAGACCCAGGACAACCAGACGCTGCAGGAGACCAACGACCGGCTGGTCAAGGACATCGACCGCATCAACGACCGGCTCAGCGACCTGCGGGCCCAGATCGAGGAGAAGGAGAAACGCAACCGCGATCTGCAGGAAGCCATCGACAAGGAAATCCAGCGCGCGAGCGACTTCAAACAGGCCAAGGAGCACGCCGAGACCCGCGTCATCGAGGTCATGGCCGACCTGCGCGAGGCGGAGAACGAGATGATGAACCTCGCCCAGAGCAACGCGCAGATGCTGAAGAAGATCGCCATCCAGGCGAACATGATCGACAAGTACGTCAGCATCGTCGGCCCCGACCCGACCGTCAAGATGGTCGGCGACGAAGTCGTCCCCATCCGCGGCCGCGTGGTCAAGGTCAGCGAGGAATACAAGCTCGTCATCCTCGACGTCGGCGAGAAGGACAAGGTCAAGCAGGGCATGGAGTTCATCGTCTCGCGCGGCGCGCAGTACATCGGCAAGGTGCGCATCCGCAAGGTCTATCCCAAGCTCTCTTCCGCCACCTTCGTCAAGGGGATGATGGAGCAGGTGCCGCAGCCGGCCGACTTGGCGCAATTGGACAACTGAACCGAAGCGAGGATACCGGAAACGCCATGACCACCGAGATCTCCGACGAATACAAACTCTATCCGACCATCCGCGCGACCACACTGCTGCTCTGGGGCTGTGTGGTCGTGGCGCTCTGTTGCGGCAGCTTCGCCGTGGTGCTCAACTGGAAGAACAGCGAACTCTACGGAAGATTCGCGGCGCTGCGCAACGAACAGAGCAAGCTCAAGGACAAACTGCGCCAGGCAGACATGGCCTTGAACCAGACCGAGGCGGACCTGACCGCCCTGCGCGCGCGCGCCGATACCGGCCAGCCGCGCGCGGCGATGGCCGAATCCAGGCCGGATGCCGTACCCGCCGCGCCGGCCGAAGCGATCACCGTGGTCGCCCCCGAAGACGCTATCGAGATCCCGGGCGCGCCCGCGGAAACCACCTCCGACCCGTTCGAACCGGTGACGGAAGAGGTGCTGGCGATGCGCGAAAACACGGAAACGGAAGAACTGCCCAGAACCGACGTCGGTGTTCCGCCCGCGAAGACTGAGAGCACGAAACCCATCGCGGAAACACGGGAATCCGAGTCGCTCTCGGAGCCAGTGGCGGAGACGACCGGGCAAGCGGCGGAACTGGCCGCTCCCGTGGCCGCCGAGACCAATATGGCCGGCGAAGTTCTGAGCTGCAACATCGACCGCAAGCTGGTCATGCTGAGCCTGGGCGCCACGCGCGGCCTGGAGGCGGGAAAGCGCTTCACCATCTGGCGCGGCAAGCAGTACGTCGGCGAGATCCGCGTCAAACGAGTCTTCAGCATCCACAGCCAGTGCGAGGTGGTCACATTGACGCCGATGGGCATCCGCGTGGGCGATGTCGCCAAGATCGCCGCGGCGCATCCGCACAAATAGCCGGCAGCGACCGGAGAACGCATGCCCCGTTCCGGGGCGCAAGGGAGGCAGAATCATGGCAGACGACGAATTCGAACTGCTCGACGACGAGGACGAAGAGGGGCAGACCATCGCCCTGGACGAGGCGGACCTCGACGGCGACGAGGACATGACCCTGATGATCGACGAGGACGAGGAGGACAACCTTCTCGCCGAAGACGACGAAGACCTCGACGCCACCGGCGATTTGGAGGACGAAGAACTGGTCGCCGCCCCGACCGGACGCGGGACCGGCGTCTACACCGCCATGGTCATCATCACCTTTCTGATGTATGTCACCGCCCTGGTGGTGGTGCTGGCCGAAATCAAGGAATACAGCGACGAGACGCAGTTCCTCTTCGGGCTGTACAAGTAAGTGGCCCCGGCCGCAGCGACACGATCCGCATCGGGTATCCCCGCCGGGGTGCCCGATTTTTCCTTGAAACGGAAGCCTCTCGCAAGGCAAATGACAATAAGGAATTAGGAGCTGCCGGCGGAGTCGTCGGGGGCGGATCGGTGTCAGGGGCTGTCCGCCTCGCGGCGGTGACGCAGCGGTAGGTAAGGACACCAGCATGCTCTTTCTCGACCGGGTCCTGGGCCTGTTCAGCCACGACATGGGCATCGACCTGGGAACCTGCAACACGCTCGTCTACGTGCGCGGCGAGGGAATCACCCTCTGCGAGCCGTCGGTGGTGGCGGTCTACAAAGGCACCAACCGCGTCCTCCAGGGCGGGCAGGCCGTGGGCATCCGCGCCAAGAAGATGGTCGGACGCACACCGGGACACATCATCGCGGTGCGCCCGCTGAAGAACGGCGTCATCGCAGACTTCGAGATCACCGAGGCCATGCTGACCTACTTCATCGGCAAGGTCCACAACCACAGCACCTGGGTCCGGCCGCGTATCGTCATCTCCGTACCGAGCGGCATCACCGAGGTCGAGCAGCGCGCGGTGATCAACTCCGCCGAACGCGCCGGCGCGCGCAAGGTCTATCTCATCGAGGAGCCGATGGCCGCGGCGATGGGCGTGGGGCTGCCGATCGACGAGCCGGTGGGCAGCATGATCGTCGACATCGGCGGCGGCACCACGGAGGTGGCGGTGATATCGATGATGGGCATGGTGCACTGCGAAAGCCTGCGCATCGCCGGTGACGACTTGGACGAGGCGGTCATCAACTATATGAAGCGCCAGCACAACCTGGTCATCGGCGACGCCACCGCCGAACGCATCAAGCTCGAGATCGGCAGCGCCATCAAGCTCGAGCAGGAACTGACCTGCGAGGTGATGGGACGCGACCAGGTCAAGGGCCTGCCCCGCTCCATCACCGTTCACAGCGAGGAGATCCGCGAGGCGATCAAGGAGCCGATCGACCAGATCATCAACGCGATCCTGCGCACCCTCGAGAGCACACCGGCGGAGCTGGCCGGCGACATCTACGCGCGCGGCATCTCCCTGGCCGGCGGCGGCGCGCACCTGCGCGGGCTGGACAAGCTGATCACCAAAGAGACGCGCGGCATCCCCGTGCACGTCCCGGACGATCCGCTGCGCGCGGTCGTCCGCGGCACCGGCATGTTCCTCGAGGAGATCGATCACCTCGGCCCGGCGCTGGAGAGCACGCGGGAGTACTAGCATGACGCGCACCCCGCTCACCGCCCTCCTGCTCCTGCTGGCGGCTCTCGCGCTCTACCTCCTTCCCGGGCACTACCTCGCGCAATGGCGGCTGTATCTGCACGACGGTTCGGTGACGCTGCGCCGCCGGCTGGGCCTGGGCGAACCCGAACCGCCGCCGCGCGCGGCCGTCGACGAGATTCCGCTGCGACAGCGCATCGAGGAACTCACCGACGCGGTAATGCGCAGAGACGCCGAGATCGCGCGGCTGCAGAGCCGCCTGGCGTCGCTGACGGAATTCCACGAGCGGTTTCCTCGCCTGAACGTGGTCGAGGCGCGGGTGATCCTCGCCGGGGGGGGCGCGCTCGGCGACACCGTCACCCTCGACAAGGGCCGCGTCGACGGCGTGACCGAAGGAACTGCGGTACTGCAGGGACAGAACCTGCTGGGGCGGGTGGTGCAACTGGGCGACCACTCGTGCCTGGCGCTTCTGGTCAGCGCCCCCGGAAGCATCGTCTCCGCGCGCAGCGGCCGGACGCGGGAGCGGTGCACCGCCCACGGCAGCGGCCGCGGCAGCGCCTACGCCACCTTCTACGGCACCAAGATCCGCGCCGAAGCCGGCGACATGCTTTATACGTCGGGACTACTGGGCAAGCTGCCCGCGGGGCTGCAGATCGGAATGCTGCGGGAAAACCCCGGCGAAGGTCCCGAACCGGCGACGCAGGAAGCGACGCTGGAGCTGCGCGCGAATCTGGCCGTGCTGGAGGACGTGCTGATTCTGCGCAACGCGGGCGAAGAGGACGCACCGGCCACGCCGCCGGTGGGATAGGAGTCGTGATGCGCTGGACGCTCTTTGCGGTCCTGCTGCTGTTTCTGGGCACGGTACAGATGCGACTGGGGCCGCAGGTGGACCTCTGGGGGCTGCGCGGGGAATTTTTCTTTCTCCTGGCCTTTCACAGCGCAATCCATGCGCCGCGGCGTTACCACGTACCGCCGGCCTTCTGGCTCTGCGGCCTGGCGCGCGACATGTTCCTGGGCATGCACCTGGGCGCGAGCACGCTGCTCTACACCCTCGCGGCGATTCCCGTCTTCATCCTGCGCCGGCACGTACTGAAGGAACACCTCCTTACGCGCATGGGGCTGGTCTTCGCGCTCGTCTTCTCGCTGCTCTTGCTGCGGCCGCTTCTTGAGCAGCAACTCCTGGCCGGCGTCTTCACCGCCGCGACGCTGGCCGACAGCCTCCGCAACGCCGCCTTCACCGCCCTCGCGAGTCCGTTCTTCGGGATGGCACTGGAGTGGCCGGCGCTCGCGCCGTGGAAGGAAGCGCCGCTGGATTACGGTCTCTCGCAAAGGTAATCGTCGACAAAGGCCCGTATGTTTCACCGCCGCATGCTCATCCTCGCCAGCGTCTTCGCGGTGCTCTTCACGGCCCTGATCGGGCGTCTGGTGCACCTGCAGGTCGTCCTGGTCGACCATTACCGGCAGGAGACGCGCAACCGGATTTATCGCCGGGTGCCCGTGCCGCCCGCGCGCGGTCGCATCCGCGACAGTACGGGCAAGGTGCTCGCGGAGGACAGGGAGAGCTTCGACCTCTGGCTGGTGCCGGCGGTTCGCGAAGGACGCGGGCGCCGCACGCGTATCCGCGGCACCCTCGGCGCCGATCTTTCTCCCGAACGCCTGCTCAGCATCTCGCTGAGCTCCGGCGCCAAACGCAACGTCCATCACCGGCTGGCATTGCGGTACCTCGTCGAGCGGTGCGAACTGGTCGCGGCCCTGACCCCGCTGCTGCAACAGGAGAACGAACCGCCGGCCGAGGCCCGCGAACGCATCGCGCGCACCGTCCTCGCCGCCGCCTTGCGGGACGATCCGGTGAACGAGCACGACCTGACCGCCCCCCGACCGTGCTTCCAGGGCATCCCGTTCGCCTCCTACGTCGCCATCCGCCAGGTCAGCGACAATCCGCACGGGCCGGCGATCTACGACGGCATCGTCACGCGTATCGGTTATCAACGCCATTACCCCGCCGGCAGCGACATGGGCCACATCACCGGCTATGTCGGCCAACTCAACCGCGAGGACTATCGCCGATTGCGCGGCGAATGGCGACGCGACGGCACCTACACCGAAGGCACCGGGAAGATCCACAAGAACGGACGCGTCTTCTTCAAGGTCGAGTCCGGAAGCGCCGAGGCGCATATCCTGGCGCTGCGCAAACGAACGCGCGGCGGCAAGGTGATCCGCATCGCCGGCTACCTCCCCAACGAGATGGTCGGGCGCGGGGGATTGGAGCAATACTACAACCAGACCCTCCGCGGGCGACACGTCCTGCGCCTGCAGCGCATGGAGCGCATCGGCCCCGACGGCCCGCGCCGCTTCGTCAACATCGGCCGCGAGATCGAGCCGCAGAACGGCAACGATATCCGCCTCACCATCGATCTGGGCATGCAACAGAAAATCCGCGAGATCCTGCGCCAGGAATTACGGAATCTCAGCCGCGACCGCCGCGACGTCCTGGACCGACTGGGATTGAAGTCGTTCGAGGGCGTGGTCGTGCTGATGGACCCGCAGAACGGCGCGATCAAGGCCATGGTCAGCGAGCCGGGCTACGACCCGAACACGTTCCGCGAGCATTACGCCGCCATCCGCAAGGACAAGCGCCACCCCATGCTCAACAAGGCCATCGCCGGCCACTACCCGCCGGGCAGCTCGATTAAGCCGCTGATCGCGCTGGCGGCCCTGCACGAGAGAAAGATCGCCCCGGAGACGGAATTCTTCTGTGACGGCGCGCTACGGCTCGGGAGTCACGAGTATATCTGCATGCGGCGCCACCGGCACGGTTCGATCACGGTGACCGAGGCGTTGCAGAAATCCTGCAACGTCTTCTTCTACCAGGTCGGCGAGGCCTGCGGCTCGCGCCTGCTGTACGAGTGGACTTCGCGGCTGGGCCTGGGCCATCCCACCCGCATCGATCTCGCCGGCGAATCCGGCGGGCATTTGCCGCGCAAAGCCTACACCGGTCGGCGCTGGTCGCTGGGGGAGACCTACCATTACGCCATCGGCCAGGGCGCGGTGGACGTCACGCCGCTGCAGATCGCCGTCGCCTACGCCGCCATCGCCAACGGCGGGCGTATCGTGCGACCGCACCTGCGTCAGGATCCGAAGGACCCGGCGCTGAACGAGCCGCTGAAACTCTTCAACATCGATCCCGAAGCCTTGGCCGCGGTGCGCCGGGGCATGTGGAAGGTGGTCAACGAGTACGGCGGCACCGCCTACGGCGAGGAGCGGGTGCACCTTCCCGGCTGCGACGTCGCCGGCAAGACCGGCAGCGCCCAGCACACCAAGGGCACGCACGCCTGGTTCGCCTGCTTCGCCCCGGTGGAGAACCCGGCGGTGGTCTGCGTGGTGCTCGTGCCGTACGGCAACCACGGGGGCGCGACCTGCGGTCCCATCGCCGACAAGATCCTGCACGAATTCCTGGAGATCCCGACGGAGGCGGGGCATGGTTAACCGCTCGCTGCAACGACTCGACTGGATCGTGCTCCTGGCGACGCTGGCCATCGCCGTCATCGGGCTGACCTACCTCTGGTCAGCGAGCCCGGCCTCGTTCGCGCGGCAGATCCAGTGGCTGGTGCTGGGGCTGGCGGTCATGACGGTAATGCTGGTCATCCCCTACCAACGGCTTTTGGCTCACGCCTACGAGATCTACCTCGGCGGGCTGAGCCTGCTGCTGCTGGTCCTGGCGCTGCCGCCGACCCGCGGCGCGCACAGCTGGATCACCGTCCCGGGGCTCCCGATCAATATCCAACCGTCGGAAATCATGAAGCTCTGCCTCATCCTCATCCTCGCCAGGCATCTGATGCGCAAGGAGACACAGACGACGCTGAAAGGTTTGATCACCCCCTTCGCGCTGACATTGCTGCCGATGGCGTTGATTCTCAAGCAGCCGGACCTGGGAACGGGCATCCTGCTGCCGCCGCTGCTGTTCTGCATCGTCTTCGCCAGCGGCGCGCGCCTCTGGCACCTGCTCGACATCGGTGCCTGCGGACTCTTGAGCGCGGTGCCGATGTGGCTGTACGTGCTGAAGGCTTACCAGAAGCGGCGGATCCTGGCGTTCCTGGACCCGGAGCGCTACGAGGCCGACGAAGCCTACCAACTCCTGATCAGCCTCCGCGCCATCGGCTCGGGCGGGATCTTCGGCCAGGGCCTGGGCAACGGCACGCAGAACTCGCTGGATTTGCTGCCGGACAAGCACACGGACTTCATCTTCGGCGTCATCGCCGAGGAGGGCGGCCTCGTGGTCGGAGCGATGCTGCTGGGGCTCTACCTGCTGCTGGTCTGCGCGGGGCTGCATATCGCGCGCAAGACGCGCGAACCCGGCGGCCGCCTCATCGCCGCGGGCGTCAGCAGCATTCTCGGCATCCAGGTCTTGATCAACATCGGCGTGGTCACGGTGCTGCTGCCGACCACCGGCATCACCCTGCCGCTGGCCAGCTACGGCGGCAGCTCGCTCATGGTCACCTTCGCCATGATCGGTTTGCTCTTGAATGTCGGCGCCAGCCGTCCGATCGTGATCGAGCGCGAGTCGTTCACCGGCGAGGTACCGGAGTAATCACGGCGCGGTGTCTTCCGCCGCCGGACCGGCTTTCGGCTCCTCGGCGGCGGCGTCTTCTGCAGAGGGAGCGTCCTCCTCCTCTGCCGCTTCCACGGTCTGCTTGGCGGCGGCCTCCGCTTCGCGGCGGGCCTCTTCCTCCGCCTTCCGGCGCGCCTCGGCCGCGAGAGCTTTCTCGCGTTCGCGCGCGAGGCGCATGCGCTCCCCGGCGTCCCGACGGCGCAGGCGCTCCTGCTCGAACCGCGCCTGGTCCTCGCGCTTGCGGATCTTCTCGAGGCGGCGCTCGATCCGCTTCAGGACCGTCTTGGCGTGTTTCTTCTCGTTGGCGTGCGCGCCCTTCTCCTCGCTCACCACGCGGCACAAAGCGACGGCCTTCTCCAACTCGCCGGCCGCCTCGTAAGCCTTGACCAACTCCATCTGCCAGCGGCATCTGCGGCGAACGTCGCGCTGCGCTTCGATCGCCGAGGGCAGATACTTCATCACCCCGGCGGCATCATCGAGAATGCGGGCATAGCGGACCTCCAGGTACAGATAGTTCGGATCCTTGTCCTGGCCGTCGAACTCGCGCATGGCCGAGAACGCGGAGGCCAGAAGCGGCCGGAAGTCGTCGCGTTTCTTCGACCGGCAGCGGGTATAGCCGGTGATCAGCAGCTCCCCGAGTCGGCGCAAATCGGCCGGCTGGAGTTTCTCGCGCCGCAGGAACGCCTCCACTTCGGGCTTCAAAGTATCCACATCGAGACGCTGCGCGTAATACTGGATCAAATCCAGCGGATAGCGCGTATTCTCCGGATGCGCCCGTATCAAACCGCGCATGGCTTCAAGACCACGTTCGGGATCCTTGCGCGCCAATTGCAGGAACTGCTCGTACAAAAACTGTGCGTTCTCGCCCGCGGAGACGCGCCGGAGGACGAAATCGTCGAATGCCTTGTCGAACTCCGGATGGCGGTGTTTCTGGCGGGCCTCGTGCTTGAGTTTGTGCGCGTTGCGATGGTCCACGCCGTCTTTCAGCGGCCCCGAAGCCGCGACCATACCGTCGACGAACACCTCGGCCGCTTCACGATAGCGTGCCAAGACGAAGAGGAGTTCGCCCAGATCGTTATACGCGGCGATATCGGCGGGATTGCGCTGCAATCGCGCGCGATAGGCCTGAACCTGCTGGTGCTTGAGCGGGACCATGACGGTCTTGTCGACGCCGGCCTCGACATCGACTTCGAGACGGCGGCCGATGTAATTGGTCCGGCTCAACCGCAGAACGTACCGCCCCGCCGCCACCCCGCGCAACCTCAGCGGCGTGCGTCCGCGCGCGCGACCGTCCACGAGCACCTGCGCGCCAGGCGGCACGGTATCGACAGTCACCGTCGCCACGGGGATCGGCTCCAGGGAAACGGGCAGCGTCGCCTCGTTTTCCACCAGCAGGCGTTTGCTGAACGGCTCGTATCCGGCCGCTGTCACTTCCAGCAGGTGAGCCCCCGGGACGACCCGCGGTAACGTCAAGGCGCCCTCGCCATCGGCGAGTCCCCGGAACCGGCCGTCGAGGAAGACGCTCGCTCCGGGCGCTTCGAGCGTCAAGTGCAACGCCGGCGGAGTCTTCGCCGCGTCGGCTCCGTACCAACCGCCGACCGCCGCGCCGAGAACGACCAGCAGGATCAGCAGGCTCGTCATGCCTCTCATCGTTCGCCCTCCGCCACGGTTTCTGGCGCCGGTGCGAACGGATTGGGGCTGAGACGCGGATACACGGCGGTCGGATCCTCGTAGATCACCGGGTGTGACGCGCTGACGCGCACCCGCGCGACCACCATGCCGCTGTCGTAGGTCCAGAGCGCGACCCGATCGCCCGTGAGCGGCTTATCGTCCTCGATCACCAGCACGTCCTCGCCGATCAGGGTTTCTTCTTCGCTGCCATTGCGGATCTGCGTGTAGACGCTGAAGGAAACCGTGCTGCCACGTCGCACCACGCGCAGGCGGAACCAGTTGCGGTGGATATTGATCTTCTTGAGCGGAATCCCCTTCGCCACCCGCGCGACCACTTCGCCGTCGCGCAGGATGACGCTTTTCTTGTTGTCCTCGTAGCCGAAGATGCAGGCGTAACCGCTGCGCAGCGATTCGCCGTCGCCGCCAATGGTGATGGCGAAGTTCTTGATATGCTTGTAATGCCCCTCCTCACGGTTGCGCTTCTGATCCATCATCGGCCCGACAAAGGCCTCCACCGTCACGTCGCCCGGGAACGCGCCCTTGTGCCAAATCGCCGCCAGGCGGCTCTTGGGATCCGGCTGCAGCGCGAGTTGCTCCTTGAGGCTCTCGACCAGCCACTTCGCGCGGTCTTTGCTCACACGGGCGTACGCCTCGGCGCGCTCGGCCGCCAGGTACGGCGGCATGCCGGCCATGAACGTCCAGCGCGGATCGCACTCCCAGCGGTTCTGCACCTGCCAGACGCCGCCCGCGCCACGCCAGTCGACCGGAGCGTTGTTGAAGGAGTAATCGAGCACCGAGTGGCTGTAGATCTGCACCGCCGCCGGATCGATCTCGACTCCGGGGTCATGCGCCCAAGCGATGCGCGAACCTTCGAGGGGTTCCGGATCCCGCCAGACAAGCACCGGCCGATCGTCGAGATAGGCGACAAGCAACCCGCCGGCGCGCCGCAGGCGAAGCCGCGCCGGATCGGTCTCGAGGTCCAGCGTCTCCGCGGCGACGTCCTCGCCGTCGCGGCTCAGGGCCAGCCCCAGTTCGTCCCCGCTTCGCGCGCAGACCAGCACGTAGCCGTTGCGTTTCCCGGCCACATCCTCGGGCTTACAGACCGAGAGCGCCAATTTCCACTTTTCTTTTTGATTCTGCGGCAGCAGCGCCTCGAGAGCGCAGTCGCCGTAATGCCGCGCACGGTGCCAGTAGACGGCCTTGTACCCTTTCGGCACGTTGGCGCCGGTCTTCCACTCGCCCTGGGTGCCCGACCAGTGCTTCATCAACTTCTCCTGGTCGAAGACCTCGTTGATGGAGACCACCCCCCGCGGTGGCGGCAATACCTCGGCCCGGAAATCGGTGAAGCGCGGCAGGGCCGGCGAAGCGGCGTCCAATGTCTTTGGATCCGCGTTCCCGACAAAGGCGCCCACCCGCCCGTTCGGAACTTCGGGAACGTATGCCACAAGCCCTCCGCTCCGGAGCACGCCGTCTTCGTAGCGCAGCGCAATCTCGCCCGACACGGGCGGCGTCCAAGCGGATTCGGAGAGCACCGCCTCGCCCCCCCGGCTGACTTGGATCAATGCCTGCTTCTTCTCCGACGGCGAGATACGGCAGGCCAGGTAGTTGCCCGGATCCCGGAAGGCCACGACCAGTCCGAAGTCGGCGGTAACGGGATCGCTCACTCGTGCGCGGAGCGCCATATCGGCCCAGTCGTCTTCGCCGGTAACCGCGATCGTCGGCGCCCCCGGCTTCGGGTGCCCCGCGTAAAGCTGCCAGGGAACCCCGGCCGAATCCTCTTCGCTCGCAAGCGCTCGGAACATCGGCACTTCGTCGGCAACCACCTCGACCGCCGAAAGCAGGCGAAAGTCGTCGAACTCGATCGGTTTGGCGCTGTCGATGTACAGACCGGCCCGTCCACCCGCAAACGCCGGATCGGAAGCCGAGAGGATTTCGCGTCCGTCGACAAACGCCCGGAGCCGTCCGTCGATGCAGCGCAGGCGCAGACGATACCATTGCCCCGGACGATAAACGCCCGGTGCGCTGGCCAACACACGTTCCTGGCCATGCTCGACGGCGACCAGTTCCATGCCCGCCGGCGGCGTCTCGCTCCCGGCAGCGTCTCCGCCGGAACCACCACCGGCAAGGGTTTTCTCCCCCGACTTCTCCGCTTCGCCGCGACCGTGCCAGCGGAAGAGACAATAGCGCGCGGGACGCCCCTCGTGCTCGGTTGACGAAGCCGCAGCGACAAGGCCGATCGTGCCGCCGGCCGTGCCCAAAACGGAAACCTCCAACTCGTACCGGTCCCAGAACGGATGCCCGATCAGACTCCATCCCTCGCCCATGCCCTGGTAGACAAAGGCGTTGGAACTGCGGGCGGGATTATCCAGACTGCGCACCTCCCACTGTGACCCGGGCGTGGTTATCCAGGCACCGATATCACCAGCGGCGCGACCGAAATCGTCGACGAAATAGAGCGCATGCGTCGGCTGGATCATCGGCGGAGAAATCTGACAACCGGCGGTGCAAGCGGTGGCGATTCGGCCGTTCTCGACGCCGGGATGACTATCGCGCAGCACAATTTGCCCATCAGCGACTATTTCTATATAACGCCTTCTTCTTTTTAACCTTACGTTATCCGGAAGTCCGGAGAAGGAGCGCCTGGACAAGATACGCCATAAACCGCTTTGCATACACCCCAACTCAAGACGCGTGCCGGTCCACTCTGCGGCCAGGTAGTTTTCCGGATCGAGAAAATCGAAGAAGATACGCATCGCCGGCAACGAATCGTAAACGCCTTCCGCCGGCTGGACACGAAAAGCCGCGTCGTAACGCTCTCCTGGCAACTCCTTGTATTTATTCACGTTATCGTATTTGGCCAACCCCGGATCGGTGGCGAGCAGCGGTACGGCGGGTTGCGGTTGATACCACCGCAAAAAAAATCCCCCCGCGCCGGCGAGTAGAACGATCAGAACCGGAATAGCGATACGCATCATGCATGGCTCCCGCGAGCAAGAAACCGCGCGCCTCATCCGTAGAAACGGATAAAGAGCGTTTGCGGTGACATAATTATAACTCAACCGGTTACATAAGAAAGGCAAATTGGGTTACTGCCTCATCGGCAACCGGGCTGAAGGCCGATAACCTGTTCTGTCGATAAGTAGTTAAGTTCCTTTGGCCAGTCCCGGCCCGGGTGCTGCGGCCAAGCGGCAAGATGCTGAGGCGCAAGGAAATATATGCAACAGGACAATCGTATTGAACGCCGCAGAACCAGGCTGGGCCAATTGCTGCTGATTCTGCTGGCTGTCGGAATGTACTGGGGCGGACTGGTCCCGGCCAGGCGTGCGGCGGTCCAACAGGAAGTCAAGGTGCGGCAGACCCGAGCGCGGTTGAAGCGCCTGGAGTTGCGCATCCGTCGTCTGCGAACGCGTAGCGACGCGCTCAAGGCCCGAGACCCGGCGGCGGTCGAGGAAGCGATCCGCGAGCACCTGCGCAAGGGCAAACGGAACGACTATATGCTGCAGGCCGATCCGATCGGCGACGAAGCGGAGTCCCCCCATGCCTGACGTCCTCTCCCAGAGCGAAGTCGACCAACTCCTCGCCGCGGTCGACGACGGGGATATCGATCAGACCGTCGCCACTCCCCTGGCGCAGGCCACCACGGAAAAGGCCACGGGGAACGAACCGGAAGTCGCGATCTACGACTTCAAACGCCCCGAGCGCGTCAGTACCGACCAGATCCGTTCGATGGAGATGCTGCACGAGGTGCTGGCGAGAAAACTCGGCGCCAGCCTCTCGTCGTATCTGCGCACCATCGTCGACGTCAAGCTCGCCTCGGTGGAGCAGCTCACCTACCAGGAATTCATCATGAGCCTGCCCAACCCGACGTGCTTCAACCTGCTCTCGTGCGATCCGCTGGACGGCTCGATGGTGCTGGAGATCAACCCCTCCATCGTCTATCCGATCCTCGACAAACTCCTCGGCGGCGGCAACACCGAGGTGCATATCCCCGAACGCGAGATGAGCGAGATCGAGTGGCGCCTCATCGGTTACGTGACCAACGAGACGCTCAGCTTTCTGCACGAGAGCTGGCTGCCGATCATGGACATCAAGTTCAAGGTCACCCAGAAAGAGGCCAACCCGCAGCTCATGCAGATCGTGCCGCCGAACGAAGTGGTGATCCTGATCTGCTTCGAGGTCAAGATGGGCGAGAGTTCGGGGATGCTCAACATCTGCGTACCCTTCCCCGTCGTCGAGCCGGTGATGGGCAACTTCTCCACCATCCAGACCTGGTTCACCACCCGCCGCAGTTCCGACGAGGAACGCGAACGGGCCAAGCTGCTCGAGGGCATCAACAAGGTCGACGTCGAAGCCATCACCTACCTGGCGCAGACGAAGCTGACGCTGCACCAGTTCCTCAACCTCAAGCCGGGGCAGATCCTGATCACCGAGAAAGACATGAAGGACTCGCTGCTCCTGACCGTCGACGGCAAACCGAAGTTCCGCGGCTTCGCCGGCAGCCTGCGCAAGCACAAGGCCTACCGCATCGTGCGCGAGGCGGGGCCGAGCGAAGAGATCTGAGGAGACGCGATCCCGATGTCCGATTTCGACAACCTGGTCGACGGCGACGACTCCGACTTCGCCATCATCAACCCCGAGATCATCGCCACCGGCGGCAAGATCGCCGACACCTTCCTGGAGGCGGGCTTCCAGTCCTGGAGCACGTTCATCAGTCGCGGGGTGTTGTACCAAACGCAGAAGACGCGCTACCTGCCGGTGACGGATCATTTCTCCGAGGAAGACGAAACGCAGGTCGTCACCACCATGAGTTGGACCGGCGACCGGGAAGGGACGCTCCACCTGCTGATCCCCGAATCGGGCGCCAAGAGCGCCATCGCGTTCTTCCTGGCCGTGGCCATGGGCACCGAGCCCGATCCGGAGAGCCAACAACTCGACGACGAGTCGATGGACGCGTACTCGGAACTGGTCAACACGCTCGCCGGCCAGGGCGCGCAGGCGCTGCGGGGCGATCCGGGCGGAACAATCAATATCGCGGTGACCGAATCGAAGGTCGTGGACCTGCGCGCGACCAATCCCGAGGAGGTGTTCGGACCCGAGGACGTTCTCTGCCATACCGCGCTCCTGACGCTCGAGGGGGCCAGTCCGGTCTCGGTCCGGTTGTTGCTGCCGATTTCCGTCACCGGCATGAGCGCGGAACTGGAACAACGCGGCGGCGCCACCGAGGAAGATATCTCATCGGTCCTGGCGGCATCGACCTCCCGGACCGACAGACCCAATGAAGTACTGGCCAAACGCCTGCGCGTGCCGCTGGTGGTGGTACTGGCCGAGAAACGCGTGCGCATGGAGGTGATTCGCGATCTCTCCCCGGGCTCGATTATCGAGTTCCGCAAGCAGAGCGGAGAATTCCTCGATATCTGCGCCAACAACAACAAATTCGCCGAAGGCGAGGTCGTCATCGTCAACCAGCACTTCGGCATCCAGATCCGCCGTGTCACCCCGACACTCGGTCCGACCGAGGTGGAAGAGGCCGAGAGCACTACCTCGTAATCCACGTATATACAAAAGGTTGCGGGGCCGGGCTGCACCAATCCGCCGATTCCGCCCGGGAAATGCCGTTTTTCCTTGCGCCTGCATCGTTTCCCTTTACAATCCGACGAAAGTTGATCCGGAAGAAGTTGATTCCGGCAACGTCGACACGTCGTCTTCGCCGACGAAGATGGCGAACTTTGTATGAACCTGTGGAGCAGCATCGACAGTGTCAACTGCCTTGCAGCCATTCACGACAGCGAATGTCGCTCCGTACGGGCATGGCGGCACGCGCTTGGCGCTTGCGGCAGGCATTCTTCTGGCCGCGTTTTGGTTCATTCCGGCTGCTGCAAGCGAAGAAATCGGGGACCTGAAACGCCAGGTTCAGGCGATGAACCGGCGGTTGACAGAGATGAAACGCCGGCGACACGCAGCGGATTTCATGAGCGCCCCACAGGAATTGCGGACCAAACAAGGCACCGGCACGCTACGCATCGGCGGCGAATTCGCCACCGACTACCTTTACCGCTATCATGACGACGGCGGCGGTCGCAGACGCTACGACGCCGGCTGGCAAGGGAATAACACCAACTTGCGCTTCCAGGTCAATGCCACGCGCCAAACCTACGCGTATATCAAACTCAATCTGCTCCAAAAGACCAGCGATCCGCACACGGACGATTTGGTGGAAGAAGCGCGCATCGTCTGGGATCAGATCGCCGGTGGGCCGTGGGGCATGGTCTTCGGCAAAGGCGAGGTGCCCTACGGGCAGGACCGCACGCTCGGAATCATTCAGAGCTACCATCACAACGACGGCACCGAGAGCGCCGAGGGGCCGACCATCCTGACCCGGCCTCACGACCGGATCGATCCACTGGACATCGCCGCCGCGGGCGAACGCGTCGGCCGCACCGCCCACCCGGGCGAGGTGGACAATGTCTGGATGGGCGGAGTGAACTTCACCTGGCGGGACCAGTTAAAGCTCGAGTTCGCGCTCTTCAGCAATACCGACGGCGGTGGCGAGGGAGTCATGCTCGAGGGCAAGTCCGACGACTTCGGCGTCGAAAGCTTCGCCGCACGGGCCTGGTGGAATACGCCGGTCGACGGCCTGGTGACCGAGGTCAGCTTCATCCGCGAACACTCGCGCGTACGCGGCGACCGGGACCGATTCGGCCAGGCCGCGGTGGAGGCGCAGTACGCCCTGAGCTGCGGTTTCACCTGGGATCTGCCGGGAACGCCGTGGGAGTTCTTCGGCGAATACCAACACGGCTGGGACTGGAACTACACTCGCGGGTATCATACCAACACGCTGCAGCTCGGCGCAATCTACGAGATCACCCCGCGTTTTCACTTCGGCCTCATGGGCGAATGGCTCGGGATCGAGGACCGCGGAGAGCACGACGATTATCAGCGCATCGTCGGCAGCGCCAAGTATCGCTTCGAGAACGGCCCGTACGTGATCCTGGAATACGGCTACGAGATGCTCGACGCGGGAGAAGCCGACGCACACGCCTTCGGTCTGCGCACCGGCTGGTCGTTCTAAGGCCCCGTCCGACAATTATTTCGGCATTTCGGCGCAGTCATTGTGCCCTCGGGCAAGAAGCGAGCGAAAAGCGATGCGAGACATCGGTTACAGCAAGCGACGCGGGATGGCGGCAAACGAGCGCGCCGGATGGTCCGACCCGGGGTGGCGTCTTCGAGGCGTAACGTAGAAGACGGCCGGCGGTCGCTAAAAGCAATGCCAGATCATCGCGCTGCGCGTCTGCCCGAAAGCAGAACACCTCTCCGACCAGACCGGAGAGGCGCGGGATGCGAAGAGACCGAAGAAGTCTACTTCGTCGTCAGGTCGAAGGTCTCGCTGGCGATGTATCCTTCCTCGTCGGTCGGAATGACCATCACCTTCACCGCGCTGCCGAGCTTGCTGATAAAGCCCTCCTTGCCGCGCATCATGCTGCGGTTGACCTGCTCGTCGAAGTCGATGCCGAGGTTCCCGAGCGTCGAGCAGACCACGCTGCGGCTGAGGAAGCCGTTTTCGCCGATGCCGCCGGTGAAGACGATCGCGTCGACACTCGGGAGAATCGCCATGTATGCGCCGATGTAAAAGGTTATGCGATAATCGAAGATATCCAGCGCCAGTTGCGCGCGGCTGTCGCGCCCTTCCTTGGCGGCGATCTCCTCCAGATCGCGCATATCGCTGGTGATGCCGCTGGTACCGAGCATACCGGACTTCTTATTCAGCAGCTCGTCCACCTCCTCGGGCGTCTTGCAGATGCCCTTCTTCAGCAGGAAAAACATGATCGCCGGATCGACGTCGCCCGAGCGCGTGCCCATCGAGACACCCGCCAAGGGCGTCAGGCCCATGCTCGTATCCACCGACTTGCCCTCTTTGACGCAACAGATCGACGCGCCGTTGCCGAGGTGACAGGTAACCAGATTGACTTGGTGCAACGGGCGATCCAGGAGTTCCGCCGCGCGCCGGGTGACATAGGCGTGGGAGGTGCCGTGAAAACCGTATTTACGGATGGCGTGTTTCTCGTATAGTTCGTAAGGAATGGCGTAGAGATACGCCTCGCGCGGCAGGGACTGATGAAACGCCGTATCGAAGACCGCGACGTTCGGCACTCCCGGCAGCGCCTGCTGCGCCGCGCGGATGCCGGTAAGGTTCGGGGGATTGTGCAGCGGGGCAAGGTCGGACATCTCCTCGATGACCTTCTGAACGTCGTCGTCGATAATGACCGAACCGCTGTACTTCTCGCCGCCGTGGACGACGCGGTGCCCCACGGCTTTGATCTCGGTGATATCCTTGAGCACGCCGACGCTTGGATCGGTGAGCGTCTTCAGGATCAGGCCCATGCCGATCTCGTGATTGGGAACGTTTTCCTCGAAAACGTGCTTCTCGTCGTCGACCTTGTGGGTCAACTTCGAGCCGTCGATGCCGATACGCTCGATAATGCCCTTGGCGAGGACTTTCTGTTCGGGCATCTTGTAGAGTTGATATTTGATGGACGACGAACCGCAATTGATCACGAGCACGATCATGGCTGCTCCCCTCTCTCGTTTATCGTTTTCCCCGTGTCCCCCGCGTAGTGGCGTGACGCAAGCCAATGGAAGATCTTAGCTCCACAGGAATTACCGTCAAGTTACAAAAAAGCGAAAGTATTTCACACATCCCTCCCCGACCGCCGATAACAGCATATCCATGCGCCGATTCCGCTTGACCTGCAGTCGGGTTTGAAGTACCTATCAGCTTTTCGGCATCTGCAGGGCGTAAATCCCCAGGATTCGAGGAGAGAGCATGGCCACATACAATATCGGCATCATTCCCGGCGACGGCACCGGCCCCGAGGTGACGCACGAGGCGGTGAAGGTACTCGAAGCCGCGGCGCAGCGGTGGGGCTTCTCGTTCGAGACCACCGAATACGACTTCGGCGGCGAGCGCTACCTGCGCACGGGCGAGACGCTGCCGGATTCGGCCGTGGACGAACTGAAACGGCACAAAGCCATCCTGCTGGGCGCCATCGGCCACCCCGACGTCAAGCCCGGCATCCTGGAGAAGGGGATTCTGCTCAAGGCGCGCTTCGCGCTTGACCAGTACATCAACCTGCGGCCGGTGAAGCTCTTCCCGGGGGTCGAAACCCCACTCAAGGACAAGGGCCCCAAGGAAATCGATTACGTCGTCGTGCGCGAGAACACCGGCGGCATCTACACCGGTACCGGCGGCATCTCGATGCAGGGCACGCCGAACGAGGTGGCGGTACAGAGCATGGTCTACAACCGCTTCCAGGTCGAACGCTGCATCCGCTGGGCTTTCGAATACGCCAGGAAATACGGCAAGAAGGCGCGCGGCACAGGCGCGGAGAACACCCTCGGCCTGGTGGGCAAGACCAACGTCCTGACCTACGTGTACGATCTGTGGGAGCGGACCTTCCACGAAGTCGGCGAGAAGGATTATCCCGAGATCCGCCGGGACTACTATCACGTCGACGCGACGTGCATGTGGATGGTCAAGAGCCCCGAGTGGTTCGACGTCCTCGTGACCGGCAACATGTTCGGCGACATCATCACCGACCTCGGCGCCATCACCCAGGGCGGCATGGGCATCGCCGGCGGCGGCAACATCAATCCCGAGGGCGTGAGCATGTTCGAGCCCATCGGCGGCAGCGCCCCGAAGTATACCGGCAAGAACGTCATCAACCCGCTCGCGGCCATCTACGCCGGCGCGATGCTGCTGCGCCAGATCGGCGAGGAGAACGCCGCCGACTGTGTCGACGCGGCCATCGCCGAGACCACGCCGAAGCTGAAAAGTCTCGCCGCCGGGCGCATGGGCTACAGCACCGCCGAGGTCGGCGACATGGTCGCCCGTTCCGTGGCTGCGTCGTAATCGGCGCGTCCTCAAATGCAACCACGACCGACCGGCCCGGAAAACCGGACCCTTTTTGCACCCTTCACATTCCGGATCAATCCAATCAGGAGAGAAGGGAGGAACGCTCATGACCGTGGAACGCGGATTACGACTGATGGCCGGAATCGTCGTGAGCGCCAGCGTCGCGCTGGGACACTTCCACAGCCCGTTCTGGCTGCTGCTGACCGCCTTCGCCGGGCTGAACCTGCTGCAGTCGGCCTTCACCGACTGGTGCCCGGCGGTCTGGATCCTGCAGCGAGCGGGACTCAAGCGCTGCGTGGCGGAATCATAAAAAAACCCCGGGAGGGACCGGGGCTTTTCGTGCCGTCGAAGGCGGCTACTTTTCTTCGGTCTCGGTCGGAGCCTCTTCGGTGTCGCGCTTCTCAGCTGCGGCATCCGAGTCTTTGCCCACTTCTTCCCCCTCCGCCGCCGGCGGCTCCTCTTTCTTATCCTGCTTCTCATCATCGTACGGATTGATCACGTCCAGCGTCGTCGGCTTCAAGACGATGGTCACCGGCTTGTCGACGCAGACGATCTTCTTGACCTTGATCGCCTTGCTCGGGTCATTCGGATCGGGCATGAAGATTTCCTTGGATTTGCCGTGGAAATGCTTCGGCAGCTTCTCCGGAACGACGTAGAAACCTTCGCGCACCCCCTCGGCGTAGGGGCTGCCCTCGTAATAAGGAAGGTTCAACAGACTCGACGGATCGAAGAGCACCGCGGAGATGACCTCGGTCTGGGTGGCGACGAGAACCTTCTTGCCCTCGTGGGTGACGAAGTAGGAACCGGTAAACGCGTACGGATTGTCGCGGGCGGGTTGATCGTTCGAGCGCTTGATGAGGAAGCGTTCGATCCGTTCGCTGCGGAGGGTTTCTCCCTCGCGCCATTCCACGAGCATGTCCAGCATCGGCGCGGTCTCGGCCTTGGGCTTCTCTTCCTCGACGCGTTCGCCCTGCGGAGTTACCTGCCGCTTGGTCACCAGGCCCTCGGGTTCGGGCTTGGGCAAGGGCCCCGGGTGCAACCCGATGGCGAAGAGCGCCACCAGCACGTGCATCGGGTCGGCATCGGTGGTGAAGACGCTCTCGTACGCGCGGTCGGTGTTGCGGATGAGGAGAAATTCGACCGGGCTGCCGCGCCAGTGCAATTCCTTGGACATCTTCGCTTCTATGCGCACCTCGCGCTTCTCCCGATCGACCCGGATATGCGGGAAATTCATCTTCTCCTCACCGGCCCGCGCGGACGGGCAGAACAAGAGCGCCGCAGCCAACGCCAGGAACCCCAACCAGTTGCGCATGTGTCGAGTAGACATAATATGGTTCCTCCATATTCCTTTTCAGTAGTATGTGAG
>CAYWFP010000046.1:0-17790 GCA_964457365.1 uncultured Planctomycetaceae bacterium
TGGCGTGTCGTGGAGCCAACTGTCGGACTCGAACCGACGACCTGTGCTTTACGAAAGCACTGCTCTGCCAACTGAGCTAAGTTGGCCTGCTTATGGGCTGCATTACTGTACTCGAATCGGGCGGCGGATGCAAGAGAGCGGGACCGAATCCCGCCAGACGGCATGCGGCGTAAGCCCATGGTCCGCCGGTTCGGCGCAGGATTCGGCTCTCCTTCGGCGCATCTTCCCTGTTCAGACCGCTGAGGGGCGGCCGAAGCCGCGCACCCTCGATGGTGCTTCTTTCGCTGCTCGCACGGTCGCGCATGCCGGTGAAAAACCGCACGAGCGGTAGGAACTCTCCTGTTTCTGCTCGCGGGGCCGGTTTTTAGGCATCGGTCCGGAAGAGCACGCGGGTCAGGTGTTGCAGCGGTTCCTCGGCGAAGTCGAGCCGGCGGCCGAGCTCGCGCAGGCGGTTGAGCAATGCCGTTGCGCCGCCGAGCTCGCGCGGCGGCAGGTGCAATACCTGCCAGAACGAAGCGGTGAGGGTCGAACGATTGGTCAACTCGAGCCCGGTCTCGCGCGCGTAGGCCAGCAATTCGAGCGCGGCCTCGGCATGTTCGAGGGTCAATTCCTCTTGCAGTCGGCAAAGCGCGTTGTCGAGGGTTTCTCCGAGGCAACGGGCGGAAGGGGCCTTGTCGAAGTCGAGATGGCAGCAAACGGCTTCTTCGCGCAGCGCCCGGGCGGCGATGAAATGCTCCTCAGTGACCGCGTTTCGTGCGGCTATGTCCGAAACGACGCGGCCGAAGCGTGCGGCCAAGGCTTGCGAACCTACCGGCCCGAGCGTCGACGGCAGCGGCAGCTCGTATTCGGCGTACGTCTTGAGCAGAAGCCGGAAGCGTTCGTAGACGTCGAGGACGTCGTCGACGGCCTCTTCGCGGTTCCGTTGCAGCAGCGTTTCCATGATCAACCGCCTGTCTTCGAACGGTAACGCCCGAGCGGTCACGCCTTCGGTGTCCAGGAACTTGCCCAGCGCTTTGGGAGAGAGGCAGAGGCGGTTGCTGACCCAGGCGTCGTCGCCGGGGGGGGCGAAGAGCACGCCGACCGGGCCGCCGGGTACTTCGAAAGCGATAAACTCGCAATCCTCCACCAGGCGTGTATCGGGATCCTCCGCACGCGCGGTACCGAAGCTGCGCCGCGCCTCGCCGCCGGCGGTGCGCGATTCGCCACTGATGGTGACGCGACAGCGGTAGGCCGGCGCGGGCAGGTCAAGCAGCCGCCTCAGCGCGTGACAGGCGACGACGGTGCGCATGTCGTACCGCGTGCTCAGGACGTGGCGGTCGAAGATCTCCGCGCCGGTGCCCTGCCCGGGGATGTTGCTCTCGGCCTGCGAGAGCGCCCCGCGTAACAAGTCGATCAGGTCGACGTCGGCATACGGCTGCGCAAGCTCGGCCGCGCGCAGGGCGTAACGCATGTTCTGCACCGGCTCGATTCCGGAAAGTTCGGAGAAGAACCAACCGCAGGAGGTGTACATCAGCATGGCGTTGCGGTCGGCCTCGAGGAGAGTCCACGCCAGCGCCTCTTCGTCCGCGCTCAGCGTGTGCTGGGCGTGACGTGCCAGGAACGCCGCGCGTGTCCGTTCGGACGGGTCGAGGCGGACGCGGATATAGTCGTTACGCGCCTCGAAGACGTCGTCGAAGAGGCGTCCGCCTTCGCGCCGGAAAATTTCGCGCACCTGGTCGCGCAGCAGGTCGAACGCGTCGCGCAAAGGGCCGCGCCACTGCTGGTTCCAATCGTGGCCGCCGCCGGCGTTGCAGCCGCAGTCGCGTTCCCAGCGTCCGACGCCGTGCTTGCAGCTCCAGCTCGAGCCTTTGCCCTGTTCGCCGTTCCAGAGTTTGACCTCCCAGCACGGCGGGTACTGGCGCAGGTACAACTCGATGTTGGTCAACAGGATGTGCCGGTCGGCGAGCATGCGGCTGAAGAACTCCGCCAGGGTGTCGTTGCCGAACGGTTCGTGGTGGCCGTAGGCCTCGCCGTCGGTGGCGACGGCTACCAGTTGCGGCAGCGCGGCGTCGTCGAAGCGCTCCCGGACGTGCCACTCGAGGCTGTCGACGTCCTGCAGAAGGTGGTTGAAAGAGACCTTCAGCGACAACCCCTGGTCGTAGAAGACCACGTCGAGCCAGCGGTCGAAATGGGTGCGCCCGGCGCCATCGACCTCGAATACGCGGTAAGGCATGCGCGTATCCAGTCCTTCGATATAGACATCGGTCCAATCCTCGCCGCCGAAGGGGCGGGCCTTGCTCGCCTGCTCCGGCGAGAGCACGACGAAACGCACGCCGTGGGCGATAAGGGCGCGCACGGTATTGTTGTCGATAGCGCATTCGGGCAGCCACATCCCCTTCGCGGGTCGGCCGAAGCGGTGGCGGAACTCCCGCAATCCCCAGACGATCTGCGTGTGTCGGTCGCGCGCGTCGCTCAGCGGCATGATCATGTGATTGTATGCCTGCGCCATGGCCGAACCGCAGCCGTCATAGGTGAGCCGGGCCAATTCGTCGGCGCGGAGGATGCGCGCGTAGGTTTCCGGGTCGTGTTGTTCGAGCCACGCCAGCAGGGTCGGGCCGACGTTGAAGGACATGTGGGCGAAGTTGTTGAACAAGTCGCGGACGCGGCCGGCCTCGTCGCGGACGCAACTGCCGGTGAGTGCGGCGTAGCATTCTGCGTTGATGCGCGCATTCCAGTCGCGGAAGGGGGCGGCCGACTCCTGCGGTTCGATTACCCCCAGCCACGGATTCTCCCGGGGCGGCTGATAGAAGTGGCCGTGCACGCAGACATGATGGTTCGGATTGTGCGACGATGCGTTCATGCCGGTCCTGTCGTGACAAACGCGCCCAAACGATTAGGCCGATTGTAGGTATGGCTCCGGGCGGAAGCAATCGCGAACTATCGGCTTTTTCCGTAAATGCCTGCCGAATAAAGAGTAAAACGCGAGGGATTTGCCTGCGCCATATGACAGTTCACAACGAAATAGAAGGGTGAGGGGCCGGGAAGGAGGCCCCGATGTTGACAAAGCTGCTTGCCTTGGCCATTGTACTGGTCGCCGTTCTCCTGATTGCCCAGATGTTCCACAGTCGCGCCGGGGACGACAAGCGTGGCGCCGCGGGCACGCGCCGGGAAGGATTGCTGATGCCGGGAAAAGAGAAGATCGATCTGAGCGAGGCGGAGTGGAAGAAGCTGTTGACCGACAAGCAGTTTGACATTCTGCATCGCAAAGGAACCGAGCGGCCGCATACAGGCAGGTACAACAAGCACCATGCGGAAGGGATCTACACCTGCGCCGGGTGCGGGCAGCCGCTCTTCGCCAGCGGGACGAAGTACGACAGCGGCAGCGGTTGGCCCAGTTTCTACCAGCCACTCGATGAAGACGCGGTGGCCGATCATCGCGATACCAGCAACGGCATGGTGCGCACGGAGGTGACCTGTGCGCGCTGCGGCGGGCACCTTGGACACGTCTTCGAGGACGGCCCCGAGCCGACGGGGTTGCGTTATTGCATTAACTCCGCGGCATTGTCGTTCGCGCCGGAGGAGAAGGTCATGGGCAACGAGGAGACGAAGCCGCTGGCGACGGCGATGTTCGCCGCCGGCTGTTTCTGGGGTGTGGAAGCGGCGTTTCGGCAGGTCGAGGGTGTGGTACGCACCTCGGTCGGCTATACCGGCGGCCATGCCGAGAACCCGACGTATCGCCAGGTCTGCGGCGGCGGCACCGGTCATGCCGAGACGGTACGGGTGGTCTACGACCCGCGGCTGGTGAGTTACGACAAGCTGCTCGAGGTTTTCTGGCAGAGTCACGATCCGACCCAGGTCAACCGCCAGGGCCCGGACGTCGGCAGCCAGTATCGTTCGGCTGTCTTCACCATGAACGACGAACAGCGGGAAGCCGCGGAGAAGTCGAAGCGGGAATTGGAGGCGTCTGACAAGTACCGTCGGCCTGTCGTCACCGAAATCGTCACCGCGTCGACGTTCTGGCGCGCCGAGAAGTATCACCAGCAGTATCTGGAGAAGAGCGGCGCGGCGGCGTGTCGCATCCGCAAGTAGCGCCGTTTATTCGCTCTCGATACGGTCCAGGTCGGCCCCGATCTCGGCGATCAGGTTCGAGCCGCTGTTCTCGTCGGAGACGTCGGCGATCATGCGGTTGAGCTTGCGCGTGATCCGCCCGATGCGCGTGCCGGCCGCCTGCACCAGCTTCAGCCGGCGGTAGAGGGGGCTGGCCGGGTCGATGTCTTCGTCCAGCAGCATCTGCGTCATCCCCAGCAGCGCGGTCAGAGGCTGGTTGAGATGATGGCAGACCGCGCCGGTTGTATCGACGAAGATACGCAGGCGCTCCTGCTCGATATGTGCCGTGCGCGCTTTCTCGCGCTCGGTCACGTCGCGCATGGCGCAGACGGTGAAGTGCCGGCCGTTCATGCTCACCGGCGAGGCGATAACCTCGAGGTCGACTTCGCTGCCGTCCTGCAGTTCCAGGTGTGCTTCCTTCTCGACGGTCGTCGAGCGCTCCTGGCTCTCGAGCACGGTGCGCACCGCGCTGCAGAAGGGGCACATCTCGCCGGTGCCGCAGCCGTCGGGTCCAAGATCGCAATGCGCGCAGGAAACGACCTCGCCCGGACGCCGGCCGAGAATTTCGCGTTCTTCGCAACCCAGTAGAGTCAGAAAGCGGCGGTTGGCGGCGACGATCTGGCGTTGCGCGTTCAACAACAAGCCGAAACCGGGGATTACCTCGAGCAGTGAAGAGAGATTGTCGTTGCTCCGAATGGCCTGGTGTGCGGCCTCGAGTTCCGCTTTGTCGGCGCGGCCGGCCGGGGCGAAGAAGCTTTCACGGGCCGTACCCGTATTCGCATCGCTCAACTCGCCGCTGCTCATCGGATGGCTCTCCAGAGGCCTGTTTGCCGTTGCGCTATCCGCATTCTACTACACTATTCCGATTCGGCAAGCCGAGTTATTTGCTAGGATAAAGAAACCGTTCCTTCCTCCCCTCGAGCGCTTATCGGATCTGGAGCACGATCGCGCGGGACCGGCCGTTTTGGTGAACCAGCAGCAGGAGGCGTCGGCCCGTTTTGAGCACATTCTCCAGTCGAGCGGCGAATTCGTCGGGGCTGGAGACCGGGTCTTGATTGATCTGGCTGATAATCGCTCCCGGCGCGATGCCGACGCGCTCGGCCACCGAGCCGCGCGCCACCTCGGTAACAACCACGCCGCGGGCGTTTTCCTGGCGCAGGCGCTGGCGCATGGCAAAGGTCAGCGCCTGCACGGTCAATCCCAGCTTCTCGCTTGCGTACGCTTCGTCGCTGCGCGCCGCCGTGTCCAGGTTCGTCAACGTGACCGTCATCGTCTGCGCCTTGCCGTGACGAAGCACCTCCAGTTCCAATCGTGCGCCGGGACCGCTGAGCGCGATGATATTGCGGAAACCTTCGGCCGAGACGATGGTCTGCCCGTCGGCTTTGCGCACTACGTCGCCGGTGCGCAAGCCCACCTCGGCCGCCGGGCTGTCGGCGGCGACGCCGCTGATCAGCACGCCGCCGGGCGTGATACCGAGGCTGTCGGCGATCTCGGGCGTCACCTCCTGAAAGGAAGCGCCGAGGTAACCGCGGGAGATCTTGCCCGTGCGCACGATCTGCCGGTAAATCCCCTTGGCCATGTTGATGGGGATGGCGAAGCCGATGCCCATGTAGCCGCCGCTACGGCTGTAGATGGCGGTGTTGATACCGATCACCTCGCCGTCGAGGTTCAGCAGCGGCCCGCCGGAGTTGCCGGGATTGATCGCCGCGTCGGTCTGGATAAAGCCTTCGTAGTCGAGGATGCCCGCACTGCGGCCTTTGGCGCTGATGATGCCGGAGGTGACGGTCGTCGCCAGGCCGAACGGGCTGCCGATGGCGACAACCCACTCGCCGACCTCGAGTTTGCTCGAATCTCCGAGTGGGATTGTCGGCAGGTCTTCGCTGTCGATCTTGATCACCGCCACGTCGGTCTGCGGATCGGCACCCACGAGGCGCGCGGGGAAGACGCGCTTGTCCGGCAGGGTGACCTTGAGCGAATCGGCGCCACCGACGACATGGTTGTTCGTCAGGATATAGCCGTCGGCGGAGGTGATGAAGCCGCTGCCCTGGCTGCTGCGTTTCTGGCGCCGGGGTGCGCCGTGATGGAAGAAACGTTCGAAGAACTCGTCGTTGAAGAGTTCGAACGGGTCATTCAGTTCGCGCGGATCGATACCGCGGCGAACCACCGTCTTCTCCGCTTCGATGAAGACCACCGCCGGCGAGGCCGATTTGGCCACCTTGGTGAAAACCTTCGCCGTCTGGCGCACCGTGGCCACGTCGACGTCCTCTGCCGAAGCTGCTGGGCTCCAGACGAAAGCGATGAACAGAATCAGCGCCGCAGGGCGCCGAGGATTCGGAATTCGGTCTGACATATGCACTCCTCTGCCGGCGGTTCGGTAACGAGCCTTCACGTGTCTATTCTAAACATACTCCACCGCGATGACAAATGCGTAAGAGGTGGCGTGGCGGGGTTAAGAAAGCGATCCCATTGCTCCTTGTCAATGTGACAGGCCTGTCCTTTGCCAGGGTAACGGCTCCAGCATGCAAAGATACATATAGGGGACAACAAGCAAGCGCGTAAATTTCCTTCGAGAATTACGCAACTCTCTGATAATAATAAGGATATTGGTTTTTCTCCAGCGCCATGCGCTGTTGTTTCTTCTTTCTGGCGACTGTGTTCTGGCACGCTCTTTGATTATGAACTGGCGAAAGCAGTGCGGGAAGAAGAAGACGAAAGGAGTCAGCCATGCTGTGGAGAGGATTCGGACGACCGTGGATGGGATATCGGGAAATGGATCGCGTGCGCGACGAAATGAACCGGGTCATCGATGGCCTGCAGCGGCGGGTGGCGCCGACATATCCGGCGCTCAATGCCTGGACCGGCGAGGACAAACTGGTCGTCAGCGCGGAGTTGCCGGGTGTCGACCCGGAGGAGTTGGATATCTCGGTAAAGAACCAGGTTCTGACGATGCGAGGCAGCCGCAAACTGAAGGACGAGGACGGGCAATATCATCGCCGTGAACGCTCCGGCGGCGGTTTCACGCGGACGCTGGATCTGCCGTATCGCGTCGACGCGGAGAAGGTCGAAGCGCGCATGGAGAACGGCGTGCTGTTCGTGGCCCTGCCGCGCGCGGAGGAGGACAAGCCGCGCAAAATCGAGGTCAAGTCTTCGTGATGCGCATGTACGCGAACCGCATTGGTGCACAGGAGAGAACGATGACCGAGGAAAAGCAGGAACTGCAGACCGCGGAGAAGGAAGAGGCGAAGCTGGCCGAAGGAGTCGAGCGGGTCAGCCCGCGCAAGACCTTCATCCCGCGAGTGGATATCTACGAAACCGAAGAGGAACTGGTGCTGCTGGCGGACATGCCCGGCGTAGCCATCAACGACGTGGAGATCACGCTCGAAAAAAATGAGTTGAAACTGCAAGGCCACGTGCAGATCCCCGCGCCGGAGAACATGCAACTGGCGTATGCCGAGTACGAAGTAGGCGACTACGAGCGCACCTTCACCGTCAGCGACGAAATCGATCGCGAGAAGATCAACGCGACGATGAAGGACGGGGTTTTGTATCTGCGGCTGCCGAAGGCCGCCCCGGCCAAGACGCGGAAGATCGAGGTCAAATCGGCTTAACCGCACGCCGCGGCTGACGAGAACGCAATGCGGTTGTGACGTTCCCGTTTTCGTCCGCCGCGGAAGTAGACAGCGGGTAAACGCCGCCCGACTTAGCCGGGCGGAGAGGAAGTAGATCTGGCGAAAGGAGGTATGCCATGTCCATCAACGAACTGATGCCGTGGAACTGGGGCAAAAAAGCGGTTCCGGTGCGGCGCGAGACGGCGACGAACGATCCTTTCGTGCGGCTGCAGCAGGAGATGAACCGGCTCTTCGAGGACTTCACCGGTGGCGCGCTGCTGCCGCTGCAGGGCGGAGGTTTCAGTCCCCGCGTCGACGTTCGCGAAACCGAGGACGCCATCCGGGTGAGTGCGGAACTCCCCGGCATGAGAGAGGATGATCTGGACCTCAAGCTCACCGACGACTGCCTGACCATCGCTGGCGAGAAACAGGAGGAGAAGTCGGGCGAGAAAGACGGCTTCAGTTACACCGAGCGGAGCTTCGGCTCGTTCCGCCGCGACATTCCGCTGCCGGCTGGCGTGGACGCGGAGAAGGTCGAAGCGACGTTCAAGAACGGCGTGCTGGAGATCACCGTGCCCAAGAGCGCCGAGGCCAAAGACAACGTCAAGCAGATTCCGGTGCAACGCGGCTGAGGCGAACGCGATTCGACGAAACGGCTCCTGTTGGCGATTCGTGCGGCAGGAGTCCGCGTTTATGCGGCAAACGGACGGGACGGAGAAACATCTTATTCGGACTGCGTGACCGGACATTCGTCCCGCGACGCGTTTTCCGCTGAAGGTTTCGCCGTTGCCGCCGACAACAATAATACGGTTGGCCTTGTATGAGGAAATGAGGCGATGACACCGCGCGTCGATCAGCACTATCTCGACCAGACGCTTGCGACCGAACCGTCGGCGAAGACGTGGCGTCGTGCTTGCCCCGATACGCTGACCAACGCGCAGTTGCTGACGTTGATGACCGCTCGCCACGGCGAGAAGCTCAGAGACGTGCTCTTTATGCCCTATCCGTCGAGATAATCCCGCCATGCTCCTCGATTGAACCGCATTCCGCGAAACGTATACTTGTCATGGCAGCGGGGGATTGTCATGACGGGGATTCGGAAAATCCTGTTGCTCTCGGTCAAAGCCGGCGCCGGGCACATGCGCGCGGCCGAAGCGCTGATGCAGGCGTTTCAGGCGTACCCGGAGATCGACGTGCTGCATCTCGATGCGCTGCAGTACACCAATCCCGCGTTCCGCCAATCCTTTATCCATGGCTACGAACACCTCGCCAAGGACTTGCCTTCCTTGTGGGGCTACCTCTACGACTCGTTGGAAGAGGGCCGTGCTGGGCGGCAGTTCAAACGGTTGTCGACGCTTTTCGGGCAGCTCAATACCCGGCCTCTGCGGCGTATGGTCGACCAGTTCGATCCCGACGGCATCGTCTGTACGCATTACGCCCCCGCGGAGGTACTCGCGCCGCGTCGCAAGAACGGCCGGCTGCGCGCGACGCTGCATGTGGTGCTGACCGACTACGACATCCATGCCATGTGGCTGCAGCACGGCATCGACCACTACCATGTCGCCACCGAGGAGATGGCGTTCGCCCTCTCGATGAAGGAGTACGGCGAGGATACCGTGCACGTCTCGGGCATTCCGGTCATGCCCGACTTCAACGCCGATTACCCCGACCGCGCGGCGATGCGTGAGCGACTGGGGCTGATCCCCGAACGGCCGACCGTGCTGGTCACCGCCGGCGGGTACGGCCTGATCAAGATCGACCAGATCGTTCCCATCCTGGCCCAGCGGCTGCCGCAGGCGCAATTTCTGGCCGTGGCCGGACGCAACGAGAACCTGCGCAGAAAGCTCGACAAGGCCGCCGCCGAGCAGCCCGAGTCGATTGTCAGCTTCGGTTTCGTCGAGAACATGCACGAACTGATGGCCGCCAGCGACTTCATTGTCGCCAAGAGCGGCGGACTGACCGTCAGCGAGGCGATGGCGATGGGATTGCCGATGGTGATCGTCAAGCCGATCCCGGGACAGGAGGAGCGCAACGCCACCTGGGTGCTCGAGCGCGGCGCCGGCGTCTGGGCGCACACCCACGGGCACCTGGTCTACAAGGTCGAGCGGTTGCTCAAGGAGCCCGAACGGCTCGCGCGTATGCAGCAGACCGCGCGTGCCATCGGCCGCCCCGACGCCGCCGATCGCATTGCGGATACGGTACTGCACGGGGCGGAATGATACACACCTATAACGCCGAGACCAGCGATTGGGCGTGATTGAGAAAGTCTTCGGCGCTGGTGGGGTGCGGAGTCTGGGCGTAGTTTTCCCACATCTGTTCGAAAGCGTTTTCGAAGGAGCGCGCGTCAATGTACGCGCGCGCGGCGCGGCGCATTCGCTCGTGCTTCTCCGGGTCGTTCAGGATGGCGCGGATCGCTTCGGTGTAGGCGCCGGTCTCGTCGGCCTCGACCACCAGTCCGGTCTCGCCGGGGACGAGGTTCTCCTGCGGTCCGCCGACGTTGGTGACCACCACCGGCAGGCCCGCGGCCTGCGCCTCCAGGACGACGTTGCCGAAGGTGTCGGTCTTGCTCGGGAAGACGAAGAGGTCGCACGAGGCGTAGACCTGCGGCAACTCCTCGCCGTGGAGGTAACCGGTGAAGGTGCAGTTGCAGTCGGCAAGCTGCGTGGCCATCTGCTGACGATACGGGCCGTCGCCGGTGATCACGAGCTGCGCGTCGGGCATCACCTCGCGCAACACCTTGAACGCCTCCGCCAGCCGCGGCAGGTTCTTCTCCTTCGAGACGCGGCCGACGTAGAGCAGGCGCTTGCCCTTGGGCACGTTGAAGCGACTCTCGAGGATGTCGCCGCGTTTGTCTGGGTGGAAGCGCTTGGTGTCCACGCCGCGCGGCAGCAGACGGATCTTCTCCGCGCGGATGCCTTTCTCGACCAGTTCCGTGGCGCTGGCGCGGGAGCTGACGAAGATGACGTCCATCTGGTCGTAGTACCAGAGCATGTAGCGCCAGACCATCTCGCCGATAGAGGCGTCGTCGGTAAGGATGTCCGCGTATTGCGGGAACTGCGTGTGATAGGTCCCGAAGAGCGGTCGCTTGAGAATCTTGGCGATGGCCAGCGCCGCCAGCCCCACCGGTCCGGGCGTAGCGCTGTGAATATGGGTGAAGTTCTGGTCGTAGCAGTAGTTCATCATCTCCAGGAAGGGCGGGAACTGGAGCTTGATCTCCTCGTATTCGGGGATGGTGTAGCTGCCGACGGGATTGAAGTTTACGATACCCTTGCGCAGGTCCGAGGCCGAATCGTGGCAGGTGATGACGGTCATCTGCTTCTGCATTCTCACCGCCGTGTTGATCCACTGCTGCAGCGTTCGCGCCACGCCGTTGACCTCGTAGAAGGTATCGGTGAAGTGTGCCACCCGCGGCGGTTCCTGCTCCAGGTCGGGCAGGAAGCGTGCGGCGACGTTCTTGCCGATCTCGCGTTCGGAGGCGAACATGGAGAAGGTGACGAAGTACGGCGCCAGCAGCAGATACAACGATGCCGCGCTGCCGAAGCCGTGGAATAGGTTGAGGATCTGGCCGTGCACGGCGCGGTCCAGAGTCTGCCGTCCGGTGTGCGCCAGGACGTTGTTGGAGACCTGATTGAGAAAAGCGAACCAGCGGCGGTCGGGGTCGGGTTCGGCCGAGGGGCCTTTCTCGACGATCGCCATCAGCCGCGGGTCTTCCTTGATCATCTTGGCCGCCTCGTGCCGGACCATGTCGACGACGGTGCCGCGCTTGGGCGCGCTGCGGCCGCTGCGTCGACGATTCCAGGCGAAGTAGAGACGGGTGAAGAAGCCGCCGGCCTCGGAAGGCTCGACCGCAAGCGAGCGTTCGAGAAATTTCAACAGCAGATCGGCGTTGACGTAGCGCTCGATGGCGAGTTTGCGCTTGGCGAAGCCGTAGGCCACCGCGTAGATGTTTCTGGACATGATCCGCGGAGTGGCCGCCTGCAGGCGCGGCTGTGCTTTGCCGCCCGCGATGCCGGAGAAAAACCCATCGATACTCTCGGCGCCGGGCACTTCGGTGGAGGAGGCGGCGATGCGCAGGCCGCTGTGGTCGTCCGAGCCGCTGATAAGATGCTTCTTCCACGGCTCATCGAAGGCCGGCTCGATCCTGTGTTTCTCCGCGAGGCGCTCGATATCCTCGGCGGTCAGCACCGCCAGCATGTGGCGCAGCGTGTCGTTGAGGCGCTGGTCCAGGTCGCCGTTGAGCTCGACCACCTTGAACAGCAACATCATCTTCTCGAACGATTCGGGGGTGAAGTGGTCGTTGACCGCGCTAAGCGGGTGGGCGATGGCGTGGGGGACGGATTCTCCCTGCAGATACTCCACCAGGTCGTAGACGCTCTTGCGCAGGCGTTGGATCTCGCGGTGGATCGCTTCGTTGTGGTTGTAGACGAGGACGTGGATCTTGCAGCGGTCTTCCGGAAAGTAGGTGGTCACCTCCTCGGAGACGAAGGTTCTGGGCAGGTGCGCGATATCCAGCCCCGCGTCGATACAGTTGTGGTCGGTGACCGTTACCGCGTCCATGCCGCGCTGCATGGCCAGATCGTACAGTTGCACCGGCTCGGTGAAGCTTTCGGGACAGCTCAGCTTCTGCAGCAGCCAGATCGAGGGCCGACGAGAGTATTTCGAATGGACGTGCAGGTCGATCTTCATTCTCGTCTCCACCTTCCCAGGCTCATCTTCGGAGCGCTCCCATGATACGCGCTCGGCGGCGAAATGTCAGCGAAATTTGCGGGCAATCCTGACGAGCTTGGCGACGGGTCCTAAGATCTTGGGCGCAATAAGGTTTTCGGTTGATGTTGATGTGTGTGCTCCGGCAAAAGTGGCGTTGAACATATCTATTTCCGGCCGGTTTGCGCGGCATTGCCTTCTTTTCGGCGTAATCCATGCGGCTGCAAGGTGTTTGGCGATAACGAGCCGCGGACATTTCATTTATCGGATTCCGATTGTTTGATTTCGCATTAGGCCACGGCTTTGCTTCGATTAGTTTTTCGTTCGCCCGCGAGCCCGGTTCCTGATTGACGCCGGTGATAAAATGTGTTTTGCTTTTTTCGGTTCGCGCTCTTTCGTCGCCAAAGCATGCCAAAGGAGATATCCCGGTGCAGCCGAATATTCTCTTCATTCTCATGGACGATCTGGGCTGGAAAGACCTGGGCTGTTACGGCAGCGCCTATTACCAGACGCCGCAGCTCGACCGCCTCGCGGCCGAAGGCATGCGTTTCACCGATGCGTATGCTTCCTGCCCGGTCTGTTCGCCGACGCGTGCGAGTATCATGACCGGCAAGTACCCCGCCCGCGTGGGGCTGACCAACTTCCTCTGCGGCCGCGAGCGCGGCAAAGTTGTCAGCCCGCCCTATGTTGATCATCTGCCGCTGGAGGAGACGAGCCTCGCCGCGACGTTGCGCGCGAACGGGTACGCCACCTGGCACGTCGGCAAGTGGCATCTCGGCGAGGAGCCGTACTGGCCCGAGAAGCACGGTTTCGACGTCAATATTGCCGGCTGCCGCTGGGGGCACCCGCCCGGTTATTTCGACCCGTGGAATTGCCCGACGATGAAGGACCGCAAGGAGGGCGAGTACCTGCCGGATCGGTTGACCGACGAGGCAATCGAGCTGATCAGGAACCGCGAGCCGGGGAAGCCGTTCTTCCTGAACATGTGGTACTACCTCGTGCATACGCCGATCCAGGCCAAGGAGGAATTGCTCGAACGCTACACCGCCCGCGCGAAGGAATTGGGGCTGGACAAGTTGCAGGCGCTGGAGGAGGGCGACTTTTTCCCCTGCGAGCACAAGAAGGACAAGCGTATCGTGCGCCGCATCCTGCAGTCGGACCCCGCGTACGCGGCGATGGTCTGGAGCATGGACGAGAATATCGGCCGCCTGCTGGCCGCGCTCGAGGAGACGGGGCAGGCGGAGAATACCATCGTCGTCTTCACCTCCGACAACGGCGGCCTGGCCACGGCCGAAGGCTCGCCCACGTGCAACGCGCCGCTGAGCGAGGGGAAGGGCTGGATGTACGAGGGCGGCACGCGCGAGCCGCTGCTGGTACGCTGGCCGGGGAAGGTCCGGCCGGGTTCGGTCTGCGAGACGCCGGTGACGAGCCCGGACTTCTATCCGACGCTGCTGGAAGCGGCGGGGATCGATCCGCTGCCGCAGCAGCACGTCGACGGCGAGAGCCTGATGCCGCTCTGGACCGAAGCGGGAGAACTCGCGCGCGAGGCCGTCTTCTGGCACTACCCGCATTACGGCAACCAGGGCGGTACGCCCGGCGCCTCGGTACGTGCGGGGGACTACAAACTGATCGAATTCTACGAGGACGGCAGGCTCGAGCTGTACAATCTCCGCGAGGACGTCTCGGAGGAAAACGATCTGTCGCAGGCGATGCCGGATAAGGCGCGGGAACTGCACGGCATGCTTGCGGCCTGGCGCGAAGACGTCGCCGCGCGCATTCCCGAGAAGAATCCCGACTTCGTCCCCTGGCGCGAAGCGGACTTGGCCGAATAATACGGGGAGCCGCGGACGTCTGCCGCGGCTCCATGCGTGTGTTTAATCGACGGTTTGCGTTGCGTTATGCGGTCTTCTTGCCCTTGTCCAAGCCGTAGCCTGATAACCGCCGCGAAACAGGACGATCCGCGGCCCGAAAACAAGGCCGTTTTTACCGCAAGCCTTCCCGCGGGAACTCCCCAGATTTCGGATCATTCTCTCAACGCTATTTTGGTCAACGGGTTGTGCTTCTCGGTGCGGTGGCGCTTCTTCTGGCATGTCGTTTGAATTCGCCTTGTCGCCGGCATAATCATCGATTCGCAGCTGTCGTCTCGAGAGCAGAAGGGTAGGGAGTCATGGTCACCAGTGTACGCACGCTCCACGGCGCGCAGGCGGAGAAGGACGCGCTTCCGTGGGATCAACTCGGTCTGGGCGCGAAGGCGCTGGCGGCGCTGCTCGCGTTTCTTCTGGGATTGGCGCAGGCCGCGTGCGTGGCCATGGCGCCGACGCTGGCGGCCGGTAGTTTGCTGGCGTTTCTTTTCCGGGTTCCCCTCTTCGGCGCTTCCGGCTCGGACCTGTTTGCCACGCTGTTCGGCGCGCTGATGATCGGGCCGGGCCTGATGTGGGCGCTCGGGCGGGTGTATGCGCGCATGCACTGGCGCGCACGGGCGTGAGCTATTTCTCGATAACCAGGCGCCACCGGCCGTCGACGAGCCGCCAGCGTCCCGGCCCTGTCGGGCGTCAGTTCCCGCGGATGCGGACCTCCGGCACGACCGTGGCCTGCGTGCGTTCACGGTTGAACTCGATCTCCTTCAGTCGAAGATCGTCCGGCGTGAGATTGACAAGCGCACCCATGAGAGCGATGAACTTCATCCGTTTCTCGATCCCGCTATTGCCGAAACGTTCCTGGCTCTCGGGTGCGCAGAGATCGTAACAGCCGTCTCATTTCTTGTCGCAGACGCCTCATGATGCCGGCCACGGACCACGGGCGCAACCGCAAAAGCCTCAGGCGTCGATTCCGTAGACGCGAGCGGCGTTCTCACGGTACAATTTCCGCAGCACCTCCGGCGGCAGTGCCAGCGCACGGATCCGGGCGCCGCGGGGAAAGTCCGGTTCGACCGCGTCCGGATCGGCGATCATCGAGGGCGTCTCTTCGGTTCCTTCCCACATGGTGCGCTGAACGTGGAAACGCGAGGTGTAATAGTCGTTCTCGCCCTGATCCATGCGAGTGACCAGGTCGCTGCCGAAGAGGATACGGTCGGGAAAGTCGAGGAAGAGCGCCCGCGCCTCGTCGCGTCGGCGGCTCAATTCGCGCACGATCCACTTCGTCGCGGACGTGTCGAGATAGAAGTTCGGATAGCGCTCGAGCATGACGCGCAGCCGTTGCGGCTCTTCGGGCCAGCAGGCCATGTGCGCGCCGATCACCGTCAGTTCCGGCACCGCCTGCAGCACGCGCTCGAACTGCAGGGCGTACTGCTCCTTCGGGCCGACCAGCGTCGGGTCGAACCGCGTGCCCCACCAGCGCGAAGGCTGGCCCAGGTGCGCCATCACTGGCATGTCCGCCGCGGCGGCTGTTTCGAAGACGCGCAGCAGCCGCGCATCGTCGAACGGCGCACTCGGCCGGTCCGGGGAGAGGCGGTACTTGATCGCCACCGCGCCGCGGGCCTTCCAGTCCTCGATGCGCTCGCGTTCGCGCCGGATCCAGTCTTCGCCGTCGTCTTCCTGTGGCAGTCCCGGCCAGGCGCAAGGGAGGAAGAATCCTTTCCGCGCCAGCTCCTCGGGCTCGGTCTCGTGCGCCAGGGCCACGGCGCGGTCGATGCCGTACGCTTTCGCGGCGCGGGCGTAGCGATCGTTCCCGGAACCGGCGGAGAAGACGTGCATGTGCGCGTCGATGATCGGGCACGGCGGTGGCGGCAGCGGCTCGGCCAGCGCCGCGGCGAATTCCGGAATCAGGCTGTCGTGCATGGCGTCGATCCTGCGTCAATGACCGGACAATTCCGCGCCCGATCCTAAAGGCAGATCCTTCTTGTTGCAAGAATCCCGTATGGGGAGAAAGGATTGGACGGGGCCTTAACGCAATTTTCATCATTTATCCGACGTTCTTCTCATAAATGCGTGCACAATGGTCAAGGCCTCCTGCGGAGTTATGTGATGCGCCCGATTCGAGCAGTCTCGCTCTTCTCGGATGTCACGATGAAGCCTGTGCGAAATACAGTCAAACCAATTCTTCTTTTTCTGGCCTGCTTTCTGGCATTGGGACGCTTTGGCATGCCGGGGGAGAAAGCCGGCCAGGATCTGGTGCTGTTGGCGGTCAAGCTGCGCGTCATCGGCGACCGCGAATGGCCGCCGTACTCGTTCAACCGGGAGGGCCAGGCCACCGGCTGCGACGTGGAGATCGCGCGCGCCGTCCTCGCGCGACTGGGGCGGAGCGAGCCGGTGGAGTTGCTGCCGTGGTCGCGGGCTTACGCGTTGGCGCTGGAACGGCCGGACGTGATCCTGCTCTCTACCGCGCGCTCGAAGAAGCGCGAGCGGATGTTCAAGTGGGTCGGTCCGCTCGGCGAGCATACGATTTGCTTCTTCGCCAGGAAAGGCGACGGCGTGACCATCAACTCGCTCGACGACGCGCGGGGCGTGGCCCGGATCGGCGTGGTCAAGGAATACGTCGAGGATCAGATGCTGCGTGAGAAAGGTTTCACCAACCTCTTTCCGACCACCAAGGCCGAGAGCAATCCGAAGAATCTGCTCGCCGGCCGCATCGATCTCTGGCTCACCAGCGACGGCGTGGGGCAGTACATCGCACGTCGTGCCGGGGTGAATCCGCAGATGCTCGAACGCGTATATGTCCTCGAGCATCAGCCGACCTACATCGCCGTCTCCAAGGGCACCGCGGACACGGTCGCGGAAGCTTGGCAACGGGCGCTCGACGCGCTCAAGGCCGACGGCACCTACGCGCGGATCCGCGGGCGGTGGCTTCAAGGTGTAGCGAAAGCAGCCGCGCGCTGAATGCCGCGTGGCTGTCTCGGCAGGCCCGCTGCAGGTTTTTTCACCGACGCCAAGTTGAATAAGCGCGCTACGGGCATATGCCGTATTAAGAGACATGTTTTGCGGTGTCTCGACCTACCTTCCGGTCTCCGATCTTTGCCCATGCGGCAAAAAGTGTGTAACTCTGCCGGCGAACGGTCGATACAACGGATGAACTGTTCTGCAATCTCGCAGAACGCCTGTCCGGTTTTGCAGCGGGGTCCTTTCCATGAGCGATATGGATCAAGACGACATCGACAAACTGCTGGCCGACGCCTTGGGCGGTAACGCCGCCGAGAGCGACGACGCTCCGCCCGCAGGACCCGAAGAAGAGAGCGGCGCGCAGAGTCAGGATGATATCGACGCCTTGATTGCCGGGCTCGACGGTGGCGGGGGCGAAAGCGAACCGGCGGAGGAAGCGCCGGCCGAGGAGGCGCCGGAAGAGGAAGGCCCCGCGGGTCAGGACGACATCGACGCATTGCTGGCCGCCGCCGGTGATAGCGAAGAAGCGCCGGCCGAGGAGGCGCCGGAAGAGGAAGGCCCCGCGGGTCAGGACGACA
>CAYWFP010000046.1:17890-31107 GCA_964457365.1 uncultured Planctomycetaceae bacterium
TCGACGCATTGCTGGGAGGCGCTGGTGAAGGCGGCGGTGAAGAGGACGTTGCAGAAGCACCCGCCAGTGATACCGAGGTGGCCGAGGACGATATCGCCGCGTTGATGCAGGGATTGGACCAGCCGACCGAGCTCGATACCTGTCCGCCGGCAGAGCCCGAGCCTGAGCCCGAGCCTGAGCCCGAGCCTGAGCCAGAACCAGAGCCCGAGCCAGAACCCGAGCCAGAGCCGGCGATGGCCGCCATGCCCGAACCTCCGCCCGCGCCGATGCCCAAGGCGCCGTCCCCGGAGCCGGCACCGCTCTCGGACGAGAAGCTCGAATCGATCCGCGAAAGCCTCTCGCTGATGGGCTCCTCCGGCGAGGTGGAGAGCCTTGCCGGCCAGATGGCCAGCCTCCTGGGACAGCTTTCCGAACGCGCCCGCCGCTACCAGTCGGCATGGATGACCGTCGACCAGGAGGTGAAGGAGATTCGCTCCCAGGTCGCCCAGCGCGACCATCATATCTCCTCGCTGCAGGGCGAGAAGGAAGGCCTGCAGAAGGAAGTGCTCGAACTGCGCAAGACCATCAGCCGCCTCGAGGGCGAGAAACTTGCCGGCGTGGAATCCAACCGCACCGAGGTGGCGTCGTTACAGGTGCAGGTGCGCGAAGCCGACAGTCGTGCGCAGATGCTCGAAGCCGAGGTCAAGACGCTGAAGGAAGAACTCGAGCGCGCGCGCGGCGACGCCACGGCGGCGGACCTGGAAGCGCGCCGTCTGCGCTTCGAGAACGAACGCGTCCAGGGCGAACTCTCGAGCGAGCGACAGGAGCGTCAACGCCTGGGACGTGCGCTGGAGAACCGCGAGAAAGAGCTGCAGGCGATGCAGGCGCAGTCGGCCGGTCACGCTTCGACGCTCTTCCTGGACGAGTTGCACCGGTTGGTGCGCCGGCTCGAGTCGGAACTGGAGGTGCGCACCAGCGCCGCGCACGAGGCGCTCTCCATCGCCGAACGCATGCATGTCGACGACGAACTGATCGCGTCCTCGCTGAAAGCGGCAATCAGCCAGGCAGCCGGCCTTACCGCGGGCGAGGAGGACGCGCTGCGCAAGATGGCCAAGGAACAGGCCCAGCCGGCCGCGGCGGGCGGTCAGCCGCCGGCGCCGGGCGTCGACTCGTTTGAGAAGGCGCTCGACCGCTACGACTTCACCAAGGCCTCGGCTATGGCCAGTGCCGCGATGCGCTCGGGGGACATGACCCCGGCGCAGTTCATGGAGAAGATCTACCACGCCGGGGCGTTGCGGCGCCCGGAGATCAGCGACCGCCTCGACGGGCTGGCCCACCTGCTGCGCGGGGTAAAGGAGGTCCAAGAGGCGGCCGACCGCGCCCGCGGACGCGAGAGCGCCGAGACCGACCGGCTCTTCGTGCAGATGTTCGACTTCCTGCACAGCCTTGTCAGGTTGAAGTTGGTCACGCGCGCGCATCAGGGCGCGTGGCAGTTCTTCCTCGACCTGCGCGGCCGCTTCAGCTTTCTCACATCCGACCGGCAATGGAAGGAGTACCGCGACAAGATTCTCGTGGGGCACTAAACCGCATCTGCTTGCAGGGGGACGATCATTACCAGCCAAACGCGTAGTCGCTTCCAGTTCATCCTCACCGTCGCCGCCGCGCTGCTTCTGGGTGCCGTGCTCGGCTGGCGCAACTGCCCGCGCCGCAACGCCGAATATGAGGGATTTTTCGAGACGGCCGACGAAGTCGACGGGGGGGGGGCGCCTGTGCGTTTCCATTCCGTGCCGTCCAAGTTCGTCGCCGAACCGGAAGCAAAAGCAGCCGCGGACGTCTCGGCCATGATGCCCGCGAAGGCGGATGTCGAACCGTACGAGCCGGATCCTCATGCCGCCGCGCGCGAGGCTTACACGCAGGCGTTGGCGGAACAGAACGCCGGATGCGCGGTCGCCGAGGCGGATGCGCCTCTCGCGGAGTTGCCGGCCGAACCGGTGATCGTGATCGTTACGCCGGAACAGAAGGAGCGGGTCGCCGAGAAAGAATCGTCGGAATGCGCCGAGGGGGAGAGGAAGACGCCGGCACCGGAGCGACCGGAACAATCGACCAAGGTCCGGAAGACGGTTGCCCGCCCCGTTCCGCGGACCGAGTACGTCCCGCGCGATATCGATCCGGAGATGCAGCGCGAGATCGAACTGCTGGTCGACACGATCCGCTTCGGCACCAATTACGACGCCAAGGTCTTCGCCAAAGAGCGTCTCGCGCGCATCGGCGTTCCGGCCAAGGCGGAACTGGTCACGCTCGTCGACGACGTTGATCCGTTGCGCCGCATCTTCGGCATTCTGGCCCTGCGCGCCATCGAGGCCGAGGTGCCGCTGGCGACGGCGCGCGCCAATATCGACGAGCCGTACAACGTCTACGCGCTGATGCTTTCGCTGCTCGACGATCCGAATCCGAAGATCCGCTTCCACGCAGCACTCTCGCTCCGGAAGATCACCGGCGCGCACGTGCCTTTCCGTCACGATGCCCCCGGGCCCCAGCGTGCCGCGGGTCGTGATCGGTGGGCCGCCAAGCTTGTCGAACTTGGCCTGATCCCGCAGCGATAAGCCGCGCTTGACCAGGGCCGACCAGCGACGATAATCGTTCTCATGACCGCCTCCCATTGTTCGGACGACTCTGCCGCGTTGCCGGTGTCGGCTCGACGATATCTCCTCTGCATCGCCGCGCTGGCGGTGCTGTTGCGCTTGGGTGTTTGGTGCTCCGCTTCCGACCGCGCGGCATTCTTGCGCCCCGATTCGCCGGATTACCTTGCTCTCGCCGATTCTCTGGCCGCGCGCGGTGTCTACGCCAAGACGAACGAGCCCGAAATCTTTCGCACGCCCGGTTATCCGGTGCTGCTGGCGCTGGTTTCGCTCGTAAGCGAACCGGTCTTCGGAATCCTTCTGCTGCAGGTTTTGGCCGACGGAGTTGTCTGTGCGCTCGCGGGGGTGATCGCCTGGCGGCTGACGCGGAACCGCCGGGCCGTCTATGCCGCCGCGCTGCTGCACGCGGTTTCGCCAAACGCCATCGTCTACAGTCTCGCGGTACTTTCGGAAACCGTCTTCGCGCTGATGCTGACGCTCTTCTTCCTGGCGCTGTCGTCGGGGAAAGACGATTCGGCCCCGGTGCGCCGCGGGCTGCTAACCGGGCTCTGTCTGGCCGGCGCGTGCCTTTTGCGGGGGGTGCTCCTGCCCTGGATACCGATATGCGTGCTGGGCTTGATCGCGACGACGCGAGACGGCTGGCGGCGGGCGATGCTGGCGTGTCTGTTGCCGGTCGTCGCGGTTGTCGGCGGCTGGACCGCGCGCAACGCGCGCGTCGCCGGCTATCCCGGTTTCTCCTCGGTCGCCGCCATCAACCTGTACCGCTACAACGCCTGCGCCTTGATCGCCCGGCGGCGCGGCGCGAGTTTTTCCCGGCAGCAGGCGGTCTGCGATACAGTAATGGCCGGATACCCGCAAGCCGTGCAGGCCGCCCTGGCGATGGAGAAAGCCTTGCCGGTCATCCTCGACGCGCCTTTTTTCTATGCGTGGATCCACCTGCGTGCCGACCTGGACAACCTGTTGCCGGCAGCCGGAGAGTTTTTGCGTCTTTTGGGTATCGAACTCGGCGGCGGCGGAACGCTGGACGTGTTGCGCAGCGAGGGGATTCTGGCCGGCGTTCGGCACTACTTCCGAGGGCAGACGCAATGGTTCTGGTTCTGTGTGTCCGCCGTTCTGTTGCTTCTGGGCAAGTATCTGCTCGCGCTTCTGGGCGCGACGGCATTGCTGCGCCGACGGAAAGACGCGGATCGCCGGGCATGGTGGCTTGCACTCCTGCTGACGTTGACGGTGCTGTATCTGCTGCTGATCCCCGGACCGGCGTCGCATCCGCGTTTCCGCGTGCCGGTGGAGCCGCTCCTGGCGGTGCTGGCCGGCGCGGGCCTGGCAGCCGTGTGCCTTGTCCGAAAGCGGTCACCGACGCCGCAATAATGATTCGGGAGTTGTTCATGCGTCTCGGCGTGCACGTTTCCATTGCCGGCGGTTTGACGAAAGCGCCCGAACGTGCGCGGGCGTTGGGTTGCGACGGTTTCCAACTCTTCCTGGCCAACCCCCGGAGGTGGGCGCCCCGGATGATCGATCCGGCCGAGGCCGAGGTGCTATTCATCAGAAAATCACCCACAAATTCCGCTGAAAACCCCTTTTCCATAGGCGTACGACCGCGAGGGCATTTGTTGGATCCTGTTTTTTTTTCGGGCATATCCCTCTTCAATTCGCGCATCCCTTTGGCAACGGTTTCGCATCCCCACCCAAACCTGTACTCTGCCTTTCGTGGACTTCCATCGCATAGTGCTATACAGCATTGACCAAGAAACGTGCGTCTTTGAAGTCCTTACATCCTTGTTGTCGCTTCAAGGACACCGGCGCTTTCGGATGTGGCTGGATCCACGGCTTGCCTCACACTCGAAACGGTCGGGTATGCGCCGGAAGGCTGGGCATACAGAGTACATCCCCCAAACCAACCAAGCGAAGTATGTTGCCCCACTTGCCGGACGTCAAGTTATCCTGCATTTCCTGAATGCCCGCCCGTACTTCAGGCGTTCGCCTGCGTCGAAGAGAGGTGCTGGACCATTTTCTCGATGTCGTGGATCGCCGTGGTGAGGGAAAGCTCCAACTCCGCGATCATGGTATCGAAGTCCTCGTCGTCCTCTCCCTTGGCGGCGTCCTCCAGAATCTCCGCATGGGATCGGACCTCGATGATCTCCAGGTTGGCCGCGACCCCTTTCAGGGTATGAGCCAGGTTGGCGAATCCCTGCATATCGCCCTGCTGCCTCGCGGCGCGCAACCGTCTCCCGACATCGGCGTACTGAGCCGAGAAATGCGACAGCAATTGGTGATAAAGCTCCTGGTTGCCACCTACCCGATGCAACCCTTTGACGACATTCAGACTGGCCACGTCCAACGGCGCCGCCGCCTCGGGATTGCCCGTGTCCCCGGAGGCGGCGGACGTTGGGGGCATCGACGCATCCGCCGCCTTACCTCGCGGGGTCTTGACGAACCGCCCCAGCGTCTTGAGAAGAACCCGGCGGTCGATCGGCTTGGTCACGTGGTCCACCATGCCCGCCGCCAGGCATTGCTCCCGATCACCCTGCATGGCGTGCGCGGTCATGGCGATGATCGGTTGTGATGCCACCTCCGGACGCGGATCGCCGCGGATGTGACGGGTGGCCTCGTAACCGTCCATCTCCGGCATCTGCATGTCCATGAGGATGGCATCATAGACCCTCGCCTGTACGCGGTCCACTGCCTCGCGTCCGTTGACGGCGATATCCACGTCCATGCCGGCCTTGCGCAGCATCTCGGTGGCGATCTGCCGGTTGATGTCGTTGTCCTCGACAAGCAGGATCTGCGCGCCATGCAGGTTCTGCCCGTAGACGACATCGGTCGTAAACGTCTGCTGCTCCGTGGTCTCGCTCTGCCCGCAGAGCGCCGTGACCAGACAGTCGAAGAGGACCGACGGTTTCACCGGCTTGGCCAGGCAGCCGGCAATCTGCACGTCCGCGCAGTTCTTCAGGACTTCCTCGCGGCCGTATGCCGTCACCATGATCAACGGCGTCCGGTTCCACCGGGCGTGGCTCTGGATACGTCGCGCCGTTTCGACGCCGTCGAGCCCGGGCATGCGCCAGTCCAGTAGGATCAGGTCGAAGTCATCCTCCTGGTTGCTCGCGACCAGGCCCAACCGCGCCAGTGCGTCGTCTCCGCTGGCCACGCATTCGGGATGGATATGCCAGGCGCCGAGGTACTCGGCGAAGATGCGCTTGGCATCCTCGTTGTCGTCTACGACCAGCGCCCGCAAGCCCTCGAGCTTCGGATGGGAACGACGGCGGCGCGACTCGTCGTCCCGGCGCCACGGAAACGGGAGATGAAAGGTGAACGCGGAGCCTCTCCCCGGCGTGCTCTCGACAAGAATGCCGCCGCCCATCAATTCCGATAGTTGCCGACAGATCGTCAGGCCCAGACCGGTGCCGCCGTACTTGCGAGTGGTCGAACCGTCCACCTGGGTGAAAGAATCGAAGAGATGATCCAGCTTCTCCGGCGGGATGCCGATGCCCGAGTCCTTGACCCGAAAGGTCAGTTCCATGCACTGCTCGTCGCAGGAACTGCAGGTCACGTCCACCAGCACCTGTCCGTTCTTGTCCGTGAATTTCAGGGCATTGCTGACCAGGTTCGTCAGGATCTGGCGTACTCGAAGCGGATCGCCTATGAGCAATTCGTCGGCCTGGCTGTCCCAGCGAATCAGCAGTTCGATCCCTTTCTCCGTGGCCAGCTGCGTGAACATGTCTCCCAGGCCTTCCAGGATCTCCGCGAGGCGGAACTCGGCCTTCTCGATGATCAGCTTGCCGGCTTCGATCTTGGAGAAGTCGAGAATGTCGTTGATGATCCCCAGCAGTGACGTGGCCGAGCGGTGGATCTTGGCAATGTAATCACGCTGCTGTTCGTCGAGTTCGGTCTCCAGCGCCAGCGTTGCCATCCCTATGACGCCGTTCATGGGGGTGCGAATCTCGTGCGACATGTTGGCCAGGAACATGCTCTTGGCCTGATTGGCGTTGTTGGCCACCTCGACCGCCTCCTGGAGCTGGGCGGTGCGTTCCTCCACGCGCTTCTCAAGATCCAGATTGACCTTCTCCAGTCGGACATTGGACCGGTGCAGGTCGTTCTGGTAGCGGCTGATCTGATCGAGCAGCTTGTTGAAACGCGTGGCCATGAAACCGATCTCGTCCTGCGTCCTGATTTCCGCCCGGGCATCGGTATTGCCTTCCTCGTAGGCGGCGATCACGGAAATGAGCGATCGGATCGGGCGCCGGATGGCCAGCGTGAGGACCGTCCCGAGGATGACTCCCACTAGGGCCACGACGCCGATATAGACCAGGATGAAACGGCGGATCGCGTCGATCTGCCCTTGAGCGGAATCCCATGTATCGTACATGAGCGAGGTCTCGACATTGTCTAATCGCAGCAGAATCGTAATCAGGTGTTCGTGCGCGTCCCGCAGCCTCAGCGACTTTTCGTCCACCTCGTCGCCGGTGCTCGCCGGGCCGTCCAACACCGTGGCGAGCTGACCTTCGTAGGCCCGATACGCCCCCTGCGCTTCCTGGAAAAGGCGCAACTCCTCCTCGGTCAAATCCCGCCGGCGAACCTGGCGGAGGTACTCGGCGTTGATACGCATCTCGTCTCGGATTACGATGCGGAGCGACTCGCGCTCGTCTTCGTCCCGAGTGAGGAAGAAGGAGTTCACCAGCGAGGACACCCGCGTCATCTTGGCGATGATCTGCTTGCTCAGGTGCCGCGCGTCGGCGCGCATCATGACGTGGTCGATCAGCGCCTCGATACTGGCGAACTGCCGGTAACTGATGATGCCGATCGAGAAGGAAAGTAGGGCGAAGAGAACGAACGCCCCGATCAGTTTGGAGCCGATACTCATGCGGTTGAGCAGGGACATCATGGGGCGGTCACTCCGCTGCGAGAGGTTCGCTGATCATGATCCAGCGGCCATTCCTGACCTGGCCGATACGCAAGGTGTTGCAGGCGCGATGGTTTTCGGCCGAGAGTGTAACCTTGTCGGTGATGCCGCCTGTGTCGTAATTCTGGATCGACTCCAGGCCGCGACGTATGGCCGGACCGGCGATGCTGCCATCGGCGCGGCGCAAGCCCTCGAGCATGATATCGGCCGTGGCCCAGCCCTGCAGGAAGCGCACCAGCGATCCCCCTCTCTCGAGGTCCATCCGATTGCGCTTTCCGAATGCCAGCGCCTCCTTGATCCCGGGCAGATGCGGATCGGTGAACGCATAGGGCATGGTCCCCATATAGCCCTCGGCCGCCTCGCCGACCAGGGCGATCAGTTTCTCGTCCGCGGTCCAGACCGTTCCGATGAACTGCGCCTTCAACTCTTCCCGGTGCGCATCACGCAGGATGACCGAAGCCGCCCAGGTGGTTTCCTGAATAATGCAGTAGTCGGGGGCGGCTTGCTTGGCGCGGAGGATCTGCTCCCGGGCTTCGCGCGCCTGCAGTCCGACCACCTCCTCGCCGACGATCTCGATGCCGTGACGTGCGGCATAGGTCCGGCCGGCCTCGATGGGCGATTTGCCGAAAGGCGTGTCGTTACGGAAGAAGAGAACGCGGGGCGGACGGGACGCGTCGCGCCATTGCTGCTTGATGAACCGTAGGGCGATGCGCACCTGGTCCGAGTAGGTCACGCCGGTGATGAAGTTGTAGGGCGCCTGCTCCGGATCGGCGAGGATCTCCGAGTACGACGCAGAGGTGAAGGGGATGCGGTCCTTGGCGATACGGTCGCGCAAAACCTCGGTATCGCCGGTGCCCCAGCCGAAGATCATGCAGACGTTGTGCTTGTTGACCAGATCCTCGTAGACCGCCTTGGCCCGCGGCACCTCGTAGCCGTAGTCGAAATCGATCAATTTCAACGGCACGCCGTCGATCCCACCCTGCTCGTTGACATAGGCGATATGCGCGCGAATCCCCTCGGCATAGGGCACGGCGATCTCATGAGTCGCACCCGTCAGGTCGAAGATGCCACCGATGCGGATCTCCGCCGGCTTCCGCGAGCGGGCGATACCGAAGCCCAGGACCGCCGCGACAGCGAGAACGAGCAAAAGCCCGACAAGGAGCACACTCTTGGAAGCCATATCGAGATGTCTCCCTTTTCGTCGCTCGTCCGGAGTTATTGATTGGATATAAATTCTTCGCGCGCCAGACACCAGCGTCCGTCACGCACGTAACCGATACGTGCTTTGTCGAAAGAAACATGGTTCGAGTGGCTGAAGGAAACAGGTGCAGTGATGCCACCGGTATCGAAGTTTCTGATCTGCTCCAGGCCTCGCCGGATTCCGGGACCGGCGATATCGTCTTCCGCGCGGCGGATGCCTTCGAGCATCACCTTGGCGGTGACCCAGCCGTAGACGAAGCACGCGAAGTTGCCCTCGCGCTTGACGTCGTGCGTATCGGCATAACGGATTATCTCCCGGCATCCGGGCAGCGTCTCGTCCCAGAAGACGAACGGCGCCACGGCAATGTATCCCTCAGCACCGCCCTGGGCGAGGTGGATGAGTTTGTCGTCGAGCGTCCAAACAATGCCCATGAACCGGGTCGCCATCCCCAGGTCGTGCTTCTCCTTGAGGATGATGGCCGTGGCATGCACGGTTTCGTTGATCAGGGCGAAGTCGGCTTGATGGTCGCGGATGCTCTTCATCTGCGGCTTGCACGCCCGGGCGTTCAGGGCGACGATCTCCTCGGTGACGATCTCGATACCGTACCTGGCCGCGTGGGCGCGGGCGGCGGGGATCGGCGAGCGTCCGAAGGCGGTGTCGCTGTAGATCAACGCCACGCGGGGCGAACGGGACGTATCCGTCCAGGTCAGCCGGATGTAATTGAGCAGGATGCGGAGTTGATCCGAGTAAGTGTTGCAGACGACGAAATTATAGGGTGATTCCTTGACTTCGCCCAGCACGGCCGAATAGGAAGTGGAGGTAAGCGGTATCTGGTCCCTGGCTGCCAGATGCCGCAGTTCCTCGGTTTGGCCGGTGCCGTTACAGAAGACGAAGCAGACCTTCTTCTTGTCGACCAGTTCGCGGTACAGGCGTTTGGCCTTGACGACCTGGTAGCCGTCGTCGTGAGAGAAGATGCGGACGTGGCGCCCGTTGATGCCGCCCTGCTCGTTGACATACCGGATGTAGCTCTCAACTCCCTCGGCATAACGCTGCACCACCTCGCTGGTTCGCCCCGTCAGGTCGAAGATGCCCCCAACGCGGATTTCGTCTCGCGGCCTCGAAGCATCCTCCCCTTTCCGAGTGAACCACAGATACCCGGCAAGAATAAGAATCACCACGCCGGTCAGACCGATGCCTAGCCAGATACGCATGGTGGCTCCCGTTCGAATTAGCCGGAACGCGACGATGCCTTGTCGCCCGATCATTGCATGGTAACACAGCGAGCATAAAGCATAATGATTAGAAGCGGGCTAACCACCGATTAGGAATGAGTTTATGCGGCACATTCATTGACGCCGAAACGCGCCGACCCTTCTTGTCCCGAATTATTCACGAGCCCAAGGATGGCATGATTGCCGGCGGTTGGCAAGCCATGCCGCGCCTTCGCGGAGGCGCGCGTCGCCAACGTGCCCACGCCGCCCTCTTTCCCCCGGCGAGCCTGTGAATACGGGGGACGGTTGCCGACCGGATTGCCGGAGGTCAGAGACGGGGATGGTACGAAAGATGGGCGTGCGATGGCGGCGGCACGAACGGACGGCCGCGCGGGACGGACTTTTTCAACGCTTCGCCCCAGCGTCCGATGCGCTCGGCCACGACTGTCCAGATCCTGGCAAACGGCCGCATCAGCAGAAACCGCAGCCGGTGCGATCCTTTCGCCAGTCGCGCGCCGACGTGCAGCACGGTTCGCTGGAATCGCGCCAAGTCCCAGCCGCTGCCGGTGGCGAGTTCGGTCTCGCGCCGCAAGGTCTCGGCCAGGTTGTACGCCATGAGCGACAAGAGCAGCGTCGCCTCGTTCTCGGCAAACGTCGGCGAGGAGAGCCGCGCGCGCAAACTTTGGTTCAACTCGCGCTCGTCTGCGCGGGCGCGGGCAATGCAAGCGGGCCTCCTGCGGCAGGCGCCGGCAGTCCGCGGCCGGTCTCGACGCGGAAATGCGAGAGCGACCGGCGCAGATCCTCGGCCTGCGAGGAGAGCTCCGTCGCGGCGGATGCGGTCTCCTCGGCGCTGGCGGTGTTCTGCTGCGTGACGTTGTCGATCTGGTCGAGACCCTCGTTGACCTGCGAGATGCCCTGCGCCTGCTCGTCCGAGGCGGTGGAGATTTCCTGCACCAGTCGCGCGGCCTGGGTGGCCATCTCCACGATCCCTTTGAGCGACTCGGCGGTCTGGCCGGCGATGGCATTGCCGTTGGCGATCTTGTGCGCGGCGCCCTCGATCAGCTCGGCCGTCTCCTTGGCGGCCTTGGCGCTGCGGGCGGCGAGATTGCGCACCTCCTCGGCCACAACCGCGAAGCCCTTGCCGTGGCGCCCGGCGCGGGCGGCCTCGACCGCGGCGTTCAGGGCGAGCAGGTTGGTCTGGAAGGCGATGTCGTCGATGGTCTTGATGATCTTGCTGATTTCCTGGCTGGCGTTGTTGATCTCGGTCATGGCCTCGGTCATCGCCAGTACGCGCTCGTTGCCGGCCTCGGCGGCCTGGCTGGCCAAAGATGTCAGGTCGCTCGCGGACGAGGCCTTTTCGGCGTTGGACCGGGTCTGCGCGCTCAACTGCGACATGGAGCTGCTGATCTGCTCGATCGCGGCGGCCTGCCCGATCGCCCCTTCGGAGAGGCGCTGGCTGGCGCTGGACACTTCCGCCGAACCGGTGGTCACCTGGTCGCTGATCTGGTTGGCCTGCGAGACGACCTGGTTGAGCGCGCGCACCATGTCGTCCAGGCTGCGCCCGAGCTTGTCGCGATCCGAGGCGAGCGCGATCTGGCGGGTAAGGTCGCCCCGGCTGATCGCCACGGCCAGATCCTCCTTCTCGCGCAGGCTGGCGAGCATGGCGTTGAAGGAGGCCGCGAGCTGGCCGATCTCGTCGCCGGACTCGCGCAGGTTCTCCTGGTGCAACTCGCCCGCGGCGATGGCTTTCGCCGCGGCAATCACGTGCCGCAGGGGACGGACGATCACGCGCGAGGTCAGCAGCACGAAAATAGCGATGCAGAACACGATCGTCCCCGTGATCGTCCCCATCACCACCGCCAGCGTCAGCCCCAGGTCCCGCCGCATCTGCGCCTGCCTGACCCGCACCGCCTCGTCGATGTCGTTAATATAGGCCCCGGTGCCGACGACCCACCCGAGATCCTTGTGGAGGCGGACGAAAGAGAGCTTCGGCTGCGCCGCGTCGTAGCCGGGCTTGGGCCAGTCGTATTCGACGAACCCCTCGCCGTTCTTGGCACAGACGTCGACCATCGCCGCGAACAGGTTCTTCACCTCCCCTTTCGCGCAATCGTATTTCGGGTTGTCGAGCACCTTCCCGTCGAGCGCCGGCGCGACGGGATGCATCACCATTCTCGGATAGGGCGTGCGCATGTCGTTGATCCAGAGATACCCCTCCCCGCCGGCCCATCGCATGTTGGCGATGTCCTGCCTGCTCTTCTCTACCGCGTCGCGCTGGGCGTCGTCGACATAGATGCCGGTGCCGAGAATCCAGTTCCACTCCGGCACGCGGCGGACGTAGCTCAGCTTGGGCTGGTCCTCGTCGAACCCGGGCTTGGGCCAGAGATAGTCGACATAGCCCTCGCCGCTTTCGCGGCAGACCTCGACCATGGCGTCGAAGAGGTTGGCCCCCTTGCCCAGGGCGCAGTTGAACGCCGGCGCGTTGAGCAGCGTCCCGTCGAGCGCGGGCTTGATCGGATGCATCACCATCCGAGAATCCATGTCGTTGATCCAGACATACCCGCTGCCGCCGGCATAGCGGATCTCCTTGACGCCGGCCATTGCCAGCTTCTGCGCCTCCTCCCTGGAGAGACCGTCGGACTTCATCTTCGCCAGCGCGCGGTCGGCAATGCCCTCGGCGATGTCGATGACGTTGCGCAGCTCCGCGCCGTAGCGTTTCTGCAGGTAGACCGGGTCGCGGGCGTTTTCGAGATTCGCCTCGATAACCTGCAGCGCGACGTCGACATGCCCCTCGAGCCCGTGCCTGGCGTTTTCCAGGCGCTCGTCGCGGTAGCGGGCGATCTGCTGCGCCGAACGGCTGCGCATCATGTACCAGATCGCCGAACCGATGCCGAAGCCGGCCAGCAGCAGCAGCACCGTGACGGTGAGAAGCAGTTTCGTGCTGATCTTCCAGTTGGCGAACATGATGGCATCCAGATAAGAACCGATCCGATCACTCTATACCGCGCATTCATTCGATACATGGAACGGAAGGCATTCTCGCCATGGCGGCACTCGGAGTCGCGCGGGCGAATCCCGCCATGCCGGATTTCGACAATGCCCAGACGTTGAAAAGATAAATGATATGCGTAAAAAGGATGTCAAAAAAAAATTAGAAGTGAATTAGGACGCGTACAGAAAATCGTTCGGGCTCGGGCGGCGGCGCCCCGCCTGCTTCGTTGCGACTTCGCGCCAACGCAGCAGCGTCGCCTCGTTCTCGGCAAACGTCGGCGAGGACAAGCGCGCCCGCAAGG
>CAYWFP010000047.1:0-30591 GCA_964457365.1 uncultured Planctomycetaceae bacterium
GGAGCCGGGGCAGTCAATCAAGGCTCACGGGAGCCATGCACCTTGCGGATCCCCGTGAACGCCTACCTCCTTTTTACACGTCCTTAACTTGACGCTGACGGCATTTTGTTCTACGCTTGCGGCATGTGCGCGAGTAAACATCCGACCACCGCAATCACCGCCGCCGACCTGACCAAGGCCCTCCGCGACGCCTTTGTCGACGAGGTGCGCCACAAGCTCGACAAACCCGAGGTGCAGATCCGTTTTACTGATCGCCGCCGTCTGATCTTTCATAACGTCGCGCTCTTCCGTTCCGAAAGCTGTTTCCACGAGGGGGTCGAAATACAACAGGAACTGGAACTCTTCGAGGCCGAGATGATCGAGGAGAGTTGGCTTATCGACGAGGCGCTTAACGCCACTCGCCCCGACGGGCACGAGAAATGGGACGAGGAGGAGGCCGAGATGGGCGTACGCAAGAAGAGCTACATTCACGTCCATCTCAACTGCCTCGAATGGAACTTCGACATCGTCTGCGAATCCTTCCAACTCGCCAAACCCAAGGACGAATAGCCGCCGCCCACGGCCAAGACGATACCGCGCGCGGCTTGACATTCGCCCCCGCCCTACCTATCCTCGATAAGCGCAAGATAAACCGCATGTTACGGAGAGGAACCGGATGTTCCGGATCACCCCGATGGGGATGCGCGAAACGTTGTTCGCCTTTCTGTTCTGCGGCGGCGCGATCGCTTTGCTGCTGCTGCTTTCGCACGCCTGGCAACGGCCGGAACTCTCGTGGTGGGCCTTCCTGCCGGCGGCGCTGCTGCTCTTCGTCTGCTATTTCTTCCGCGACCCCGTACGCGTCCCGCCTGAGAACCCGAACGCGCTGGTCAGCCCCGCCGACGGCCGGGTGACGCATATCGAGGAGGTGGAGGCGCCGGAGTTTCTGGGCGGCAAGGCGTTGCGTATTAGCATTTTCCTCAGCATCTTCGACGTGCATCTCAACCGCGCGCCCTTCGCTGGCCGCGCCACCCATAAACTGTACAAGAAGGGCGAGTTTCTCAACGCCATGAGCGCCGACTCGGGCCATCGCAACGAGATGCACGACGTCGGCTTCACTTGTGACGATCCGCGCCTGCCGAAATTCCTGGTGCGCCAGATCGCCGGCCTGATCGCCCGCCGCATCGTCTGCCTGCTCGAGGACGGTCAGGCCGTCGAGCGAGGCGAGCGCATCGGCATGATCAAGTTCGGCTCGCGGACGGATCTCTTCCTTCCCGCCGGCACCGCGATCGATATCCAGCTTCGGGTGGGTCAGACCGTGCGCGCGGGAGCGACCGTGTTGGGGGTCCTGCGCGGATGAAACGCGTATCGCTGCTGCCGAGTCTGTTGACGCTGGGTAATTTCACCAGCGGCTTCGTCGCCATCATCCTCTGTGTTCAGTCGATCCGCCTGCATGTCGTCGGCAACGACGTCGACAGTCAGAAACTGCTGGGCTACGCATGCTTCGCCATCTTCCTCGGCATGCTCTTCGACCTGCTCGACGGCCGCGTCGCGCGCATGACCGGCGCGGCCAGCCGTTTCGGCGGCGAACTCGACAGCCTCGCCGACATCTGCAGCTTCGGTATCGCCCCGGCGATCGTCGTCGCGACGATGTGGATCCGCGTTCAGCCCGAGCAGGCCAAGTGGTGGAGCCTGGTGGTCATCTGCGGCATCGTCTACGGCTCCTGCGCGGCGCTGCGGCTGGCCCGTTACAACGTCGAGATGGGGTTGCGGCCCAAGAACTACTTTGTCGGCCTGCCCAGTCCCGGCGCCGCCGGCGCGGTGGTCAGCACCGTCCTGATGCTGCGCATCATCAACCGGGATCACGCCTATATCTTCCGGAACGCCGCCGATCTTTACCACCGGGTCGCCGGCACGCTGGGTTTTCTCGAGCGCTACGAGCCGCAGGTCTTCGGCATGTACCTCGTGGGGATCTATCTCCTGCTGATCGGGCTGCTGATGGTCTCGCGCTACCACTTCGTCCACATGGCCAACCGTTACCTCGGCGGGCGGCGCGCCTTCACCACCTTGGTGCTGCTGGTCTTCATCCTCGCCTTCTTTTACATATACCCGCGTTTCACCCTCTTCGTCGGCTTCAACGGTTACGTTCTCTTCGGCGTCTTCGACAAACTCCGCCGCACGCTGCGACAGCGTCGCGGATTGGCGGGAGAGGCCGACGCCGTCGCCATGCCCGCGGGCGAAAGCGAGGAGAGCGAGGCGTGACCGAAACGACGCGCAAGCGCTGGTACGCGGGCGGCCTGGCCTTCGCCTGCAAGGGATGCGGCCAGTGCTGCCGCGGTCCGGGAGGGTTCGTCTGGGTGGACCTGAACGAGGTCGACACGCTGGCCGAACACCTCCGGATGACGCGGGACGAATTCGCCAGGCGCTACGTCCGCCGCGTCGGCACCCGGCTGGCCCTGATCGACGCCGACGGAGAGGACTGCGTATTCCTGGGCGCCGACGGCAAGTGCGAAGTCTACGACGCACGGCCGCATCAATGCCGCAACTACCCATGGTGGCCGGAGATCGTCGCCAGCCGCGAGCGCTGGGACGAGGAGGGCGAGTACTGCCCCGGCATCGGGCAGGGCAGGGTCCACGACGCGGAGACTATCGAACGACTCAAGAGCGAGCCGTAGACAATCCGACAAGGGAGAGAACGCATGGCATTCCAGAAGACCCTGATCATCCTCAAACCAGACGCGGTGGCGCGCGGCCTGATCGGCCGCATCGTGGCGCGTTTCGAGGACAAGGGATTCAAGATTATCGGCATGAAGATAAGCAGGGTCGGCCTCGACACCGCCAGAAGACACTACGCCGAACACAAGGGTAAATCCTTTTACGACGGCCTGCTCAAATTCATCACCTCTGGCCCGGTGGTGCTGATGGTGGTCGAGGGCAAGAACGCGATTGCCATCTGCCGCAGGATGATGGGCAAGACCTTCGGCTCCGAGGCGGATCCGGGCACCATCCGCGGCGACTTCGGATTGAGCAACCGCTTCAACCTCATCCACGGCAGCGACTCGCTCAAGAGCGCCAGGCGCGAGATCGCGCTCTACTTCAAGTCCTCGGAGTTGGTCAGGCACGACAAGAACGATCTGGCGTGGGTTTACGACCTGAGCGAGAATCCGCCGATGTAGGCGCGCGGTTGCGACCGTGCGGCCGGCGTTGCTTCAGATGCCGCTGACGAACTTCTCCGCGATCTCCTGCGGATCCAATGCCGGTTGGGTGGGCAGCACCGTCTCCTCTGTCGGGCCGAGCTCTGCCGGCCACATCGCCACCTCGGCTTCTCCCGCCTGGCGGAACTTCGAGTAATAGACCGCCAGCCCCGCGGCGATGCGCCTTGATTCGTCGTCTCCCCCGCCGTGCAGCAGCACCAGGGCGCCGGGGCGTTCCTTGGTGACGAAGAAAAAGTCTCCGGGCGCACCAAGGCGCTTCAGATGATCGCCGTCGTCCTTGTTGCGGCTGGCGACGATCTTCACGCCCGGGGCGATGCGGATGTGCCGCCCCCACTTCAAAAGCTCCGCGTCACGGCCGTCCCAGTCGGGCTTGTGCCGCGCCAGTTCCTCCAGCCGCGCGCAATACCCCGGATCGGTCAGCAGGCACCCGCCGGCGGGCGTCGGATAATCCGCGATCCCGCAGTCTTTCGCCATCTGCATCTGCGGGGTCCGGGTCCGGCCGTGTAGATCCAGCAGCTTTTCGCGCTCTACCCAGCCTTCGCGTTCGGGCAGCGTCGGCTCCCGCAGTTTCGCCGAGAGTGGTCGCAGGAGAAGCTTGCGCAAGCCAAGCGCGTCGAGCTCCCTGTCGATCAGCTTCCACGCGAAACGCGTCTGGCTCTTGCCGCGCTGCCCCAGAACCTCGCCGGTGGCCAGGAACGACGCGCCTTTTTCGCGCATCAGTGTCGCCGCCTGTTTCATCATATGCAGGTGGCAGTCGATACACGGGTTCAGCGTCTTGCCATGACCGTACTTCGGTTTCTTCGCCAGTTCGATCAGAATCGGCGAGAAATCCTCGCAGACGGCCTCTTTCGCGCCGAGCGCGAGAAAACGCTCTTCGATATCCTGCGCCACCGCTTCACGCGCTTCCTTGCCTTCGAAGACGTGGAGCGCGTGGTAGACGATCACGTGCAGGGACTGATCGACCAGCAGCCTCGTCGCCAGCATGCTGTCGAGTCCGCCGCTGGCCAGGACGATACAACTTCGGGTCATTGCGCTTGCGCCTCCATCCCGTCCCAAAGCCCCGTCGCCCGCGCGGCCGTTTCCTGCGGCGATTCGTTCTCTGTCATCGGCAGCCACGTGCAGGGGAATTTGCGCAGCCATGTCAGCTGCGACTTAGCGAGATGCCGCGTGTTCTTTTTCAGCACGTCGACGGCGTCCTCCAGGTGCGCGTTCCCGTCGAAGTAACCGAAAAATTCCTTGTAGCCCACCGCCTGCAGCGGGACGCGGCTGAATGTACCGCGGTTATCGTAAACCATTCGCGCTTCGTCCAGGAGGCCGTTCTCGATCATCCGCTCGACCCGCGCATCGATGCGCTTGTACAGGACCTCCCGCGGCCAGTCCAGCGCGACCATGGCGAAGGGGTGCCGATAGGCCGGCGCCTCGTTGCTCGCGTGAAAGCCGGCCCATTCCCGCTGCTGCACGCTGAGCGGATTGCCGGTCAATTCGATCACCTCCAGTGCGCGGACGATACGCCTCATGTCGTTGGGGTGGATCTTCGCCGCGGCTTGCGGATCCTGCTCCCGCAACCGCGCATGCAGCGCGGCGCTGCCGTGTTCCTGCGCATACGTTTTTAACTTCTCGCGCAGCGATGCATCCTCGCCCGGTCCTTGAAAGAGTCCTTCGAGCAATGTCTTGTAATAGAGCGCCGTGCCACCGGAAAGAATCGGCGCCTTGCCGGACGCGGAAGGCTTGTCGATCACGCTGTCGGCATACTCGACGTAGCGCGCGACGGTATACTCCTCGGTCGGTGCGGCCAGATCGATGCCGTAGTGTCTCACCGCCGCGCGGTCCGCTTCACGCGGCTTGGCCGTGCCGATATCGAGCCGGCGGTAGATCTTCATCGAGTCGACGGAGAGAATGGCCGCGCCGCTTGCCCGTGCGGCGGCGAGCGCGATTCGCCCCTTGCCGCTGGCGGTGGGGCCGATGAGGATGCGCAGAAACGGCGGCATGGGTCAGCTTCGACCGAATCGGGCGGCCAGTTCGTCCCACGCGAGCCGCACCGTGGTCGGTCGGCCGTGCGGGCAGGTCAATGGCTTCTTCGCCTCTTCGAGCTTCTCCAGCAGTCCCAGGCAGGCCGCCGGCGGAAGCGGCGTACCGAAGAGCACCGCCGCGCGGCAGGCCAACGACGCCAGCAGCTTGTCCCGCAGCGCGCTCATCGTTTCGGACGCCCCCTCAAGATCGTGCAACACGTCTCGGACAACCTGAGCGAGCGTGTTCGGTTTGACGATCTCCGGATGCGCGGTCACCGCCACGGCCTGGCCGTCGACGCGCTCGAGCGCGAAGCCGAATTCGCGCAAGAGCGGCAACGCCTCGTCCACGCGCGCGGCCTCGAAGACGGAGAGATCGATGCGTACCGGCGTCAGGATCTGCTGACTCAAGAGCGGCCGGTGACGATCCTGCAGCTTCTCGTAGTTCCAACGCTCGTGCAGCGCGTGCTGATCCACCAGCAAGAGCCCTTCCTCGTCCTCGAGGAGAAGATACTTCTCCCCCGCTTGCCCCAGAAAACGCCGCTTGCTCATCGGCATCTGCGGCAACGTTTGCTGGCGTTCTCCGTCGGCTTCCGTCGATGTCGGTTCCACGCGCTCGCGTGCCTCCGAGGGCGTCAGGACCGGGATATTCCTGCCGGCGGTCGGTTCAAGATGCGGCGCGGCGCGATACGTCTGCGGCGGTTCGGCCGCGCGGGTAGCCGGACCACCGAATCGTGATGATGCCGGCGGTGGCGGCGAGGAAGCCGGCTCGATTGATGTCGGAGCGGACGGAGCGCCGAAGCCGCCCGATTGCACCAGCGCACTTTCCACCGCGCGGCGGGCGCTGCCGCAGAGGAGGTTCTCGTTCTCGAAGCGGACCTCCTCCTTGGTCGGGTGAACGTTAACGTCGACCTGCTCGGGGTCGATCCGCAGGTACAGAACCGTGAACGGATAGCGCCGCGGCGGCAGGCTGCCGCGATACGCGTCGGCGATCACGCGGGCGAGGCCCGGATGCCGGATCCAGCGCCGGTTGAGGAAGAGATAGACCCCGCGGCTGTTGGGGCGACTCTCCGGCGGCGCGGCGGCAAAGCCTTCGATGGTCAGCGGACCGGCGGCGAAATCGACCACGCGCAGACGCGCGGCGAGCTGGTTGCCGAAGAGCGTGGCGATACGTTCGGCAAGCGAATTATGCGGCGGCAGATCCAGCGACGTGCCGCCGTTGTGAGTCAGGACGAATCCAACGCCCGGATGAGCCAGCGCCAGGCGAGTGATCGTCTCGCCGATGGCGGCGACCTCGGCCGAGGCGCTCTTGAGGAACTTGCGGCGCGCGGGGGTGTTGTAGAAGAGGTCGCGCACCTCGACGGTGGTGCCGCCGCGCGGAGGCGCCGGCGTTACGCGCAGGATTTTGCCGCCTTCCATGACGAGCTGGTGCCCGGTCTGGGCATCGCGGGGAGCGCTGAGAAGATTCAGCCGGCTGATCGAGCCGATGCTCGGCAACGCCTCGCCGCGAAAGCCCATGGTGGTAATGTGAAAGATATCGTCGACGTCGGCGATCTTGCTCGTGGCGTGACGCTCCACCGCCCGGACCAGGTTTGCCTCGTCCATGCCGCAGCCGTCATCGGTAACGCGGACAAGACGCTGCCCGCCCTGCTCGAGTTCGACCGCCACACGCGTGGCCCCCGCGTCGAGCGCATTCTCGGCGAGTTCTTTCACCACCGAGGCGGGGCGCTCGACCACCTCGCCGGCGGCGATCTTGTTCCGCACCACCTCGTGCAGCACGCGAATCCGGGGCGGATGAAGATCGGCGGTCATGGTCGCTCCGGCAGAATGGCGCGGGGGAACCGATGTCGGATTACGTGGAGGAGGAGGCGTTCATCTGCTTCTGCGCTTCTTCGCGGGTTTCGGTGGCGAAAAGGCATTTCTCGGCGCCGTAGGGGTGCAGCAATCCCATCATCTGCAATACTTCTCTCACGTGCGGCTGCAGACCGGCGAGGATCAGTTTGCCCTGGTGCGAATGGACGATCTCCGTAGCGCTCAGGAGAAGTCCGCCGCCGGCGGAAGAGATGTGCGTGACGCCGCTCATGTCCAGAATGATGCGATACCGATCCTCTTCAAAGAGTTGATGAAGCGCCGCGTCGCAATCCTCGAAAGTAAACGCGTTGATCGCGCCGACGAGATTGATGCACCAGACACCGTTTTCGAGCTCGTTGATCTGAATAGTGATTTCGTTCATGGCTCTGCCTCCCACACGGTAAGTATACCGAAAAACCCTCCCGAATGTCAGGAGGGTTTTTGCGAAAGAAGGGAATTTTGTTAAATGTTACCAAGAGTGCAAATAAACGTTAACCGAAGCAGCTTTTCGCTGCATTGGAGTCTTCGACAATAGTAAAAATTTGTGATAGGCCGAGAAGGTCGAAAACCTCGCGCACGTTCTCGGTCGGCCCCATCAGGACGATGTTGCCGTTGTTTTCCTGCGCGGCCGCGAGCGAGCCGATAAAGACACCCGCGCCGGCGCTGGAGATATATTCCACGCCGCCGAGGTCGGCGACGATGTTGAACGCGTCTTTGGCGAAGAGATCCTGAATGGTCTCGTCGAGTTTCTCGAAGGTATGGGCGTCGAGGAACCCGGACAGGTTCAGCAGGACGATATCGTTGTCCATTTTGCTGATCTTGATATTCAATTCCGGCATTATTGGTTCTCCCCTTCTTCCGTGGACCTGTACTTGATCATGGTCAGTTCGTTGCGCATGCCGTGGACGAAGGTGTACTTGATCTCGTCCATGATCTGGCGCATCAGGAATATGCCCAGGCCGTTGCGCTTGCCCTGGCGAATATGCTCCTTCAAGTCCGGCATCTCGACCCGGTTCGGATCGAACTCGCGTCCGGTATCCACCACTGCGACGACGAATTTCTCCTCGTCGGCGCTGATGCGCACGCGCACGTCCCCCGGCTCGGTTTCGCTGTACGCGTGCTCGATGACGTTCGCCACCGCCTCGTCCACCGCCAGGGTGATCTTGGCGACGAGGTGGCTGTCCGGCGCCCATTGGGCGACGGCGTTCTGCACCACCTCGCGGATCTTCACAAGATGGCGGGTATCGCTCGGCGCCACCACCTCCTTGTGAATCGTTACCGCCATGGAAATCCCTTTCAGGTTGCCAACCGTCGCGGCCGCCTAGACGAGGCGGAAGGTGACGACGGTAATATCGTCGTGTTGTTCGGCTTTCCCTTTGTGCGCGCCCAGATCCGCCAGCAGCGCCTTGACGAATTCCTCGCTGCTCAACGCGCTGTGCTTCTTGATGAATTTGCAGAACCGCTCGTCGGTGTATTCCTCGTTTTTGCTGTTCATCGCCTCGACGACGCCGTCGGTGTAGAGAACCACGCGGTCGCCGGTCTCGAGCTTCAGCTCCTGTTCCTTGATGGTGCGGCTGAAGATCGGCCCCTTGTCGAAGCCGAGGGCGATGCCGTTGGGATTGACCTGCTCGAGCTTCCCGCTGGCGCGCATCAGGTACATCGGGTTGTGCCCGGCCGAGGAGCAGAGGACCGTCTTCTCCAGCGCGTCGAGGACCAGATAGAAGGCGGTGACGAACATGCCGCGGCGGATGTCCAGCGCGACCATGGCGTTGGTGCGCGAGAGCGTATCCGCGGAGGAGGCGTTGCCGGTGGCGACGAAGCGGAGAATCGTCCGCGTGGTGCCCATGACCATGCTGCCGGGGATGCCTTTTCCCGAGACGTCGGCGACGACCAGCCCCATGCGTCGCTTGCCGATGGGGATGAAGTCGTAGTAGTCGCCGCCGACCTCGCGGGCGGGCTTGTAGACCGCGTGCAGGTCGAAGCCGCGCACCACCGGCAGTCGCGGCGGCAACAGCTTCATCTGGATCTCGCGCGCCACCTCCAGCTCGTTTTCGACGCGCTGGATCTCTTTCTCCGCCTCCTGCGCGGCCAGGAGATTCTGGGTCATGTAGTTGAATTCCGAGGCGATCAGGCCGATCTCGTCGGTGGAGTGCGCGCGCGTGCGGTGGGTCAGGTCCCCCTGCGCCACCACCTCCATGTCGTGCAGGAGCTGCTTGATCGGGGACGTCACCCTCAGGGCGATGACGATACAGATGGCGACCGAAAGGACGATGGTGCAGGCGCCGACCAGGAGCAGGGTATTGGTGATCTCGCCGATCTGGTTGACCACGACGTCGGCGCGCATGCAGAGGTGCACCTTGCCGAGATTCTTCGGCTTCTCTTCCTGCGAATACACCGGCACCGAGAAGGTCAGCACCCCGTATTCCTGATCGCCGATCTTCAGCGTACCGGGGATGATTTCGTATGTCCTGCTCGGTCCGGCTTGGATTTTTTCGGTCTTGAAGTCGACTTCGTCGATTTTGCGGACACGAGGGGGTAACCAGTTATCCGAGGGGATATTCAACTTCGTCGCGTCGGCCGGCGTCATCGCCATATCCCCGTCGGACCGTCCCACGAGTTGGTTGCCGCCCAGAAGATACGCCGCCAGGAAATGCGAATTCTGGCCCTGCCCTTGTTTGCTGACGATGTTGATAAACGGTCGCAGGATCGACGCGCGGTTGGTGGCGATGCTGATCTCCTGCGGCGTCAGGGCCGGCCATTCTTCGACCGGTTCTTCCGGCGCATCTTTGCCCGCGTACTCGTAGAGCTGTTGCCGGTCCATGTATTCGAGCGTCACCGGCCACCAGGCTGGGTCGTTCTGGCGTACTTGCAGAAGCTGGCTGCCGTGCGCGGCGAGCATGGAGACGCCGGTAATACCGCTCTTGAGAATCTCGTTCATGAGCGAGCGCTTGGTGACGCGATTGATGTAACTGCCGCCGATGAAAATAACCAGCGCCGAGATGATGGCCACGGGAATGGTGAATTTGAGCCAGATCGCCAGCGTTACGCGCGGCTTACGCCGCTTGGGCGCGCGCGCGTCGCTGCCGGCCTTCTTCCCGCCCTTGGTGCTGGCGCGACCGGTCTTGGTGTCGTGGTTGCGGGTGCTTTCCTTGCCGCCGTGGCTGCCGGTACCCTTGGTCCCGCTCTTGGCCGTACCGACGGCACGGTGGGAACCGGTCTTGCCGCTGCCGCGGTGCACCGTGGTCTTGCCGCCGGTGCGACCGCCGACAGCACCCATCTCACGGGTTCGTTTCTTGCGGGCAGTGGTCTCGCCCTGCGCTTTCTTCGCGCCACGCGCCCGGGTGGAATCCTGTGAATTTCGCCGCGGTTGTGCCAAAACAAGCCTTTATGCAGTAAATGCTACCTGCTTCCGTGCAGAGGCGCGGAATGGAGATCGGCGCTGGAAAGGGACTAATCTCTTTCAGACGCACAAGTTAGAATAGCCTCTATATCATAATCATGCCTGCGCGTTAGGCAAGCGTGAATCCGCGTTCCTGGCGAAATTTCTCCACCCGTAACGACAATCACGTTGTCCGCCTCCGGGGCTTCCGCGCCGGTGCGCCCCTCGTACTCCCGCTCGCCAATCCGTGTGTCGATCAGAACTTCCTCGGTCCGCCCCAGGCGGCTGTCCAGCCAGGCGAAGGCCACCTCCTGCTGCGCCAGCATCAACGTGTCCAGGCGCTGGAAAATCGTCGCCTTGGCAATGCGTCCGGGGAGCGCATATGCTGGCGTATCGCTCTCCGGAGAATACCCGAATGCGCCCAGATGCTGGCAATGCCCTTCGCGGACGAAGTCCAGACAGGCGGTAAACTGCACCTCGGTCTCGCCGGGAAAACCCAGCAGAAACGTGGTCCGGAGCACCAGCGCAGGGCAATGCCTTTCCCGCCAGCCGAGGATTTCGTCGATACGCGCCCGGCCGTAGCGCCTCCCCATAACGCGAAGCACTGCATCATCAACATGTTGCAGCGGCAGATCCAGATAGCCGCACAAGCGCGGTTCATCGCCGAGCAGTCGCAGGAGATCCTCCTCCAGATGAGCCGGATGCGCGTACATCACGCGGATGCGCGGCGCCTCTGTCTGAGCCAGCAACGCCTGCAGGAGTTCCCGCAACCGCGTCTGGCCGTGCAGGTCTTTTCCGTAACTCGTGGTATCCTGGGCCACCAGGATCAGTTCCTGTACGCCCATGTCCAGAAGCTGCTTCGCTTCGGCGAGAATCGCCTCCTGCGGCCGGCTCGCGAACGGTCCGCGGATGAGCGGGATGGTACAGTAGGCGCAGCGGTTGTCGCAACCTTCCGCGAGGCGCAGGTACGCGTACGACGGCGGCGTCACCAGCATGCGCGGCCCTTCCGGCAGCGGGTGGCAGGCGTCCGGTTTTTCCGCGCGCAGCTCCCGTACCCGGCCGCCGTGCTCGAACACCTCGCCCGCGAGCAGCTCCTCGCAGAGGCGTACGAGTCGACCGTAGGCGTTCAAACCCCAGACGCCGTCGAGCTGCGGAAAGTCCCGAGCTATTTCGTCACCGCGGCGTTCGGGAAGACAGCCGAGGACGACGATACACGGGGTTCCGTCGCTGCGCTTCAATCCCAGCAGATCCTCGATTACCGCGTACGACTCGGTCCGCGCCGACTCGATAAACGCACAGGTGTTGATCAACACCAGGTCGGCGAAGTCGGCCTCGGTCGCCAGGTCGAACCCAGCGTCCAGAAGTTCGCCGAGCGCCAGTTCCGAGTCGACGGTGTTCTTGGCGCAGCCGAGACTGACCAGCATCACCCGCGGCGGACGCTCCTCGACATGCGCGTGCGGTTCGCGGCGGCGATCGGTGTGTCGTTTGTGTTTGCGCGCCATGCACCCTCTCCGTACAACGATCCGGAAACGATCAAGATACCCGATCCGAGCGCGCCGGGCAAGCCTGCGGAAATCCTTGCGCCTGCTCCCGGCCGGCCTATAATCGGCGGCGACGACGAGCGCGAGGATGCCGCCGATGGATTGGGAATGCGTGATCGGGCTGGAGGTGCACGTGCAGCTCCTGACCCGGACGAAGATGTTCTGCACCTGCCGCAACGCCTTCACCCACGAGCCCAACGGCCAGGTCTGCGAAATCTGCCTGGGGCACCCGGGGACGCTGCCGGTGATCAACCGCGAGGCGGTCGCGCTGGGCATGAAGGCGGCGCTGGCCCTGAACTGCGAGATTCCGGAACTGACCAAGTTCGACCGCAAGCATTACTATTACCCCGACCTGCCGAAGAACTTCCAGATCAGCCAGTGCGACCTGCCGCTGAGCGTCGGCGGTTGGCTCGAGATCGACACCCCCGCGGGCCCCAGGCGCAGCGGCATCACCCGCGCGCACCTGGAGGAGGACGCGGGGAAGCTCGTCCACGGCGAGCGCGACACCGCGGTCGACCTGAACCGCACCGGCACGCCGCTGCTGGAGATCGTCTCGGAGCCGGATATTCATACGCCCGCCGAGGCCAAGGCGTATCTCGAGCAGCTCAAGCTGACCCTGCAGTACGTCGGCGCCTCCGACTGCAACATGGAGGAAGGATCGCTGCGCTGCGACGCGAACATCTCCATCCGCCGTCCGGGCGAGACCGCGCTGGGCGTGAAGAACGAAATCAAGAACATGAACTCCTTCCGCGGCGTCGAAGCGGCACTGGGGCTGGTGCGGGACGAACTGGTCCGCCAGGCCGAAGCAGGCGAGGAGATCAAGCAGGTCACCTGGGGCTACCGGATCGAGGACAACCGCATCTTCCAGATGCGCGTCAAGGAGTACGCCAACGACTATCGCTACTTCCCCGAGCCGGACCTGCCGCCGCTGACGGTCTCGCGCGCGCAGGTGGACGAAGTGCGCGCGACGCTGCCGGAGTTGCCGCGCGCCAAGGCGCAGCGTTTCGTCGGAGCCTACGGTCTCTCCGACTACGATGCGCAGGTGCTGGTGCAGGAGCCGCACTGGGCCGACTACTTCGAGACCGTGGCCGCGGCCAGCGACGCGCCGAAGGAGGCGGCCAACTGGATCGCCAACGACGTCATGCGCGAGCTGAAGGAGCGCAAGCTTACGCCGGCGGCGTGGCCGGTGGAGGCGCCGAAGCTGGCGGAACTGATCGGCCTGGTGAACGGAAAGACCCTCAACATGCCGACCGCGCGCAAGATCTTCACCGCCATGGTCGAGGGGGACACGCGCTCGCCGGCACGCATCGTAGAGGTCGACGGCCTGGGGCAGGTCAGCGACGCCGCACCGATCGAAAAGGCGCTGGAGAACGCCGTCGCCGCCAATCCGAAGGCGGTTGCCGAGCTCGAGAGCGGCAAACATTCGACGGCGATGTGGTTTTTCGGCCAGATCATGCGCGAGCTCAAGGGCCAGGGCAATCCCGAGACCGTCGGCGCGGTGATCGCCGAACGTTTCGGGATCGATCCGGGCATGTTCAAGAAGAAGAAAAAGAAGTAGCGCGCGAAGGAAACCGGTGGCCCAGTCCCTGCGCAACGTCTATGTCGAGCCGACGCCGGACGGCGGGGTGGACCTGCTCTTTCCGCCGCGGTTCAAGTCGTTGAAAGTCTGGGCGCCGTTTCTGCTCATGGTCATGGCGGCGCTGCTGACGCTCGTGCTCCACCGATTCGGCGGCTGGTCCTGGAACGTCGACATGATCGTCGGCTACGTCGTCGCGCTGCTGGCCGGGGGCGTCTGGTTCTCGCTTCTGCTCAGCACCGTGGCGGTGCGGCTGGGACCGGAGGGACTGACGTATCTGCGGCGGTTTCTCTTCTGGACCAAGGTGTATCGGCATCCGTTGGGCGCGCTGACCGCCTTCACCCTCGAACGCGAGGGCGAGGGACCGGCGGCACGATTGCAGGCGGCCGGCCGTGCGCGCGACAACCGCGACGAAGAGAACCCGAACAGCGCCCGCGAAAGGGAGAAGCTCGTCACCATCGAGGCCGCCGGCGACTTGATCCAGTTCGGCCACTTGCTGACCGCGGAGGACCGGCGACACCTGGCGGCCGAGTTGAACGAACGGCTGAAGGCGCTGCGCTCGGGCGAGGTGAATACGGAAGGCGGCGATGGCTGAGAAGACGCTCGCGATTATCGGCTTCGGCCAGTTCGGCCAGTTCATGGTGCCGCACCTGCGGGATCATTTCGACCTGCGGGTGACCAACCGCAGCGACAAGAGCGCGGTGGCACGCGCGCTGAATCTTCCCTACGTCACGTTCGAGGAAGCGGCCGAAGCGGAGGTGGTGGTGCTCTGCATGCCGGTGCAGAACATGGAGGCGACGCTGGAGCGGATCGCGCCGCGACTCCGCGACGACGTTCTGCTTCTGGACGTGGCCTCGGTCAAGATCGGGCCGGTGGAACTGATGCGCGCGCACGCGCCGGCAGCGGCGGAGATCGTCTCGCTACACCCGATGTTCGGGCCGCAGTCGGGGCGCCACGGCATCGCCGACCTGAAATGCGTGCTCTGCGACGTGCGCACGCGGCCGGCGCACTACCAAACGCTGCGCGCGTTTCTCGCCGGGACGCTGAAGTTGCACGTGCTGGAGATGACGCCCGCGCGCCACGACGAGGAGATCGCCTACATCCAGGGCCTGACGCACTGGATCAGCCGCGCGGTCCGGATGATGCACCTGCCGGACGTGAGCATGAGCACGCCCGCGTACGAGCACTTCCTGCAGATCGGCGAGATTCTCAGGGACGACTCGCTGGCGCTCTTTCGCACCATCGAACGCGAGAATCCGTACGCCGACGAAGTGCGGCGGCAGTTCATGGCCAAGCTGGCGGAACTGGAGGAACAGATCCGCGGCGACTGACTCCTAAGGACCCGTTAAGCAATAAGATCGAAATTCTGAAATTATTGCTTAACGGGTCCTAAGCTTGATTCTTCCCCTTTCGGCGGGGATAATACCTCACGTCCCCGAGGAGTTCCACATGCGGCGCGGCCCGCGCGACAGACGATGCGACACCGAAGACGCGGACGAGACGCCGCTGACGGTGACGCAGTTGACCCGACAGATCAAGTCCACGCTGGAAAGCCTGCCGCGCGTGCTGCTGGAGGGCGAGATCGGCTCGCTGACCCGCGCGCGCTCGGGACACCTGTACCTCACGCTCAAGGACGGGAACGCCGTCATCGACGTGGTCATGTGGCGCAGCGCCGCGACGCGGCTGCGTTTCGAGCCGGCCGAGGGCGAGAAAGTGCTCGTGCGCGGCGAATTGAGCGTCTACGAACCCCGCGGACGATATCAGCTCATCGCTTCTTCGATGCGCCCCGTCGGCGCGGGCGACCTGCAGGCGAAGTTCGAACGACTGGTCGAACAGTTGCGCGCGGAAGGCCTCTTCGAGCCGACTCATAAAAAGGCGCTGCCGCCCATGCCCCGCACCGTCGGCGTCGTCACCAGCGCCACCGGCGCGGCGGTGCGCGACATCGTCAAGGTGCTGAAGAAACGCGCGCCCGGCGTGCGCGTGGTCGTCTCGCCGTGCGTGGTGCAGGGGAAGGAAGCGATCCCGCAGATCGTCGCCGCGCTGGAGCGGATCGACCGCTGGGGCGAATGCGACGTGCTCATCGTCGGCCGCGGCGGCGGGTCGCTCGAGGACTTGTGGGCGTTCAACGAGGAACTGGTCGCGCGGGCGGTTTTCAACTGCCGCACGCCGGTGGTCTCCGCCGTCGGCCACGAGGTCGACCTCAGCGTCTGCGACCTGGTGGCGGATCTGCGCGCGGCCACCCCCTCGGAGGCCGCGGAGATCGTCGCGCCAGATCTGCGCGCGGTGCGGCACCATATCGTACGGCTGGAGCGGACGCTCTCGCAGGCGCTTCGCGGTCGCATCCGCGAGGCGAAGCTGCGACTGCGGTCTCTGCTGCGCGCGGCGGTGTTGCGCAAGCCGCTGGATCTGTTGCGCCGGCGTCAGCAGCAGATGGATGAAACGCTGGCGAACCTGACCGAGGCGGTGCACGACGGTCTCGACGGTCGCCGCCAGTCGCTGCATCTGGCCGCCGCGCGACTGGAAGCCTTGTCGCCGCTGGGGGTGCTCGCGCGCGGGTACAGCGTGACGCTGACCGAATCGAACGAGGTAATCCACGAAGTCGAACAGGCGCCGGTGGGCAGTATCCTGCGGACGCGACTTCAACGCGGCGCAATCCGCTCGCGGGTCACGGAGATCGAAGTCGAGGGCGAAACGCTTGCATGAGCGGGGCGCTTCGCCGACAATGGGCTGACAAAGGACGGGAGCCATGGGAAAGCGTAAGGCCAGGGATTTCGAGGCGCTGTTGCAGGAGACCGAGGAGATCGTCGACAACCTCGAGAGCGGCGAACTCTCGCTCGACGCGGCGCTGAAGAAATACGAGCAGGGAATCGAAAACCTGCGCCAGTGCGCGCAACTCATCGGCGATGCCGAGGAGAAGGTGAAGCTGTTGATCGAGAAGAGCGAGGGCGTCTTCGAACTCGAGGACTTCGACGAGAGCGATCTGGACGAGAGCGAAGACGACTGATGGACCGGCTGTTCCGTTACATGGACGAGCGCGTGCCACGGATCAACGAAGCGCTCGACAAAGTGCTGCCGCACGAGGAAGTGAATCCCGGCGTATTGCACGAGGCGATGCGCTACGCCGTCCTGGGCAAGGGCAAACGCATCCGGCCGCTTCTGGTCCTGATGAGCAATGCCTGCTGCGGCGGAGCGGAGGAGAGCGCCTTGCCGGCCGCGTGCGCGCTGGAATTGACGCATACGTATAGCCTCGTCCACGACGATCTGCCGGCGATGGACGACGACGACCTGCGCCGGGGCAAGCTCTCCTGTCACAAAGCCTTCAGCGAAGCCATCGCCATTCTCGCCGGCGACGCGCTGCAGGCCATGGCCTTTGACCTGCTGGGTGCATCGTATCCGCCCGCTGTCGCCGCGCCGGCCTGTCACGCCCTGGCTTCGGCGGTGGGCCCCGCGGGCATGGTCGGCGGACAGGTGCTGGATCTGGAAGGCGAGGGCAAGGCGCTGGAACTCGAACAGGTCGGGGCGATTCACCTGCGGAAGACCGGCGCGTTGATCGCCGCGGCCTGTACGATCGGCGGCCTGGTCGGTGGCGCGGACGAGGAGCAACTCGCGGCGCTTCAACGCTATGCCCATGCTTTCGGATTGGCCTTTCAGATCATCGACGACGTCCTCGATGTCTCCTCCACCAGCGAGGAACTGGGCAAGACCGCCGGCAAGGACGCCGCGGCGGAGAAATCAACCTATGCTTCGCTCCTCGGTGTGCAAAAAGCCGGGAAGCTGGCGAAGGATCGGGCACGCGAAGCGAAAAACAGTATCAAGGCGTTCGGGCCCGAGGCGTTGATGCTGCGCCTGTTGGCCGATTACATAGTCGAGCGTTGAGACCCGCAAGCGAAGGGAGGCGCGATTGTCCACCCCGCTCTTGAATGCCGTGCGGTCGCCGCAGGACCTGCGCCCCCTGACCCAGGCGCAACTCGCCGACCTGGCGCAGGAGATCCGCAGCGTCATCACCGACGTGGTCGGCCGCAACGGCGGTCATCTCGCCAGTAACCTCGGTATCGTCGACCTGACGCTGGCGCTGCACCGGGTCTACGATTTCCGCACCGACCGCCTCGTCTTCGACGTCGGGCACCAGTGCTATGCGCACAAGTTGATCACCGGCCGGCGCGCGCGATTCGCGACACTGCGGCAGCACGGCGGCATCACCGGTTTTCCCAATCCGCGCGAGAGCGAGTGCGATCCGTTCGTCTGCGGCCATGCCAGCACCAGTATTTCCAGTGCGCTCGGGCTTGCCGCCGCCGCACGCCTTCGTCGCCGGGAGGAGCACGTCGTAGCCCTCGTCGGCGACGGGGCTATCGGCGGCGGGCTCTGTTTCGAGGCGATCAACCATGCCGGCCACGCGCAGGAAAATCTCCTCGTCATCCTTAACGACAACGAGATGTCGATCGCCCGCACCGTCGGCGCGTTGTCGAATTACCTGACCGAGATCCGCTCGCGTCCCGGTACGGCCAGGTTGCGCGAGGATATCCACGCGGTTTTCAACAGCATTCCTCTCATCGGGCACCAACTCGACTGGTTGCAGGAGCGGCTGCTCGAGGCGATCAAGCATCGCACCGACGCGAGCGTTCTCTTCGAGTCGCTGGGGTTCCGCTACTTCGGGCCGGTGGACGGTCACGATATCGCCGCGCTCGAGCACGAACTGGGCAACTTGAAACAGCTCCCCGGGCCGCGCTTCCTGCACGTGGTCACCAGCAAGGGTCGCGGCGTCGAGGCCGCGGCGGCGGATCCGGAGACCTATCACTCGGCAGTACCGTTCGAGGTGCGCGGATGCGGCGAGATCGTCCCGCGCGATGACAAGAAACAGAGCTTCACCGACCTTTTCGTCGATCACTTGATCGACTGCGCCCGCAGCGACGAAACGATTGTCGCGCTGACCGCGGCCATGCCCGCGGGCACCGGTGTCAAGCGCCTCGCCGAGGTGTTTCCCGAACGCTTCATCGATGTCGGTATCTGCGAGGCCCACTGCGTCACCTTCGCCGGTGCGCTGGCACGCGCGGGGATGAAGCCGGTGGTGGCGATCTACTCCACCTTCCTGCAGCGCGGGTACGACCAGATAATCCACGACATCGCGGTGCAGCCGGACCTGGGCGTCGTCTTCGCGCTCGACCGTGCCGGACTCGTCGGCGCCGACGGACCGACGCATCACGGCGTCTTCGATATCGCCTACCTGCGGCATATTCCCGGGCTGACGCTGATGGCTCCGCGCGATGGCGAAGAGCTGCGCCGGATGCTCGACTTCGCCCTGACCATGAAGACTTCGGTGGCGCTGCGCTATCCTCGCACCAAGGTGCCCAACGGCGCGTTGCCGCGGGAACGTACGCCGCTGGCGCTGGGCCGTAGCGAAACCTTGCGTACCGGCACCGACGGCACCATACTGGCCTACGGCCGCATGGTCGCGCCGTCCCTGCGCGCGGCGGAGCAGGCGGCGGGGCGCGGAGTCGATCTGAGCGTGGTCAACGCGCGTTTCGCCAAGCCTCTGGACGAAGAGGCGATTCTCGTGGCCGCCGGCCGGTCTCCGCTTCTCGTCACCGTCGAGGACCATGCGCTCGCCGGCGGCTTCGGCAGCGCCGTCGGGGAACTTTTGCTCGACAAGGGCGTCCCCTGCCGGCTGGTGCGGATCGGCATTCCGGACCGTTTTGTCGAACATGGCCGGATCGACGAACTGGACAAGCAACTCGGACTCGACGTTCCCGGTCTGGTCGAGCGTTTTCTGCGTGCGGCCCGGGCGGACGACGCGGCGAGAAGGGCGGTCTGATGCGACAAGTCCTGCTGGTGGCCAATCTGCAGAAAGACGGCGCGGAAGAGGAGATCCGCATTGCCCGCCGCGTGCTCGAAGGACGCGCCGAGATCCTCGATACCGTCACCGATCCGCAGGTCGATCTGAGCGACTGCGATGCCGAGATGGTCGTGGTCTTCGGCGGCGACGGAACGGTTTTGAATGTGGTCCAGCGCCTGGGTGAAAACGAGCCGTTGATGTTGACGGTCAATTTCGGCCGACTCGGGTTTCTCGCCGAGGTATTGCCGGAAGAACTCGAGACCATGCTCGAACGCGTTCTGAACGGGCATTACCGCGTCAGCGAGCGGATGTTGCTGCACGGACGGTTGATGGAGAACGGCGAGGAGCGCTGGCACGGGCATGCGCTGAACGAGATCACCGTCGCCGCCTCGTGTCCGGTGCGCATGGTGCAGATGGTCGCCCGCGTCGACGGCAAGCTCCTGACAAGGCTCGCCAGCGACGGACTGATCGTCTCGACGCCGACCGGGTCGACCGCCTACGCGCTCTCGGCCGGCGGGCCGGTGCTCAACCCGGAGCTTCATGCCATGTTGCTGGTGCCGATCTGCCCGCACTTTCTGGCCAACAGACCGCTGGTGCTGAGCGAGAACGAGGTGTTGACTGTCAGCCTGCTCGACAACGGCCCGCTCCAGATCGTCTGCGACGGGCAGGTTGTCGGACAACTCGGCCCCGAAGCCTGGATGGAGATGAAGTGTTCGCGTCGCGTGGTACGCATGATCTGCGGCGAAAGCCTCGGCCGCTACGACATACTCCGCGCAAAACTCGGCTGGGGTGGCGAAAACTGCGACCACGGCAACCCGGCCCTCTCCGAGTAGAGTGCTCCGCGCCTTGTTTATCTATAAAAGCGTATCCGATACGGCGCATAATGATGCCGTGGCCTGCAATATGGCTCTGTCTGGCGTGCTATTTGTTTTTTTAACGTGTAAACAGAAAAGGTATCCTCGACTCAAAGCGAATTGCTTCCGATAAATTTCATGCTCCAACTCTCGACTTGACGGTGCCATAGAGTATGATTATTAGGGAAATGTTATTTATTCTTGGTTGTGGGTTAATACTTGATGAGTAAAGGAACGCGCACATGGCTTATCGCTTCGTGGCGAATCAGAGCGTAGCGCAGAATATTCGCCGCATCGCTCGTGAGCAGATCGACGAGGCGGTGACAATGCTGACCGACACGAATGTCGACCGCGAGGAAGCGGTGCATCAGGTCCGGACGCAATGCAAGCGACTGCGCGCCCTGATCCGTCTGGCGCGCGCGGAGCTCGATTTCGTCTACAAGCGGGAGAATCGCTGTTTTCGCGATGCGGCACGCCAACTCTCTACGGTGCGCGACGCCGACGTTATGATCAAAACCTTCGACTGGCTGCGCAAGCAGCACGCCACGCATCTGAATCAGCCGGCCTACCGCCCGGTCCGTCGCGAGCTGATGCGCCGCCGCAACGAACTGGCCGAGAATGAAGAAGGATTGAGCGGATCGATCGAGAAAGCCGTGAACGAATTGCGCCAGGCGCGCCAACGGGTGCGCAAGTGGCCGTTTCTGTACGACGGCTTCTGCTCGTTGGCGCCGGGATTGAAGTTGATTTACCGCCAGGGTCGCGCCACCATGCGCCGCGCGCGCAACCGCCCCGGCGGCGAGAATTATCACGAGTGGCGCAAGAACGTGAAATATCTCATGTACCACGTGCAGCTTCTGGGCGATATCTGGCCGACGACGATGAAGACCCTGCGCGGGGAGTTGCGCGAACTCGCCACCTGCCTCGGCCGCGACCACGATCTGGTGGTGCTGCGCGATCTGCTGCTACTCGAGCCCGACGCCTTCGGTGCGGCCGAGCGCGCGCGCGTAATCGTCGAGTTGATCGACGAGTCCCTGGCGGAGCTGCGGCCGGCGAGCCACAAACTCGGCGAACGGGTCTATGCCGAGAAGCCCGCGGCGTTTCTGCAGCGCGTCGAGGCGTATTGGGACGTCTGGCAGAGCGATTTCGCCGGCGACGTGACCCCGATGCCGCAAACAGCCGACAAGCCGCTCGCGGCGGTCAAGAGCGCATGAATATCGCATTCCTTCAGGCGTGATCGGCACAGGCGGCATTCACCGCTTGCGCTCGAGCGCGGCCAGCTCCTCGAAGTACTCCTGGATCATGCGCTTGTGCTCGCCTTCATCGATCAGCGCCTTGAGAGAAGATTCCAACTCCTGCCGCTCCTCCCGCCACGACGACTTGCGCGAGAGAGTGAAATAGACTTCCAACGGCTTGTCGTACCGATAGGGCGCCTTGGCGACTTTTTCGCCCAGATACTCTGTCAACACGTGATAATCGCCGCTATTCTCGGTAATGACCAGCGCGTCGATGCGTTTGGCCAGCAGTTGCTGGAAGAGCAGCGGATCGTCGGCGGACTCGAATTTCTGCAGCTTCCTGTCATTGTCGAAACGCGCGAAGTAACTCGCGCCGCGCAACACGCCGATACGCAGATCGCTTAAATCCTCGTAACGTGTCAGCTCTTTCGCCTCGTCCGCGCGCAAATAAAACGCCTTGGTGGATTTGCGCTGGTATGGCGGCTCCAGGTAGGCCATGTATTCTTCGCGCTCGGGTCGACGCAGAACGCTGCTCAGCAGATCGAGCTTGCCGTCCTCCATCAGCTTGAGCAGTCGATTGAAAGGGGCCTGAGTGAAGACGATTTCGATACCGTGGGGCTCGAGCCAGGCGCGCAGGAGCGCCACGTCGATTCCCTTGGCGCCGCCGTCTTCGGCGGCGTACTTCCAGGGCGGAAAGTCGTTGAGGCCGACACGGATGATCTTGTCCCCGCCCGTGCCGATGGAGGGGAAGAGGCAGAGAACAAGCACGAGCAAAGCGACAAATCGAATCGGCATCGGCGGTCTTTTCAAGACAGAATTTCGTACGATCTCCATTATGGATTCTACAAGCGAGACCGAGACGGGACAAATGAAAAGCGGATTAGGAAAGCGTCAAATTCGAACGAGGCCCGTTCCACCGCCAGGCGAACCGGAATGCGGTGCGCCATCGAGCGCGAAGGCCACGCCTATCCGGTCGCGGCGCGGCACGGTTCAACGCGGCTCCAACACGATTCCCCGCCGCTCCAGCAGGCTGCCCTCCTGGAGGTACAGGTTCAAGCGCGCCTTGACATGGGCAATGACGGCTTCGCTCTCGGCGATGCGGCTGGCCACCAGATCCCGTTGGGCCTGCGCTACGAGGATGCCGGTGGACTTGCCGACTCGGAACTTCTCGGTCTCCGACCGCAACGCTTCCTCCCGGTGCTTGCGCATGGCCTTGGTCGCCTCGATCTGTTCGGCGGTTCGCTGAATCTCCAGGTAGGCCGTACGCACGTCCACCTGCGCCAGGTCCTCGAGGTTGCGCAACGCCTCTTTCACTTGCCGCAACGAAAGCTTGCTGATCTCGTGCGCCGCGCGTTCGTTCCGATGCCCCAGAGCGTATTCGAGGTTCAGGCCCATCTCGACGTTGCCGGTATCGCCGTGCCGATCCCGGTTGGTCGAACCGAAGGAGTTGGCATATCGAAGATGCGTTTCGCATCGTGTTTCCTTTCAGTTCTACGCGTAACGCAAAACGCCGATTGGGTCAAGACGGGCAGCATGCCGGGCATGAAGATAGTAGATAAATATCGTCTGTGGATTCGGGCAGATACCTTCCCGGGTTACCGCTCTCGCTTGCCTGGGAATCGTTGCGAGGCCGAGATTGGCGAATTGGCGCGATGCCAGGTTTGCCCAAGACACGTGTCGGACAAACGGTTGCCACCACGGAAATCGAATCCTGGAGCCGCCGGTACCGTATGCCTCCTTGGCCGGAATAACCCGCCGGCAGCGCAGCTCTACAGCGTCAGAACATGCTCTCGCATCTGGGCAATCGGAATGCGGAGATGCCCATGCGTCGTAATCAGTCTTCGTCGCCGGTGGCGTCGCATTACTGCCGCTGCGCGCCCGGCGTCTTGTTGCCTTTCTTGGCGAACGCGTCTTCGTCGATGACGGCAACGGCGTTTTCGTCGGCATGATCGCGCATGAGGATCTCTCGCTGGCGGCGCGAGACCGCGCGCTCGTCCCACAGATGGGTGGCGAGGAATTTCTGCAGCGTCCCGGACGGCACGCCCGCCGCGAAGGCAATCGGCTCGACGCTCTTGCGCTCCAGGTCGCCGACCTGCCCGCCGACGCAGGTCGCCAGGCGCCGACGGCTGGGCCAGATCTTGACGCAGTCGTCGAAGCGAGAAAGAAAGCGGGTCGGATTTCGCCGCATCGCCTGCAGACCCTTGAGATCGATGGCCATACCATCTCCTTCGGGGTTCAACCAAAACCGTATTTCCCCGAAGACGAGAAACGGGTTGCCAACCTCCATCGGATCTGTTCTACTTGTGCTTTTGACAGTAAACAGGGACAGGTCGATGGGTATCTTCGCATTCATGAACCAGAAAGGCGGCGTGGGCAAGACCACCACCGCCGTCTCGGTCGGGGCGCTCCTGGCGCACGAGCACGGAAAGAATGTTCTGCTGATCGATCTGGATCCGCAGGGCAATCTCAGCGACCACCTCGGCATCGATCCCAACGTCACCGAGAGGTCGATCTACAACGTTGTCATCGACGGCATGCCGCCGGCGGAGGTGTTGCGGCGGGCGCACGGGATGGACGTCTTGCCGGCGAACCTGGATCTCTCGGCGGCGGAGGCTGAGCTGGCGGTGATGGAGAACCGGGACCTGCGATTGAAGGACGCGGTCGCGGATTTCTGCGCGGCCTACGATTACGTTCTCCTGGACTGCCCGCCGAGCCTGGGCCTGCTGACGATCTCGGGGCTGGTGCTGTCGACGAAGGTGGTGGTGCCGATGCAGGCGGAGTACCTGGCGCTGCGCGGCCTGTCGCAGTTGCTGCAGACGATCGACCTGGTGCGCGAGCGGCTCAATCCGGATCTCGAAGTGGCGGGCGTGGTCTTCTGCAAGTTCGATTCGCGGACGCTGCTGGCGCAGGGCGTGCGGCAGGAGGTGGAGGCTTTCTTCCCGGGGCGGGTCTACGAGGCGGTGGTGCGCAAGAACATCCGCCTCGCCGAGGCGCCGAGTCACGGCCTGCCGGTGGACCTCTACGACAAGGCCTGTCGTGGCGTGGAGGATTACCGCGCGGTGACGCGCGAATTCCTGCAGCGCGAGACGACCGGCCCGGTCTCGCCCTCGATCCGCGCGCCGGTATGGAAGGGCGACGAGGTGGGCGAGGCTGCCGGAGGCGAGGCATGAGCCTGGCGCGGAAGACCGATATCCGCGCCACGGTGCGCGAGAACCGCGAGGTCGCCGAAGGCTTCTACGAGATGACCCTGGCCGCGGGCGATCTGCCACCGCGGTTCAAGCCGGGTCAGTTTTTCCAGTTGCGAGTGCGGCCGGAGAGTTTGGCGCCGCTGCTGCGCCGGCCGTTCGCGCCGAGCCGGATCACGCGGACGACGCTCTCGTTCGTCTATGCCGTCGTCGGCGAAGGTACGCGCGCGATGACGAAGTTGCAAGCCAAGGACGAGGTGGCGCTGCTGGGGCCGCTGGGCAACGCGTACGAACTGCCGCCGGCGGGCATGAAGGCGATCCTCGTCGGCGGCGGATGCGGGGCGCCGAATCTGGCGTTTCTGGCCGAGGCGCTGCGCGAACACGGCGTCGAGGTCTACGCGGTCATCGGCGCACGCAACGTCACCACGCTGCTGGAGCTGGCGCGTTTCGAGACGCTGGCCGCGCGGTTGATCGCCACCACCGACGACGGCAGCCACGGCATGGCCGGCCACGCCGTCGACGGCGCCGAGCGACTGCTGCACGAACTCGACGAGGACAAGCGGATCCGCTTCTACGGCTGCGGACCGCTGGCGATGTTGCGCAGCCTCGCCTCGCTGGCCATCGCCACGGGGCTTCCCTGCCAAGTCAGCCTCGAGGAGCGCATGGCCTGCGGCTTCGGCGCCTGCATGGGCTGCGCGGTGCCGGTTGCGGCGGAGAACGAGGACGACTTCGCCTACGCCCGCGTCTGTCACGACGGGCCGGTCTTCGACGCGCGGGCGCTGGCTTGGGAACGAATGGACGACTGATGGCGTTTTCTCTACCGGACATTCTGCGAATCGAGCGCGCCGGCCGGGCCATGGCCTCGCAGGTCGGTGGCGGCGTGGAGACCGGCGTGGCCACCTCCCTCGCCGGCGCCGCGGCCTTGGCGGCGATCCGCCACATTCACAATCGCGGCTTCAAAGTACGCGTGGCCATGACCGATCAAAACGCCGCCGAACTGGACGTCTTCTCGACCATGCTCGAGGTGGTCGGCGCCATGGACGTGCCGATCCAGATGGCCGGCGAGACGGTCGCGCTTCCCCAGGGCGAATACCCCGTGGTGATCAGCGGTCTCGACCAGAGCGCCACCTCCGGCGACGGCGAGTTCCTCGTGGCGCAGAGCTTTCTGCAGGAGACGCACCCGCGGTACTGGGACGGCTACGCGCGCAAGGGCAACGTCTACCTGCGTCCGGCCGAGAAGAAAGACGCGAAGTCTGCCCAGGCGATGCGCGCGATCGACGAAAGCGCGATCAAGGAATACAATCTCCCCGGCGTCTGCCTGATGGAAAATGCCGGCATCGGCGCGACCGTCGTCGCCGCGGAGATGCTCGAGAGTCGAGACAGAGGCGGGCCGGTCGTGGTCCTCGCCGGCAGCGGCAACAACGGCGGCGACGGCTACGTCGTCGCGCGCGGGCTGCTCGAGAAGGGCGAGAAGGTACGCGTCCTGCTCGTGGGCGATCCCCTGGGCGTCAAGGGCGACGCCAGGATCAACCTCGATATCCTGCAGCCGGCCGACGACGTGGTGCAGAGCGTTCCCGCGGACGACGCGGCGCTCCGGGCCGTTCTCGCCGAGACGCCGCTGGTCGTCGACGCGATCTTCGGCACCGGCCTGACGCGGGCGATCGAGGGGCGGGCCGCGAAGGTGATCGAAGTCCTGAACGAAGCGGCGCGGCCGGTGCTGGCGCTGGACCTGCCGAGCGGGCTCGATGCCGACGACGGCGAGGTGCTGGGCGTCTGCGTCAGGGCCGCCGAAACGGTCACCTTCGCCGCGCCGAAGAGAGGGCTCTTCGAGGGCGCCGGGCCGGAGATGTGCGGCACGGTCACGCTGACCGATATCGGCTGCCCGCGCGAGCTGCTGCAATGAATCTGCGGCTGACCATTCTCGGCAGCGGCACCAGCGTCGGCGTGCCCATGGCCGGCTGCGACTGCCGCGTCTGCCGTTCGTCGGATCCGCGGGACAACCGCCTGCGTTCGAGCGCGCTCCTCTCCTGGAATGGCCGCAACGCCGTCATCGACACCACCCCCGAGTTCCGCATGCAGATGCTGCGCGCGGAGGTCGGAACCCTCGACGCAGTGCTGATCACGCACAATCATCACGACCATATCCACGGTCTCGACGACGTGCGACCGTACTGTTTCAAGCGCGACGGGTTGCTGCCGGTCTACGCCAGCGACAAGACCTGCACCTGGATCCGCAAGCATTACGACTACATCTGGAACGCCAGGCAGCGCGGAGGCGGACTCCCGCGAATCGAGCTTCATGCGATACGCGCGCCGTTCGCGCTGCACGGATTGACCGTGACGCCGCTGCCGGTCATGCACGGCAAGACCGAGGTGTTCGGCTACCGCGCCGGCGATATCGCCTACATCAGCGATGTCTCGGAGATTCCGCCCGCGTCCTGGACGCTGCTGGAAGGGGTGAAAACCCTGGTTCTGGACGCGACCCGGCCCGAGCCGCACGAAACGCATTTCCACACCGACGCGGCCGTCGACGTGGTGCGACGGCTGGGTGTCGAGCGCGCGGTCTTCACCCATCTGAACCACGACCTGCCGCATACGGAGCTGGCGCGGCGCCTGCCGCCGGGAATGGAACCGGCGTACGACGGCATGGTGATCGAGACGATCAGCGCAGATAAACAAGCAGAAAGAGGACGGCGGTAGCGAGCAGATTCACGCCCAGAACCAGCAATACCATGCGCTGCAGTCGCGCTTCGCGTTCGGGCTTGAGGCAGAGCACGCCGAGCCACCAGGCCGAGAACCAGTAGGCGAGAAGGGTATGGGCGTATAGCCCGACCAGATGAATCCACGTCTGCCTCAAGAGAAGCTGCAGAAACACGGCCGCCAGCAAGGCCGGGGCGCCGAAGAACGCCAGCAGCATGACGGTGAAGCGATTCCACGAAACCAGCATCAGCGCCAGCGTGAGCAGTCCGAGGGCGAATCCGTAGAGACAGAATCGCGTCCAGCAGCCCAACGCCCGGGCATGCTCGCAGTCGCGCCAGGAATTATCGAGCCCCATGCGTATCTCCGCCGGATCGAGCCCGTCGGTCGCCGTCCATTAGGAATCCGGACGGTCGGCGCGAATCTCCCGCAGCGCCGCGAGGGCTTCGTCGACATGGGCGCGCGCCTGCAGGTTGGATTCGAAGCGCTTGCGGATCGTGTCGTTTTCGTCGATGACGAAGGTCACGCGCGCGGGCAGCGTCCAGAGGTGTTGCGCGCCGTAGAGCTTGCGCACGGCGTTTTTGTGGTCGCTGAGCAGCGGAAAGGTAATGCCGTGGTCTTCGGTAAAAGCCGCGAGCGCCTTGGGAATGTCCGCGCTGATGCCGGCGGTGGTGCAGTCGAGTTCGTTGAAGGCGGCGGTCTCGTCGCGGAAGGCGCAGATCTCGGCCGAACAAACCGGCGTGGAGGCCTGCGGAAAGAAGAAGAGCACAACCGGTCCGAGTCTGTCGGCGAGGTGAAAGTCGTTGCCGTGCTGATCGGGCAAGGTGAAGTCCGGCGCCTGCTCGCCAACTTGCGGTCCGCTCATCGCATCCTCCTCCTTTCACGGTAAAGGCGATACCGGCGGTACACAAGGAAAAACGCGGGGCGAGCCGATCAGATCCCGTACAGCACCAGCCAGCACGCCAGGCACACCACCGGATGCCCCAGAAGATACGCCCCGACCGGCACGGCCTCACCCTCTGCCAGCCGCAGCGCGCCGAGCCACCAGATGCCGAACCAGTACAGCAGGGCCCCGGGGACGATGGCGCCGAGGATGACCGCCGTCTCCGTACCCAGGCCGAACTCGGCGAGCATGCGCCCCAGCAGTGCCGGCAGGCCCAGAATCACCAGAACCGGCCCGGATTCCTCGAGCGCGGAGATCCCGACCGGCGGCGGCTGTGGCGCCGGCTGGCCGGGCGCGGGTACGAAGACCGGCGGCGGCGTATTGACGTGCGGATGGAGATAGGCGCAGTAGTCGATAACCAGCAACAGCAGTGCGACCAGGAGCAGCGAGAATAGCCACAATCCCAGGCAGAGCCGCGTCCAGGCGCGGACGCGTTCGCAGCGCGTCGGCAGGCGCAAACGCCACGTGCGGCGGGAGTCGCTCATTCACGTCGCCTCGCTAGATCAGCTCGAGGTTGAACAGAACCAGAAACGCCAGCATGAGCAGTGTGTGCCCGGCGAAGACCCACCAGACCTTCGGCCGCAGCTCCTCCTGCAACATCAAGACGCCGAGCCACCAGACGCAGAACCACTCCAGCGGCACCGCGCCGGCGAGAAACTCCGAAAACGACATGAACCGGCTCAAGCTCAACAACTCGCCGAGCGCGGCGAGGTAGATCGGCAGGAAGGGCGCCAGCAGCAGGGCGCCCCACTCGTTCGGCTCGAATGCCTCGATCAGGAATTGGCAGACGGCGAAGCTGACAATCAGTCCTGTCAGGCAGCGCCCGCTCCAGTCGCGCAGCCGTCGGCAGCGCGGATAGAGGATGATATAGCGCCGCGGTGCGGGATGCGGCTTGCCGTAGCGGTTCACGTCGCTCATGCCGCCTCCGCCTACTCGGTCTTCGGCGGCTTGCCTCCCGCCGGCGGCGTCAGCGCGGGCTTGCCTTCGCTGGGGTTGTCGTAGAAGCGGGTGGTGGGGTAGGCGAAGTCCACGCGCGGGTGATCGCGGAACTCGCGGATCACGTCCTCGCAGATCTCGTGCGCGCTGCTCCGGCGCTTGCGGGCCGGGACGAGGTAGCGCAGCGTCAGGTTCACCCCGTGCGCGGCGATGCTGGTGTAGACGATGGGGGTGAAGTGCTGGTAGTGGATGGCGAAGTTGCGCTGCATCTGCGAGATCAGCCGCCGCATCTCGTCCTCGATCTTCGCCGTCTCTTCGGTCGCCTGCTCCAGGAGGATCGCCTTCGCCGCCTCCCAGTCGCTCTCGAAGGTGACGGTGGTCTGGATCTCGTTCCAGACGAAGGGGAAGCCGCGGGTATAGTTGATCGCCTGGCTGCGGTAGACCTGCGAGTTGGGGATATGGATGATCCGCCCGGTGCTCTGTTCGCCGTAGACCCAGCCGCCGACCTCCAGCAGCGAGGTCTGCATCAGCGAAATGTCGATGACGTCGCCCTTGTGGCCGGCGAGTTCGATCCGGTCGCCGATGTCGTAGATCTTCTGGATCATGATCAGCGCCCAGCCGGCGATGCAGAGCAGCGTCTCCTGCAGGCTCAGCGCCAACCCCGCGCCCAGAAGCCCGAGGAACGTGCCGAGGTTGCCCATGCCTACCCACGAGCCCCACAGAAGCGCCAGCGCCACCAGGAAGGCGCCGAGGCCGGCCCAGCGGACCATGCTGCGCATGCGGTGGCGCGCGTCGAGCTCGGTGATGTTGGTCAGCAGCCGGTCCTGCATCATCAAGGCGGTCACGTACGCCGCCAGCGCCAGGATCACCGTCCCCAGCAGCGGCCAGTACAGTCTGTATGCCACCAGACGGCGGTAGATCTCGCCGCCGACGGGAAGCTGTTCCCAGATCGGCAGCAGTGCGCCCAGCAGCAGCAGCAGCAGGCAGCCGCGGACGATGCGCCGCCGGTGCCGACGGGTGCGGTCCAGCGCCACCGGCGGGAGAAAACGTTTCTGCAGGAGCCAGGCGATGGCTACCGCCGCCACCAGCGCGATCAGCGTATAGAGAAATTCACCCTGGTATGCCAGGAGCCATTCGTTCCACGCGCGCGAGCCCGGCTCGGCCACCATCTCGTCGGTCAGGATGTCGAGTGTGGGTTCTTCGTCCACTGCGTGCCCCCGAAAGAGATGCCGCTATTGTAGCAGAACGGAGAGGAGGAGGGAAGGGGCGGGGTTACTTCGCTTGTGCGCGATAGGATATTGGCGTTACAGATAAACGACTTGCCTGGCCTTTTATCCTGTCCGGCTCCATCCAGCGGGCAGCTCAATATC
>CAYWFP010000048.1:0-30365 GCA_964457365.1 uncultured Planctomycetaceae bacterium
TGCGCGCCGCGCGGATGAGGATGTCCTGCAGCGTGTTGTTGAGCGCGTGCCCCATATGCAGGATCCCGGTCACGTTCGGCGGCGGGATGACGATCGTATAGGGGCGTTTCTCCTCGCTCGGCTCGGTGTCGAAACAGCCGTTCTCTTCCCAGGCCCGGTACCATGTCTCTTCGACCGCCTGTGGATTGTATTTCTTCGGCAGATTCTCGACCGCGTCCTCTCGTTCGCTCATACCCTCGCCCCTTTCGTTTTGCCGTGAGCGACCTTTCTGTGCCTCAGCAACATGTAGCGGAAGCTGTCCACGAGCGCGTGGAAACTCGCCTCGATGATGTTCTCGGAGACGCCGACGGTGCCCCATAGATCCTTGCCGTCTCCCGACTCGATGACGACGCGCACCTTCGCGGCGGTCGCGGCCTGCGCGTCGACGATATGGACCTTATAATCGATCAGGCGCAAGCGCTCAAGGATCGGATAGACCGGAAGCAGCGCCTTGTTGAGCGCCCGCCCGAGCGCGTCGACCGGGCCATGGTCGCCCTCGGCCACCTCGTGGAATCGCTTCTCGCCGACGCGCACCTTGACCGTCGCCTCCGACTGGCGCCGCAGCGCGTCCTCGACCTCGCTCATAACGCGGTAGGCCTCGACCTCGAAGAACTCCTCGCCGTCCTCCATGATTTCGGCGACCAGCAGGTCGAAGCTGCCATCGGCGTTCTCGAAGGCGTAGCCGCGGTTCTCCAGTTCCATGATCCGCTTCAGTACCGCCTTCATCCGCTGCGGGTGCGCCTTCAGGTCATACTTGGCGCGCGCGACGAGGTTGCTGCGCCCGGAGAGCTCGCTCACCAGGATGCGGCGCTCGTTACCGACGGTCTCGGGTCGGACGTGCTCGTAGGTCATTTCGTTGCGGGCCATGGCCGAGACGTGGATGCCGCCCTTGTGCGCGAAGGCGCTGCGCCCGACGAAGGGCTGGTTGTCGCGCGGCGGGACATTGGCGATCTCGTAGACGAAACGACTGACCTCGGTCAGGCGCTTGAGGTTCTTCTTTCCGATCGACATGCGCTTCATCTTCAACTCCAACGTCGGCAGCACCTGCGCCAGGTCGGCGTTGCCCACGCGTTCGCCGAAACCGTTGATCGTCCCCTGCACCTGGACCGCGCCCGCCTGCACCGCCTCGACGGAATTGGCCACCGCCATGCCGCCGTCGTTGTGGGTGTGGATGCCGACGTCCACGCCGGGGAACATCTCCACAACCTGCTTGGTCAACTCGCGTATGCGGTCGGGAAGCATGCCGCCGTTGGTATCGCAGAGGATCAGCGCCTCGGCGCCGGCCTCGGCCGCGGCGGCCAGCGTCTGCAACGCGTACTCGGGGTTGGCGTTGTAGCCGTCGAAGAAGTGCTCGGCGTCATAAAAGACGGTCTCGACCTTCCTCTTCAGGTACTTGACGGAAGAGGCGATCATCTCCAGGTTCGTCTCCAGCGGCACCCGCAACGCCTCGCGCACGTGCAGGTCCCACGTCTTGCCGAAGATGGTCACCACCGGCGTCTTCGCCGCGACCAGCTTCTGGATATTCGGGTCTTTCGCCGGCGTGTTTTTGGCATGCCGGGTGGAGCCAAACGCCGCTACCCGCGCGTTCTTCAACTTCAACTTCGCCGCCTTCTCGAAGTACTCCATGTCCTTCGGGTTCGAGCCGGGCCAACCGCCCTCGATATAGTGGATGCCCAGCCGGTCGAGTTCCTCGGTCACCCGCACCTTCTCCGCGGCCGAGAAGTTCACCCCCTCGCCCTGCGATCCGTCACGCAACGTGGTATCGTATACGGCTATCTGCTTGTTCATCGTCCTGTCCTCGTTCGGTTATTCGCCATCGTCGTCGTCATCGCGTCAAAGAAAAAAACCCGCCTCGAGGTCCGGGCGGGTTATCAGCGGCATGCGATACGGATTTCTACAGCGCCTCTCTCCCTACCCGGTACCCGGCGGGTCGCGTAATTCGCTCGACAATCCGTACCGGCGATAGGGGCAAGCTCACGACGCTCTCCTTCTGAACACAATCATTTTACTCAACTTGCGCGCGGCAGTCAATTCCTTTCTGCCGAATCCGCGATCCACCGTCACCGGAGAAAACCTTGCCAGCGCGGGCCCGGAGAGCTATGATGGCACTTACTGCGGGACGGACAACGCCATGAATACGCTGGATGTACTGGACATCCTGTCGCTGCGGCATCCGGGGCGGGCCCGGCATCGGGCGCTACTGGCGACCGGGTTGGCGCTGATCCTGGCTCTGAGCGGTCACGCACTTCTCTTTCTGAGCTTCCACCTCTGGGCCGCGCTCGCGCCGGCCGGACGCCTGTCGCGGCAGGCACCGAAACAGGAAAAGGCGGACGAACCGAGTTTCATCCTCGTTCCCGACGAGGAAGACGACCCGGAGCGACCGGAGAATCCGGTGGCCGAGGCGGCGTTCCGGCGTCGCGCGCGGCAGGCCGATCCGATCGAGAAGCTGCCCAAGGGCTCGCCGACGTCCAAGGGGCGCAGCCCGGTCCTGCACCCCACGCCTCCCTCGCCCGCGTCCGCGGCCGGCATCCCGCGCCCCCCCGCGCCGCGCCTGCAACGCGCCCGGCCACAACCACAGAAGCAGCCCCAACCGCGCAAGCAGACGAAGCAGGAATCGAAACCCTCGCCGATCGAGCCGCCCGAACGCGGCCTCGCGGAAAAACTCCGCGCCTTCGCGCCCGATATCGAGCCGCAGCCCGAAGATGCTTCCGCCCGGCCCTCTCCGCAACGGCGCGCGCCGCCGCCGGTCAAGCGCGTGGGATCCAAAAGCAGCACGCCCAGCCCCATGAGCAAGCGCAATCGCACCAGCGCCCGCTTGAAAGGCAATCGGTCTTTCGACGTGTTGAAGGCCCGTTACGGCATGTACATGAATGAAGTGCTCCGGCGCCTGCAGCAAGCGGTGGCGATCGAGAAACAGGTCGCCCCGATGACCTTCGACCAGGGCATTGTCGTCGTCACCTTCCGCATCAGTCCCGAAGGCCGCGTCGAGGACATCACCGTGGTCGAATCCGATCCGCCGGACATGACCACCGAGCGCGTTATCGCCCGGGAGGTGCTCGAGATCGTGCAGAAAGGCGAGCCGCTGCCGAAGCCGACCGAGAAGATGCTGGCCGATCCGGAGTTCCGAAAGATCGAGATCGGCATTTTCTTCGTCCCGTATTGAGCGGACAGGCGCAGTCACCCCTCCCCGTCCGTCTCGTCGGTACCACCGCGGATCTCGACAATTTTCTGGACCAGTTCTTCAAGTTTGAAGGGCTTGACGATATAACCGTTGGCACCGGCCTGCACCGCCTCGAGAATATCGCGCTTCTCCTTCTTCGCCGTGCAGATCAGGACCGGCGTCCGGGCTAGGCGCTTGTCCTTGCGGATCGAGCGCAGCACGTCCAACCCGCTGACGCGCGGCATGCTGATATCGAGCACGCAGCAGTCGAACCGATCCTCCATGATGGCACTCAAAGCCTCGTAGCCGTCCTTGACACCGACGACGCTGTAGCCCTGCTTGGCCAAGGTGTTGCAGATGAGCATGCGCATGTTTGTCTGATCCTCGGCGACAAGGATCCGCCCCTCGGAATGGTCGAACGCATGCGGATCGAAGTCGGCGTAGAGTTCCTCTACCTCCTTGAGCGTCCACAGTTTCCTGCCATCGATAGAGTTCGATACCGCTGTCGATTCGAAGCCTGAGTCGCCCTTGTCGCGCCCGTCCCAGATCTCCTTGAGGCGCAGCGTCGAGTCCATCTGCACCGTCCGCCACACCATGTCGGGAAACGCCGAGAGCGGACCGCGGAGCTGGTCCTTCATCTCCTTTTCGTATCGCCCGGTCACCAGGATCACTCCGGCGTAAAGCTGGCGTTCGACCGAAACGCAGGCAATGGCCTTGGCGCGAAACTCCCGGGCCATCTCGCCGGTCTCTTTCTCAAGCTTCCCGATACGCTTCTCCTGGTCGCGTACCGTCTCCATCGAGGCCTTGGCGCGCTTGACCAGCGCCGACTCGGGCGGGGTCTTGCACTCCTGTTGCTCGATCAGCCACTCGCCCAACCACAGCAGAAGCTTCTGTTGCCCCTCCTGCAGACGAACCAGCTCCAGGTTCAACGAGCGCATCTTTTCGTAGACGTTGTAATGCAATCCCGCGGCCACCACTGTTTTGACACCCAGTTCGCTCCCGGCGTTCTGCGTCAGAATCCCCTGCAACGCGACAACTTCGCTACCGACGATGGTGCCACGCTGAACGATGAGGCGGCCGAGAGTGAAGACGCGGGAGTTGACGATCTCACGCTCAATGGTCACGTCGCCCTCGCAGATCACGTCCGCCTCGTTGAGAAAACGCGCGCTCAACTTGCCCTTGGCGCGAATACGCCCCTTGCCCTTGCCGGTGACGCCGCCGTGGATGCGGATGTCCCGGCCCGAAGTCAACAGGCACGCCTCGGCGGTGCCACCGATGTCGATATCCTCCTCGGCTACAACCTGGAACTCGTCGAGGACGTCGCGGCGAATCTCGACCTTACCGATGAAGCGAATGTTCCCGTGGCCGAAGTCGACGTTTTCGCGTACCTCGTAGACCGGGTTGACCGAGAGCTTGCCTTCCTGGAAGATCACGCAGCCATAACTCGTGGCAAAGAACTCGTGGCTGTCCTTGTCGTAGCGGACGTTGAGGCCGGGCTTGATCGCGATATCATCCACCGAGGGCGGCGGAATCACCTTGCCGGTCACGTCGACGCCGCCGACTCCCTGGCGCGCGGGGACGTAACTGGCGATTCGGTCACTCTCCTGTACATTGTCGAAGTGGCGCATCTCGCGGAAGTCGACGTTCTCGACACTATCTTCCAACTGCGTCTTTCCACCGCCGACAGGCTGTTTCTGGAAGTCCAGATGCGCGTCCTCGCCTTCTTCCGGCGGCGTGCCTTCGGCCACCTTGATCATCTCGACCGGCAGGTTCTCCGCCACCAGCAACGCGATCTTGTCCAGGTTCTCGCCCAGCAGGCCGTGGTTGATCTCGGCACGCTCGAGCATCTCCTTGAGCATCTGACTGGTCAGCCCCTCGGGGGCGCTGTGACAAGACAGGTACGCGTTCATCCCTTCCAGGTCCACGAAGAGCGTATAGACGCCACGGGCGTCCTTGAGGGTTCGGCGGCGCATCTGGTCTTTCTTCATACGCGTTCCAGGAAACGGCGACAATCGGATTCCGGCGGCATAACTTCAATTCATACCGGCGTCTACAGGGAATATAGGCTACGTTTCACTCTTCGTCGAGAATCCGCTGCCAAATCAGGCTTTTACGTCTTTCCTGTCGCAAATCCACGACTACGTTTTTCCTCTTGTCCAGGTGAAATTCGTTAAGTATAAAGGCTCCATCCCGGGACAAACGGGAAAGGCGAGAAGGCGCTGAGTGTCACGTTCGGTCTTTGTGAGGAATTCCTCCGACAAAACGGTCGACTTTTCCCTTTTTGCTGCTATGATGGCCCTGCATCGTCATAGATGTATTTTCGACAAACGTTGAGCGGAATCGGTAGTTCGATTTTCTCTTCGCTCGTGAATGAAGGAGATGTCGATGCGCGTCCTGGTCGTCGATGACTGTTTCTTTACCCGCGTCAAACTGAAGAACATGCTCTGCCCCTACGGCGACTGCGACGGTTCGCCCAACGGCGAGGTAGCGCTGCGCCTCTTCGAACAGGCGCATAACGAATGCGTTCCGTACGAGCTCATCACCATGGATCTGGATCTGCCCGGAATGAAAGGAATCGACGTGGTTTCCCGGATGCGGCTTTGGGAACGCGAACGCGAAGTGCCTGCCGCGGCGCGCGTTATCATGATCAGCAGCTCAGACGAACCGAAATCGATCCTCGCTTCGCTCGGTAACGGTTGCGAATGGTTCCTGCTCAAACCGGTGAAGCAGGAGAAACTGGAGGAAGCGCTTGCGCAACTGCAGATCCCGCGCGTAAATGCCGAAGCGGCGAAGGAGACAGCGTAACGCCGGCACAAAACCCAGACCATTCATAATCGCAACATCATGGCGATGTGATCGATCCCCGCCTCCTGAAACACCCCGCCTTCGGTAACAAACCCGAACGTGCCGTAAAACTGTTCCAAATGCACCTGCGCATGCAAGCGACACGCAATGCAGTCGAGCTCATTCGCCGTAGCGATCATGAATCTTGTCAACGCTTTGCCGAACCCCCGCCCGCGCCATTTCGGGCGAACCGCGATCCGTTCGAGCTTGGCCATCTTGTCGAGGATGCGGATACGCCCGGCCGCGACCGGCTCGTCCCCGACGCGCCCGAGAATATGCAGTGCCGACATATCGTATGCGTCGCGCTCAACCGTGTAGGGAATGCCCTGCCCTTCGCAGAAGACGATGCCGCGAATGACGAGAATCTGCAGCCACTCCTCCGGCGTCCGGGCGATGCAAAGCGCCAGGGACATGGAAGCGCTCTCCTGCTTATGGTACGAAAACATGAAAAACAGCCGCTGACGCTGGCGGCTGTCGGTTGACGAAATCGATAAGCGTGTTCACTACTCCGCCGGATTGGTCCCCGGTACCGGCGGTTGCTGTTGCATATTCTGCGAGGGCTGCTGTGCCGGGGTTTCCGCGCTCTTCTGCGCGCCCGGCTCCACTTCGGGGCCGTAGATCCGCTCTTCCATCAATTTGCCGGGCTTGAACGTCACAACCTTGCGTTCGGGAACCATAACCTCCTGTCCCGTCCGCGGGTTGCGCGCTTTTCTCGGCTTACGGGTGCGCACCTCGAAAACGCCGAAATTGCGCAATTCCAGCCGCTGCTCGGTCGCGAGAACATCGATGATCCCGTCGAGCGTCATCTGTACGATTCGTTTGATATCGGTCTGCCGCATGCCCATTTCCTTGGCAATTTGCAGCACCATGTCGTTTTTAGTCACGGACCCACTCTCCCTTACCGATTCGTGTAGCCAAGCTTGCCCACAGCCGGTCTCTCCCGGCGTCGAGACTCCCCCTTTGAGCTTGCATCCGCAGGAATCGATTCAACCTCTACGAATACAACATCTTAAAATAAATGGATTTGTAGTGCAGTCAAGCGGAAAAAACACGACTTTTTTTTCGCCATCGAGGCATGTCCCGCCAACTGCATAATCCGCCCATTTTTCTGCAACACGTTAACAAATAAATATTTGCAGATAATCTTTCGCTTATTTAATGCATCCTGCGCGTTTCCTGCGCCCCAAGCGCCATATCCGAATAGCGCCTGCACGGAACGGAAGCTGGCCAAGTTGTTGCCCTCTATCGGGTTGTCACTCGTCTGCAATACCTGCTATGTCGTCGAGAACGCCGAACCGCTGCCTCGACGCAGCGATATCCCAATGGTGAAAGGGTCTGCAAATAGAGTCTCGAATCAAAAAAACATGCGGGGGCGATTCGCAGCGCCCCGACTTGACAAGCGGTTATTGCGTGCCGGCATGCACTGGGATATGATAACTGTGTTGGCGGCATGATTTTGATAATACCGCAGCGTTCTCCGCCGCGTATACAATCAAGGACGTGTTGACATGATGCGCCACGAAGGCGGTTACGCGGTCAAGCCGCGACAGGTGAAACGGCAGGTTAGATGAGCGACGAGTCGGGCATTCTCGAAGTCGGACAGGAAATCGGGCAGTTCAAGGTGGTCGAGAAACTCGGCGCCGGGGGTATGGGCGCTGTCTATAAAGGCTGGGACGAAGGCCTGCAGCGTCACGTGGCGATCAAGGTTCTGCCCAGCGAACTTGCCGCCGACAGGAGTTGCGTCAAGCGCTTTCAGCGCGAAGCGCGCTCTATCGCCGCCCTGCGTCATCCCAACCTCATGCATGTCTACTCCGTCGGCGAGCAGCAGACAGAAGCCGGCAAGATCTATTACTTCGCCATGGAATATATCGAAGGCCAGTCGCTCTCGGCATACATGGCCGAGCGCGTGCCTATGACACTGCGCGACACCGTCGCGATCCTGGTCCAGATCATGGGCGCATTGGACAAGGTACACACCAACGGCGTGGTCCATCGCGATCTGAAACCGGGCAATGTCATGATCGACAAAGACGGGCGGGCGATCCTCGTCGACTTCGGCCTCTCCAAGGATACGAGCGAACTGGGTCTGACCGGCACCGGCACTATTCTCGGCACGCCCAACTACATGGCGCCCGAACAGATCGAGGGCGCTCCCGTCGGACCGTTCACCGACATCTACGCACTGGGAATCATGTTCTACGAGTTGCTCACTGGCATCAAGCCCTTCCAGCGCAAGAGCGCGATCATGACCATGCGCGCGCACTGTGAAGAACGCCCGCCCCTGGTCCATACGCGACGTAACGATCTGCCGCCCAAGCTCTCCGAGATCGTCGACAAGGCCATGGCCTGCAAACCCAGCGACCGTTACGCCGACGTCGCCGCCCTGGCCGCGGACCTACGCCAGATAACGAACGATCCCCATCTGGAGATGCTCGCCGCCAATGTCAAACTCGGGCCAAAGGACGAAACCCTCGTCGATCCGTCGACCAACCCGACGCCGGTCGTCTCCGATCTGCGCAAACAGGCGCTGGCAGACGCGGCGACCATTCCGCCCCGCCATTCGGGGCCGCAGCACAAATCGAGACATTCCGCTTCTCCTCCTCAGGCAGCCGCCGCAGCGGCGGTCTCGGTCGCGCCGCAAACCCCGGCACGCGCCTCCGCCGGTCCGCAACCGAGTAAAGCGAAAAACCGCAAACGCAAAGCGGCCGGCAAAATCGGCACCGGTACGCGCGTCTCGCTACCGCCGCCGGCACGTCCAAAACCGGCCTCCACGCCGGTTTGGGTCTACGCGCTGCTGGGCGTGGCCGGCTTTCTGCTGATGCTCTTCGTCCTGCTCGTGATCAAGAACCGCGTCGAGAACCGGCGCCTCGCCGAAGAACGCCAGCGGCGCCAGGAAGAGGAACTCGCGGAGTTGCCGAACATCGACGACGTCTACGAGCCGGGATCACTGGTCGAGCCCGAGCCGGAGCCGCAGTTCGAACCCGATCCGGTTAGCCTGCCCGAGGAGGACCCGCCGCACCCGCTGGTCGAACCAAAGAAAGAACCGCAGGAATTGCCGCTGCGGCGCTATGCGCTCGAGGGCGAGGAACCGCCGGAGACGGGAGTGGCGCACCCCAAGGTGCGTCTGCTGCTCGACGACGGCGAGTTGCTCCAGGGCACGGTCGTCGCCTCAGACGACGAATGCCTGACATTGATCCGCGTCTCGGATCAGAACGAAGTGGTCGTGCCGCTGCAGGCCGTCCGACTCGCCGTTACGATCAAGGAATTCCGCGAGGAACCGCGAAACCGAACCTTCCGGCGGCAACCGCTCGAGCGCAGACGCAACGGAGAATTGCTACGCCGTTCCCGCGAGAACAACGGTTTGCGCAACCACTGAGCCCTCCTGCCCGGATTTAATCCATGCCCCTTCCGCTTCTCATCTGCAAGACCGGCAAAGCAGCCGAAAAACTCCGCCGCCGTCGAGGGGACATGGAAGACTGGATCGCCGCCGGCGTCGACATCATCGACCGCGGCGGCCTGCGCGAGGACGAAGGATGGACCTGACAGCGCGGCTGGACGAGATCATCGACGAGATACGCCCGGTGATGGACCGGGTCGATGCGGACGCGTTCCGCGCCATACTCGCCGACTTGGAAGACGCCGACGCCGTCTTTGTCGCCGGAGCCGGACGTTCGGGGCTGATCATGGAGATGCTAGCCATGCGCCTGATGCAGACGGGGTTGCGCATACACGTCGTCGGCGAAGCGACCGCACCAGCGATCACCGCCAACGACCTGCTCCTGATCGCCTCCGGATCGGGCAGAACCGCGACCATGCGCGCGCTGGCGGAGAAGTCAGATACTATCTGCGCACGCCTGGCCCTGATCACCTACACGCCCGCAAGCCCGCTCGCGCAGGCGGCCCAGACGGTGCTGCACCTGCCGGTTCCGCCGGCTCCTTCCAGTCCGGGCGGCCTCGCCAGCACGCAACCGCTCGGAACGCTTTTCGACATGTGCCTGGTCTTCTGCACCTCGCTGCTGGTCGAGGCCTGGATGCAAGCAGGCAACGTCAATCACGCCCGGATGCAGCGCCGACACGCCAACCTGGAATAAGGATCCGTTCAGTAATATTTTCGCTTAACGGGTCCTAACGCGCTACCGCCATCTCGCGTTGATCCGCGCGAACGTGCCGGCGGCGACGATCTTCCTCTTGCCCGCATCGAAATCGGCCAGCAGTTGCCTGACACGCTCGTTCTTAAGGCCGACCACGTGCTCCGATGTCGAGCCGAAAGACGGCAGCTTCTTGAACTTCCCCTCCATCCGCTCCTGCTTGAGGGTATAGTCGAAGATGATCTCGTAACCGGCGAAACCGTCCAGCCGTTCGCCCAAGAGCATCTTGAAGCCGAGGGATATCTTGTCGACATACTGCTTGTCGATGGAGGTATCCACCTGCCAGGCTTCGCCGTAATTCCAGCCGCGCACCGCCCCGATGCGCATGCTCGCGAGCGAGCTCAGATCCTGCCAGCGGATCTCCGTGTCCCGGCAGACGTAGATCAGGAAATTCACCTTGTTGACCGGCTCCTCCGAGTAAAGGAATATCTTCTCGCGCTCGGCGTTGCGTCCCGCGGGGAAGATCAGGTCGACCCTGCCGTCCTTCACGTACTTCATCGCCCTGGCCCACGGCGTGACCTGCAGTTCGACGGCATAGCCCATGGCATGCAGACTCTCGCGCAGCACGTCCCAGCTGTACCCCTGAAGCCGCACCGAATCCGTGCCTGGCGCAATCGCTTTCTCGTCAGCCTTGGCGCCCTCTTTCGGAAAGCAGAACGGCGAATAATCGTCCAGTGTCGCCACCGTGACCGTTTTCTCGCCGCCGTGGGCGAGGAATCCAATTGCCAGTATCGAAGACGCTACCAGACCGATCAAATGCATGGGTGCTCCTTTACTCGGCTGGAGTGAGTTGGCCGTAAAGAGGATAATGGCACTTCGCGCGGCATTGGGCAAATTAATTCGCCGTTAAGGACCCGTTAAGCAATAATTTCAGAATTTCGATCTTATTGCTTAACGGGTCCTAAGTAGTTGGCGTTCGCGCTATCGATATCGAAAGACATTGTGGATGACTTCCCCGACATACCGACAACCCGTTTATGCCAAATGCCCGATATGCCGTCACTTCAAACGATAATTTCTTCATTCTTAAACAGCATTTTCTCCAGCAAGAGTTGCATCTTCCCGATGATGGAGTAGACATAACAACAGGGCTGTTGCCAGCAACTACTTGCCGGATGCGGAGGAAAAGGAATGGGCTTGTTCCCCTTGTCCCTCTTCGGGATGCGCGACAACCGTCGATCACACGTCCTCCTCGCCAGTGCCGACGAACCGATTCGCCGGATTTTCGCCTTCTATCTCGACGAATTGCCATGCAGCATTACCACGGCTCCCTCACTGATCGAAATCGAGAAACACGCGCGTGGCGAGACGCAGGTCGATCTGGTCCTTGCCGATACGACTCTTTTCCGCTCGCCTTATGAAGAAACATTGGCCCGCATCCTCGATTGGTTCGCGGGCAAAAAAACGTTTCATCTCTTTGTCGTCGAAGAGGATAAGGCCGAGGCAATGAAGTACGCGTGCCGCGATCTCGCCAACGTCACGGTCGTGACCAAACCGATCGAGGTGTTCGCTTTCCGCCAACTGGTCGGAAAAGTCCTTCAGGAGAAGGAACGCATCTTCCTGCCGGAGAGTTCCTTGCGGGATCCTGCCGCGGTTTCATCCAATTCGAACATGACGGATACGCATTCCGTGGTAAGCTGCAGGACGTAATCGGCCTTGAGAAGAAAAGCGCGAAGGAGCCGCCGTGAACGGGGTGTGGAACAAGATCTTACGCCCCGGGAAAGGGGGGGCGCGCAAAGTCCTGCTCGTCGACGACGAAAGCGACATCCGTAATCTCCTGACGAAATTCCTGCGCCCGGTCGACTGCGAGGTACACGGAGCCGCCAGCGCGGACGAGGCGCTGGCCATGCTCGAGCGCGAGACGTATCGCCTCGTCGTGCTCGATATCGTCATGCCGGGCATGAGCGGCGTGGAACTGGTGAAGAAGTTGCGCAAGCACAACTGGCTCGCACGCGTTCCTGTCCTGCTCATCAGCGGCAACGTCGTCGACGAAGATCTGGACGAATACCGCCGGATCTTTCCGCGGCTGGAAGTAATGCACAAACCTATCGAGATGGGGCCATTCCGCGAGACCGTCGCCCAGGCGCTCAAAACCGGCTTTGCCGAACTGGACATCCCCGCGGTCAAGCGCAGCGACCGCCTCCGCGCCCAGCCGCCGGCGTGAGTGTTCTCACCACCCCGACCCCATCATCGCCGGCTCTTCGCCCGATTCCATCCGCATGAGCGCCAGCAGCAGGAAGCCGATGTCGTCGACCGCGTCGCAGCGGTCCTCGGCCGGATGCGAGCGGAACATGTCCTGCGCCCAGAGGACCGTCGTCGCCTCCTCCGCCACGCGCGCGGCCAGACCGGCGTAGCACGTGTCGCCGGTCGTCGTGTGCAGGCGAAGCGCCAGGTGCAGCGCGCGGCCGTAATGCTCGGCATAGCCGCCGCGGCCGCTGCGCGCGGGAAGTGAATCCTCCAGCGCTTTCGCGAAACGCGCGGCGCCGGCGAGGAAGAACCCGTCCCGCGTGGCGTCGAAGGCCAGCAGGCACGCCTCGGCCGCCTGGAACGGGTAGTCGTGCGCGGGAAACAGCGGCGCCCAGAAGTCGCACCAGTCGCCGGGCTGATAGGGCGTGGTCTTCGGTTCGAGGACGGGCGAGCCGTCGCCGATGCGGAGCCGGCCGTAGTAGCGCCGCGATTCGGCATCGTATGCGTGCGTCAGCCACGCCCGCAGCGCGTCGACGGCCCGCGCGCGCCAGTCGTCGACATCCGCCCGCGCCGCCGCGCGCAGGAGGCAGCCGGCCCAGAGGCCGACCTCGCTGGTGGCGGTGTACTTGTCCCAGCGGTCCTCGGTCGGGTTGTTCTCCGGCAGGCCGGTCGCGTCGTCGCGGTGGGAGAAGCTGTACCCGATCATCTTCGCCGCCGTGTCGAGCAGGCTCCGGTCTCCGGTCTTCGTATAAAGCCACGCCAGCGATTCGGCCAGGATGCCGCCGGCCTCGAGAAACGCGCAGCCGCGGTTGCCCGCCGCGTGGCGCTGGAACTCGCCGGTCTCCTTGTCGACGAGATGCCCCTTCACCGCCGCGCGTATCGCGGTTTCGGTCGTCGCCGGATCGACACGCCAGAACGTCTCCCACGCCGGCGTCAGCGGGCGGATCTCGTGCAGCGCACCGTCCTCGGTGGCGAAGTCCACGGGCGCCGGTTCGTCGTCGGAGAGGAAGCGTTTGACCGTGTCGGCGAAGGCGTCGTAGTAATAATGATTGCCCCAGAGAAAGACACCGTTCCCGGCGACGCAGCGGGCGAGGAAGTCGCGGACATAGGCGTCGGCCGCGTCGCGATAGCGCGCTTCACCGGTTATTCGGCTCAACTCGTGCGCGGCGACGACCGCCGGCTGGTCCCAGTACAGCGAGCACCCGCGCGGCGCGTCGATGTTGCGGTAGACGCGCTTGGGGATGTGCGCGGGGCGGGCGTCGTTTTCCGGATATCTTCCGGTGCGGGTGTCGAGACCGGCCATCCACATCGCCGTCGGCGTCTTACCGTAGACGTCCAGCCCGAGCGTGGTCACTTTGTCGAGGTGTGCGCGGACTAGGGCGAGGCAATCCATGTCAGCTTTCCACTTGTGAAATAAAACACGGCTCCTCGGGAAGGATCCAGTCGTTGTAGCCGGCGAAACGCAGGAACTCCGCGCCCGCACCGGGGCACCCGACAGCCACCTCGTTCCAGTCGCATTCCTTCAGATCGCCGAGCGGCAGTTCGAAATCGTGCCCCCATGCGATGTCCTGCAGCCAGTCGGTCAACGATCCGTCCTGCTTCGCGAACTGCCAGCCGCCCTGCTCGCGGATAGTGTAGCGCTTGCCGTTGACCGCGATGAACCAGTCGCCGCCGTCTTCGGGCACGTTGTGCGGCGCGTAGCGTTTCTTGCCGCCGGCCTCGCCGAAGAGGCGGGCGGTGATCGTCTTCGTCTCCTTCAGGGATCCCAGCCAGAAGCGGCGCTGGAACGCCTGCCCCTGCTTGAGGATCAACTGCGGATGCCCCGCGCCGGGGTAGCCCCATGCCAACTCGTACGTGTCGGGTCGGTGCGATTTGAAACGCGGATCCGTCCACCCCGGATAGAGCGCCAGCGCGTTCTGCGGCGTCATATACGTGATGCCGGCCTCCTCGTGAAAACGCCCGGTCTGGGAGCTGTACATGAACATCGTCTTCTCCCAGAACGTCTCCTGCTGCTCTTGGACGAATTCCCATGCGGGGTTGGTCGGCTCCAGCAGGACATCCGCGAGCGAGGCATGCAGCATCATGTTCCCGCCGGCTTTGTGGATCTTGACCGCGCTGTCCACCAGGCACCACATGCCGTCGACCCGGACCTCGGTCATCATGTGATCGAAGACCTGCACCATGCGCGCGGGCACCCCGAGCGTGGCGCACAAGGCGGTCGTCAGCGGCCCGGCCCCGGCGCACCACGAACCGTAGAGCAGCGCCGCGGTGGGGCTGCTCCAGGGACACTCGCGCGAGAAGTCGTTGCCACCGGGCTTCTGGATCACGCGGCGGAAGGTCCAGATGTCCTCGGCCAAGGCGTAAACGCGCTCCCACATCGGGTCGGCCGGGTGAAGGCCCTTGCCCTGGAAGACCAAGTCCTTGTGCTTCTTCCACAGGTCCCAGTCCTGCTGCTGCGTCGCGAAGAAATGCGGCTGGTCCGGCGGATCGTCGGGAGTCGGGATCAGGAACGGCGTCGGCGTATGCGTCTGCGTGCACAGATGCCGCGAGCGGTGCGCGAAACGCTCGTTGCCCAGCCGCTGCCATTGCGCACTCGATTCGCGGTTGCCCTTTCCTTCGATCACCGTGCCTTCGACGGTACGCGTCTCCTGGAGGTGGATCGAGGGGATCTTGACCACCCGCTGCTTGAAGGTGCTGCCCTGGTGGATCGTCTCCAGCGGAACCGCTTCGCTCATACCCTCCATCGTGTCTCCTCGTCGCATGCAGTTGTGTTTTTGCCCTCTCTCGCACCGCCTACTCCGTCTTCGTGGTCTGGACGTATGGCTGCCCGTTGGCGGTGACGACGCGCATCGACGCCGGATCCTGCAGATAGGCGATCAGCCATGCGTTCTCCGGCTTCAGCTCCGCCGGCACCGCAAGCGTCACCGTCGCCGCGTTGTCCATCAGCGGGGCGCTCGCGAAGGCGCGGACGACGCACGCCTGCTTCGCCACCTGGTTGATGACGTTCTCCACCGGCGGACAACCGCTGCAGCCCTCGGAGTGGAACAGATCGACAATCACGGCGTTGCCGAAGCGGACTTTATTGGCCGGCTGTTCCCCTCGCCGGCGCGGGGCGTCGGTATTGCCAGCAGGATCGGCAGCAGGACAAACGAGATCGGTCACATCGGTACTCTTTTCAGTGAGGGCAGAACGCGGTCGGAAAATCGACAACGACGGGGATGATCCTATCACGTGCGATGGGAACAGAAAAACGAATTCTGCCCGGCGCCGCGGCGGCGTTTCGCAAGCGCAGCACGCCCTTGATGTACCCGGCCGGGCGTTCGCTCGCCACCGCGAGCGCCTCCTGCACGTCGGTCACCTCGCGCCCGACCTTGATCACCACGCCCACGCCCTCGTGACCGGCAGGCGTATCCGGCGCGGCCGGGAACGGGCCATCGTTTACCATATTGCCGAAGATATGACAACAAGGAATTCCGGTATGCTCGCTTATCTTAATTTGGTCCGATTCTGGGCAGTGCGCGGCAGCGAAATAAAACATCCTCAAAGCGTTTGCGCGCTTGACGAAACTCCACAGGCATGTCCATATAGCTTTTTATATAAACAAGTTGCGCCTCATCGTGGCGGCATTTGCGGAAATCGGGTATACTAGTTGCTTTGAAAAGCAGTACTTCATGATACATTTATAGAGGCTTATTCACATGAAGACGGGAATTGGGCATGAGTTCGAAAGGCGATGCATCGAGTACGACAGAGCCGTCGGCTGAAGAATCCACGGATTCCGATCGCACCAAGGAAATGAAGTTCGTTCCTGCGGGCGGACAATCGTCCAAGCGCCGGGCCAGACTGGCCGAAGGGCAGTACCGGCATTCCTCTTTCTTCATCCACTGCGCCAATTGCGGCGCCTCGGTCTCGCTGGATGCCGAGGGCGAGGAACAGGCGCCGTGTCCCAAATGCGGTTACGAGGGCGCGCGCGCGGTTTCGCAATGCGCCCGCCGCTTCCACCAGGCCCAGCGGAGCAAGGACCGCAACCGGGAGAACCTGCGTTTCGTCCGCATAGCCGCCTGGGCGAAATTGATCGAGTACCCCACCGCCAAGGACGCGCTGCGGCAGACGCGGAACGAACTGGCCAAGTACGGCGGCATCGCCGACCGCATCCACCGCGAACTCGGCAAGAACGCGGCAATGTCGCCCGAAAGCGTCGCCGCGGTGCTCGTCCACCTCTACCGCACCACCGAGGAGGATCCACACGAAGAGACTTTCGCGCACACGGCGATCAAGACCCGCATCGCCGAAGGGGCGGCGGTGGAGGCCGCGCAGGAGATCCAACGGCGCGAGCTGGAGAAGTACGGCGAGGCGCGCTGGCTGGGCCTGATCCTCGTCGAGCAGGGCGCGGCGAAGGAGAAGCCCGTCCGCGAACTGTACCAGCAGATGCTCGAGAAAGACCGCGGCGTTTTGGCCCGGATCCACAAGTCCTACCGCGAATTCCAGGAGAGCGCCCCGGCCAGCCACGAGGTGCTCAAGAACGTCGCCAGCGTCGCCCAGGCGGCCAGACAGTTGCGCATGCCGCGCAACATCGCGCTGCCGATATTGCTGATAGCCGCGCTGGGCCTGGGCGGCTATTTCGTCCATTATCTCTACATCGACGATCACGGCATGCGCGAACGCGTGCTGGCGGCCAATCCCTTTCACCTCGTCTGCCCGGTCTGCGGCCATACCCAGCCGCTGCTTCCGGGGGAGCGCGCCAAGGAGATCGACTGCCCGGTCTGCCAGTCCGAGCGCTTCGACCTCGGCCGCATCTGCGCCAAGTGCAAGACGATCTATCCGTTCGACCGCACCGGCGGCACGCGCCACTGCCCCAAATGCCACCACAAGCGCTTCGATTTGTACCCGGGCCCGGAGAAGAGCTCCCGGCCGCCGACGATCCTTTATCCCGAGGAACGCGACGAGTTGGATGAGTACTAGCGCCCAGGCGCATCATACGATATTTTCGTGCGACACGGGGAGACGACGATGGCCAGCAAGAAGAAGAACGGGTTCAGCATGATCGAGGTGCTCACCGTGATCGTGATCATCGGCGCAGTCGGAGCGATCCTCATGCCGTCGCTGGTAACCTCGCGCTACAAGGCGATCGAGAGCAGCTGCACAAGCAATCTCAAGAACATGGGCTACGGCGTGGAGATGTACTGCAACGACAGCGGGGGGTATCTCCCCAACACCTTCACCAACTACAACGACTTCACCTGGCTGGCGACCTATCTGGCCGACCGCAACGTGCTCCGCTGTCCCGGCTCGAACAATCCCTCCATCTCGGTGGGCGACCCGGTGGACGACATCCCCAGCTACCGCTATGTCGGCCGCGAAGATGATTTTGCCGGCTACATCGGCACCGGCGGCTACGACGCGGTCGCGCCGGTCATGAAGTTTCAGTGTATCTACGACGAGAACGAGGGCTTCCACCTGGGGACCGTGCAGATGGTCTCGCTGGAGGACTCGCGCGTGGAGAAGTACACCGGCGACTATTTCTTCTTCGAGTTCGACGAAGACGGCGATCCGATTTTCTAGCATTTCCGCTTGCGGCACGCAGAACCGTGTCGGCTTCAGCCCGGATGCCTCGTTATTCTATTCTGGCGCAATAGTATCGCTTTTATGTAGTCATGTCCTCTTATACTGCAAATATTTGTGTTGATTCAGTCTGCCCCGGGACAAGCTTTCAGATATCTTTACTGCGGCTTTCTTTCGCTGCATCCCGCCCTGAAATGCGGCATCCGCCATGAGCAACACCTGTTGACTCACCAAGACATTATATTTTGTAACATCTTGACAATTAGAAAGTAATCTGTTTCTCGCTGGCTTAACTCCTGCTGGAACCCCGCTTGCATTTATGGTTATGGTTCAAACCAGCAAGGAACGAGCAGGAACCGGCCATGGTAACGGAAGTGCAAAAATCTGATCAAGCTGTGCCGGAATCGCGCCGGGCTCGCGGCCACAACTATTTGTCGGGGAAAGAACTTAATTGCCGCGAAATAGATGCGGAAGCGACTGCCGGCGTGTATGGTAAGAATATCGACGACTCGGCTGCTTCATGCCAATCGCAGCATAATGCCCGGCAGAGACGGCCCTGGAGATCTAGCGTGCCTGACGGCAGATATCGGCATTCCTCGTTCTTTCTTCACTGCGCCAACTGTGGTGCATCCATCTCGCTGGACGAAGCGACCGGCGAGGCCGGTCCCTGCCCCAAGTGCGGCTTCGACGGCGTGCGCACCGCCGCCGACTGCGCGCGGCGCTTTCACGAAGCCAACGACCGCAAAGACCGCAACCGCGAGAACCTGCGCTTCGTCCGCATGGCCGCTTGGGCGGGGTTGATCGAGTACCCGGTGGCGAAGGAAGCGCTGCACAAGACGCGCGAGGATTTGGCTCAATTCGGCGGGTTGGCCGACCGCGTCCACCGCGAGTTGGGCAAGAACGCGGCAATGACGCCAGAGAGCGTCGCCGCGGTGCTGGTGCACATGTACGACATCAAGCCCGAAAACAAGGACGAGGAGGCCTTCGCCCGCGCGGCGATCAAGTCGCACATTTCCCTGGGCGCCGACGTGGAAGCCGCGCAGGAGATCCAGCGGCGCGAGTTGGAGAAGTACGGCGAGGCACGCTGGCTGGGCATGATCCTGGTCGAGAAGGGGCAGGCCGGCGAAGGCGACGTGCGCAAGCTCTATCGCGAGATACAGAGCGCCGGGCGCGGGCCGCTGGCGGCGATCCACCGCACCCACCGCGAGTTTCACGAGAGCGCCGCCGCGCGCGAGGCCATGCTCAGCGTCATGGTGCGCAAGGCCCGCCGCTTCCGTTTCGGCCGCGCCACCAAGGTCAAGGGCATCGTAGCGGTGACTCTCTTCTGCCTCGGTTTCGTCGCCGTCTACCTGCTTTCCGACCATATCGACCACGAGCACGTGAACGCGGCGAACCCCTTCTGGCTGGTCTGCCCCAACTGCACCCACACGCGCTTGAGCTGGCCGAAGTACAAGATGGGCCGCTCGCGCTGCCCGATCTGCGGCTCGAAGTTCTTCAGCTTCGGCCGCGTCTGCAACGATTGCGGGACGGTCTATCCGTTCGACTACGCGCATCCGCATTCGGGCTGTCCCAAGTGCGGTTCGCTGCGCGCGCGTCCTTACCAGGGTCCCGAGGTGGAGAAGCGCCGTCCCGATTCGCTGGAGGATCTCGAGAAGTACAAGCAATACCTGTGACCATGGGAAAGCGGGCGTATTTTCATGTATTCATAAGCCCGCGGGAAGATAGATGCCATAGGGAATCGTGAAAAAGAAGGAGCGGTCATGCGACGGAAACGAAAGGGCTTTACGCTGGTTGAGATGTTGACGACGATGATGATCAGTTCGATCTTGATGGCGATGATCGTGCCGACGTATCACCAGGCCAGGCGCAAAGCGGTCTGGGCGGCCTGCATCAACAACCTGACGCAGATCGCCAAGGGCACGGAGATGTTCCGCACCGACACCGGGGATGACCTGCCGCCGACACTGGAGAGCTACAACAACTTCAACTGGGTGCGCGAATACGTCATCACGCACGACGTCTTCCGCTGCCCCGGCTCGTCCTATCCGCTGCTCAAGCAGACCGATCCGGTCAGCGACATCAAGTCCTTCGTCTATATCGGCCACGAGGACGACTTCGCCTCTTACGCCGGCGACGGCCCGATCGCGCAGACAGAACCAGAGGCGGATCCGCCCGCGGAACCGGAGGAAGGCGGCGGTGGCGGGACATACATCCCGGAAGACATGACCTATGTCTATGTCGTGGACGATCCGAACACGCTGAAGTTCGAGGATGCCGAAACCGGCCTTGGCGAGGACGAAACCTCCGGGCAGTCCGACCAGTTTCTCATCACCGTCAGCGGCCACGAAGGCTCGGTCGGCATCACGACCAAGGCATCCACGAGTTCGGAAACGAGCACGCTGGAGAATCCCGGCGACACCGTCACCGACAGTCTCGGGTTCAAACTCACCCTCGTCGGCATCAGCGAAACCGGAGAATACACCTTCTCCGTCGAAGCCATTCCCGACGAGGCCGACGGTCAGTTCCATGCCCTCAGCCATGTCGAATTCGGTTTCAGCGAAAACGCGACCGTGACGCATATCAACGGCCAGGAGATCGAGGGCGAAGAAGGCGAGATCGCCGTTCAGCGCCTGCAACTGGTTATCGGCGAGGAAGAGCCCGAAGACCCGCCGGCCGATCCGCCCGCCGAAGACCCGGTCGACCCGCAGGTCGCCGCGTACTGGGCGGTGGCGCCGTACAAGGAAACGATGTGCATCTACGACTCCTCGAGCGACCACCACGAGGGCCGCGTCAACGTGGTCTCCCTCGAGGACGGCCACGCCGAGACGAAATACGGCGACTACAACTTCTGGGAGTTCGACGACGAGGGCAACCTGGTCCTGCCCACGATCGAATGACCGGACGATACGACCGCTGACTCCGAAAGGCCGGTGCGTTCCGCGCGCCGGCTTTTTCTCACCCCGCGTAGCGCCCTTCGACGATCTCGGCGGTGAAGACGAAGGTCTCGATATCCGGATCTTTCCAGGCGTCCGCCGGCAGCCCCGCCTTGTGCGCGCAGCAGTTGCCCCAGAACTGCTCGATATCCCAGCCCGTCTCTTCGGCTACCTGGGGCAGGAAACACCCCGAGCGCATGCCGCTGCGAACGTAAATGCCGTGTTTGCCAAGTTCGATCTCTGCCGGCCTGTCGGTCTTCTCCAGCGGCGAGAGCACCGAGACATCGAACTCGACCAGCGGCAACTCGCTCGACTGGAGTCGGTTACCGACAAAGCGCGGGTCCTGTGTCGCGGCGATTTCGGCATATTGGGCCACGGTGCGCCACAGCGGCGTCTCGACGGTGAAACAGCCGATGCAGCCGCGAAGCTTCCCGCCGGTCTTGAAGGTGACGAAACAGCCGCACGGCACCGCCAACTCCGGCAGTTCCGGATCCGCCGGCTCGTGCGGCTCGCCCGTCACCGCCGCGGCGAGGCTCTGGCGCACGATCCGCCGCAGTAGGTCCTTGGCCCGGTCACTGAGCATGCTTGGCCCTCCCGTCACGATGGTAGTTGAGATACCGCGCGCGCGCAACCCGCGAACCACTGCAAATCACGCTGTCGATATGATTCAATAGGGGGGAATACGAACGCGATGCACTGCTGCCGTCGCCGCTTGCGCGACCACGCGCGCTCAGGGCCGGTGGGGCCCATGCAGGATCAGCACTCCCGCCACCGCAAGAGGCAGAGCGCCGAATACCGCCAAGGGCAAAACGGCGGGAGAGCATCGCCAGACGGGCATGATCTTTCCGCCTCCCTGCACTCCGCCTGCTCGTTCAAAATACTTCTGGCACACGCCCCCGCCGAACCGGATTCGCTTTTCCAGCAGAAATGGGTTTTTCTCAAGCCCCATGAGCTCAGCGTACCACCGCGGCTTGACCGAGAAGACCACGCATCCGGTCAGATAGAACAGCGCCCAGCAACCGAGAAGCAGCCCCAGAACGATGAGTCGATACCGTTTGCATCGTCCCGAACAGCAAACCTGTTTGGCCCGATCCTGCGGCAAATCGACCTTCCAGAGTCAGATCATCCCGTCCGCGAGTTCGGTCGGCGTCTCTGTTGCGAGCGCCGGTCTGTAATCAAGCCTTCGCTTCGGGCGTGACCGCGTCGGCCCACTTGCCGCAGAGGCAATGGTTGACCAGTTGCTGGTGCATGTGCTCGTTGACGCGGTAGAGCTTGATGCACAGCAGCGGCCCCTCCGGCCCCTGAGTCATACCGAGCACCTCGCCCATGAACCGGCGCTCCTGGCCTTCGGGGAGGACGATCTCGACCTCGACGCAGACGTTGGCGTCGACCTTCTCCTGCGCGGGGACGAGAATGCCGCCGCGGCCGATAGGCTTGATGACCCCGTCCTGGAAAACCTCCTCGGGCGGGCAGTAGATCAGCCGGTACCGCAGGGCAATGCCCGAGGGCAGGACTCCGAAGCGCTCCTTCAGCAGTTTCTGCGTGCGGTGGTCCATCCGCGCCATGCCGGTCAGGGTCTGGTGGTCTTCGCGGTATTCGAGAAAGAAGTGCGCGATCTGGACCAGGTCGGCCGGCTTGAGCTTGGCGTGGTCGACGAGGTTGCCGTTGACGAAGACGCCCGCGCGCGAACCCAGGTCCCGCAGCGTATAGCCCCCGTCGGGCAGCGGCTCGATGACCGCGTGCTGGCGCGAGACCGTCTCGTGGCGCAGGCGCAGATCCACCGCCTCGCCGCGGCCGATGACGTGTTTGCGCCGGCCGAGGAGATATTCACGGCAGCCTTCTTTCAGCCCGAAGATGCGCAGGTACGAGATCTTCGGCCGGGTCTTCTCGCCGGTCTCGACGTCCTGCCGGGTCATGGCGCTCTCGGGCCAGATATCGTCGTCGCCGACGCCGAGGTCGGTGGTCTCGCGGAAAACGTCGTTGCTCTGCAGGACCTGGCGCATCTCCTCGGCCGACTCGAAGCGGTTGCGCTTGTCCGGGGCCATGGCCCGCAGGATCAGCGCCTCCAAGGGCTTCGGCACATCGTTGCGGAAATGAGATGGCGGCGGGAAGGGCTTGCCGATCTGCTGGATCACCTGGAGCGAGTTCTTGCCCTCGTACGGCGGGCGGCCGGTGAGGCAGTAGTAAAGCACCGCGCCGAGACCGTAGATGTCGGTCTCCTGGGTGATCTCGCCGGCGGATTCGAGGGCCTCGGGCGCCATGAAGACGGGGCTGCCGATGATGCCCGCGTCGGTGGTGATCTGGGAGAACTCCGGGTTGGCGATGGCCTTGGCCATGCCGAAGTCGCAGACCTTGGCCACGCTCTCCTCGTTGACAAGGACGTTGTGCGGCTTGATGTCGCGGTGGAGGATGCCGTCGGCGTGGGCGGTGGTCAGAGCGCTGGCGACCTGGGCTCCGAAGTGGACGACCTCGTCGACCTTGCCCGGATTGTCCTTGTAGCGCTTGCTCAGGTCCTCGCCGGGAAAGTGCTCCATCACGAGGTAGCAGAAGTCCTGTTCGATCCCCGCGTCGTAAAAGAGGATGATGTTCGGGTGCATCAGCATCGCGCCGAGGCGGATCTCGCGCAGGAAGCGTCGCAGCACCTCCTGGTCGGTGTGCAGGTGCGGGCTGATGGTCTTCAGGACGCACTCGCGCCTGAGCAGCGTGTGCTCGGCCAGATACAGAGCGCCCATCCCGCCCTGGGCGAGAAAACGAACGATCTCGTACTTGCCGACGGTCTGACCGACGAGGCTCTCGGCGCCGGCCTTACGGCATATCGGCTGGTCGTCGGTCATGAGGTCGCGTTCCTTTGCATTCCCTCGCCCGGGGCCCCCGTCAGTGTAGGCTTCCGGACGGATCTGTCAATGCGAGGCATTCAGAGATCCCGGGCCTTGCGCCACTTGCCGCAGAGGCAGTAGGTGATCAACTCCTCGCGCGACTCAGGCTCGACGCGGTAGAGCTTGAGACACATGAACCGCTCGTTCCGTCCTTGCACCAGCCCCACCAGCTTGCCGAAGAAGTTGCGCTGGTGCCCGTCCGGCCACGTCAACTCAATCTCGATGCAGACGGTTTCCTCCTCCAACTCATCGGGATTGTCGGCCAGGACGAGAAGACCGCCATGACCGACGCGGTGACCGACGCCGGGGCGGAAGATCGTCTCCGGAGGGCAATGGACCAGCCGATAGCGCAGATGCATGCTCTCCGGGAGCAATCCGTATGGTTCGCGCAGGATCGCCGAAGACATCGGATCGGTCTCGAGGCCGCCGGCAATGGTCTTGTCGTCGTTGTGGTACTCCAGCAGGAAATGGGTGATCCGAACGGTATCGCCCGGATGCAGGATCTTCTGCTCGACCGGCTCGCCGTTGACGAAGACTCCCGCGCGCGAGCCGCTGTCCAGAAGGCGGAAAGAGTCGCCCTCGGGACGCAGCACCGCATGCTGACGGGAGACCGTCTCGTGTTCAAGCCGCAGGTCCGCGTTCTCCGCCCGGCCGACGAGGTGCTCGCGGTGAACGAGCACGTACTCGCAGCAGCCCTGGTTGAGGCCGAAGACGCGCAGGTACGGCTGCTTGGTCTTCGTCTTCGACGCAATGAGCTCCGTGTCCCCGGTCAGCGAGTGTGCCGCGGCCCCGACGGTGCCCTTGAGCACGTTGTCGCTCTCGAGCGCCGCGCGCATGTCCTGGATCGTCTCGTAGCGTTTCTCCGGGTCCGGATCCATCGCCGTCAGCACCACCCGTTCGAGCTCCGGCGGCACGTCGGCGCGCAGCTCCGAAGGATGCGGAAACGGCCCGCCGATCTGGCGCACCACCTCGACGGGATTCCGCCCGGAGAAGGGACCGCGCCCGGTGAGGCAGAAGTAGAGCACCGTCCCCACGCCATAGATGTCGGTACGGGCGGTGATGCTGCCGGCGCCGAGGAGATTCTCCGGGGCCATGAACGCGGGGCTCCCGAGGACCCGGTCGTGCGTGGTGATCGACTTGAAGGCGGGGTTGCCGAGCGCCTTGGCCAGGCCGAAGTCGCAGACCTTGATGACGCCGCGGCCGTTCATCAGGACGTTCTGCGGCTTGATGTCGCGGTGGAGAATGCCGTCAGCGTGCGCGGCGGCGAGCGCGCTGGTGAGTTGCGTACCGATGTGGGCGACGCTGTCGATCGGCGCGGGCGAGCCGAGGAACCGCTTGCCCAAGTCGCGGCTCTCGAAGTATTCCATGACGAGATAACAGAACCCCTTCTCCACGCCCGCGTCGTGGAAGAGGATGATGTTCGGATGCATCAGCATCGCACCGAGGCGGATCTCGCGCAGGAAGCGGTCGAGCACCTCGCTGGCGGTGCCGGGCTCGGGACGAATGGTTTTCATCACGCTCTCGCGCCGCAGCAACTGGTGCCGCACGCGGTACAGCTCGCCCATGCCGCCGCGGGCGAGAAACTCGACGATCTCGTACTGGCCGGTCTTCTTGCCGACCAGGCGCACCGCAGCGGTGTCGCTGCGGGGGCGTTCGCTGAAGGTGTCGTGACCGTTATCCGCCATGTTCGCCGTATCTGTTTGCCTGCAACAGAGTTATTGAGTCCGCCATCACACCAGTATAATCGCTTTCGCCCAGGACTCAAGGTCGGAAAACCGGATTGCGGCCACCAGAATGCTTTCGTCGGAGATCCGGTTGTGCCACCGCGCCGGATGGATATACTGTACGCTTCAGACCACGCCCGGGACGAAGTCCCGGCGAAACATCGGAATGGATATGAGCGACCGGCATACTATCGTCCATCTCTCCACGGCCACCACCTGGCGCGGCGGCGAACAGCAGGCGCTCTACCTCGCGCGGGGATTGCAGCAGTGCGACGTGCCGACGCTGGTCGTCGCCCAGCCGGAGTCTCCGATGCGGCAGCGCTGCGCCGAAGCGGGGCTGCGCGCGGAGACGCTACGCATGCGCGGGGAGTGGGACATCCTGGCGGCGTGGCAGCTCAGCCGCCTGCTCAAACGCGAACGCGCAATCCTGGTACACGCACACGACGCGCACGGCGTCAGCCTCGCCGCCCGCGCGGGACGGTGGGCCGGATGCAAGCGCATCTGCACGCGGCGGGTGGACTTCAAGCTCAACAGCGCGCGCAAGTACCGCCGCCTCGACCACGTCATCTGCATCTCGCGGGCAATCCTGGATATCTGCGCCGAGGCGGGGGTGCCGCGCGAGATGATGAGCATCGTTCCGAGCGGGATCGACCTCGACCGAATCCGTAACGACAAGACCGATACCAAAACAGTCCGCCGCGAACTGGGCGAGGAGAAGGAGAAGCGGCTGATCGTGCTCAATGTCGCGAGCCTGACCGACCACAAGGGGCAGAAGTATCTCGTCGAGGCGATGCCGGATATTCTCATGAAGGTGCCGCAGGCCCTCTTCGTCATCGTCGGGGCGGGTGAACTCGAACAGGAATTGAAGATTCAGGCGAGGCAACTGGCGCTGGATACGGATGTACTCGTCTTCACCGGCTTCCGTGACGATGTGCCGGGACTGTTGCGCGCGTGCGATCTCTTCGTCATGTCGAGCCATCTGGAAGGGCTGTGCACCTCGGTCATGGACGCCATGGCCGCCGGGAAAGCGGTCGTGGCCACCGACGCCGGGGGCCTTCCCGAAATCGTCGCACATGAACAGACCGGCTTGATCATACCTGCGAAAAGCCCACAAGCCCTTGTCGAAGCTGTTGTTACGCTGCTAAAAGAACGCAAGCGGCGCCTCAAGCTCGGCGAAGCAGGTGCCCGTAAGGCCTTGTCGGAATTCGGGTTCGAAAGAATGGTCGAGAAAACCCGTACGATATACGAACAACTCGCCATTATCCGAACCAGCGAGGCTATTGATCCGTAAAGCGCGAAACGTACGATAGATAGTGCCGGTCGCGCTTGTGCGGCCCTGGTTGATTTATCCACACGGATTCCCATTCCGTCCGTTTCCCTGCCAGCCGCACGGCGAGTCGGGGAGAAGAGACGTTTATGCTCATCACGCTGCCGCTCTACATCATGCGCGAACTCGGGAAGGCGCTGGGGCTGGCGTTGTTCATCTTCTCGTTCCTGCTGGTCGCCTTCTATATCGGTCAACTCGCGCGCGAGGGGGTGACGCTGCTGACGGTTCTGAGCATGCTGCCGTTGATGCTGCCGCTGATCAGCCACCAGGTATTGCCGCTGACCATCGTCACCGGCGTCCTGATCTGCTACGGACGTCTCTCGGCGACGAACCAGTTCATGGCCGCGCTGGCCAGCGGAATCCGCCCGGAGTGGTTGATCGTGCCGGCGCTCACCATCGCCCTGCTGGCTTCGATTATCACGGTATTTCTCAACGCCGGACCGCTGACGCGGTCGGTAGGGGTGATTGAGCGCGCGGTTCTCTCCGACCGGACGGTCATACTCGAACACCAACTCCAGCGCCCGGGAAGCTTCGTCTTTCGGCTCCAGGACGGGCAGGACCTGGCGATCAGCCGCCTGCCGCGGCGCTGGGACGAGAAGAACCGCGACGGCATCGACATCATCGAGTACCATACCCGGCGCTACCGCGACGCGGCGCCCACAGCCGACGATCTCTGGGACGAGCGCTACCCCTACCCCAAGTCACGCTACCTGGCCAAACATCACCGCATCCGCCTGCGCGAGAACGACGAGGGCAAGCTCTTCGTTCACGCCGCCTGTCAGGACTCGTTGGGGATGGACCTTACCGACCGGGCATCGATCCCCTTCGGCGCCGGACGCAGTCAACACCGTTGGCCCCTGCCGGATCTGGACAGCCCCAACGACGTCATCACCAACGACCGCCTCGCCTTCATGGGCTTCGACCTGCTGGTGGAAAAGCTGACCGAAGCCAAAGAGATGATCATGCAGACGCGAGTGGCGCTGCGCGCGGCGGAGTACGAGAATCCCGAACGGGTCGGCTGGATCGAGCGCCAACTCGATGACTGGCAAAGCAGTTATAACAAACGCGTTGCCGAGATCCATCTCAAGCTGGCGATGTCCTTCTCCTGCATTTTCTTCGCCGTCTTCGCCACGCCGCTGGCGCTGGCCACCCGGCGTCAGAGCACGATGATGGGCTTCGTCATCGGCATCGGCCTCGCGGCGGCCTACTATCTGGTCACCAAGGCCTTCCACGGAGCCGTTCGCGACGGAAACCTCGGATGGTACATGCTCTGGGTACCCAACGGACTGCTGCTCTTATTGGGTTTCTGCTTCTGGACCTACGGTCAGAGAACGGGCTGAGATGCTGCGACCGCTGCTGCTGCCGCGCTCGGACAGCTACTTCGCGAGGGAATTCCTGCTCATGTGCCTGGCCGTCTTCTTCGGCATGGTGGCGCTGATCATCATCGGCGACGCGTTCCAGCAAGCGGACGAGTTCACTGACTACGCACAGAAGAGCGGTGTCGGCGTGGTCACGGTACTGCTGATGCTGTTGAACTATTATGCCGCCTTCGCGCCGGTGATCGTGCTGCAATGGTTGATGCCGCTGGTAATGCTGCTGGCGGCGGTGATCGTCATCACCAAGAGCAGCAATTACAACGAGTATACGGTGCTGCGCGCCTCCGGCATCTCCCTGCAGCGCGCGGCGCTTCCGTTTCTCTTCGTTGCGCTGGCGATCAGTTACGTATCTTCGCTAACGCGGGACCTGTACCTGCCGCACCTGATCCGGCGCAAGGCCGCCATCAGCAACCGGATTCGCCCGCGCTCAAAACGCCCGGTCAAGGTCGCACTCCGCGACGGCGAAACCTTCCATATCGTCGCCATGGGCCACTTCGACAGCAAAGCGGGTACCGCACATAATCTGCGCATCGAGATCCGCCGCCTTGACGATTTCTACAACGGCGAAAACACCTATGATGTCTATGCCGCCCACAGCGCCGCGCTGCAACCGGCCGCCGAAGCCAACGACGAGCACCGCAACCAGTGGACGCCGGAGAAAGGCGCGCGCCACCTGGTGCAGGGAAAATGGCAGCGCCTTTTGGCCGCGTGGGAAGAACCAGTGCCGACGCTGGTGACGCGGGCCATGCTCGAGCGACATGCGTTGGGCATGGCGATCATGACTTGGAACGACCTTAATCGCCTCGCGGAAGATCTGGATGTGCGCATGGAACGCGAGAAGCGCCGCGCCGAACCATGGATGACCCCGTTGATTCTACTGGTGGCATTCCCGCTGATCCTGCGCGCCATCTCCCGCGGAGAGGAGCCCAACTACATCCTCAACGTTCTCGCCGGCACCGCCGTCTGCGGCGCGTTCTATGTCCTGCAGATGGTCTTCGAGGGCTGGGGCGAGCAGGAGTGGATCCGGCCGATGGTGGCGGCCTGGCTGCCGCACCTGATCTTCGTCGGCGTCGGCGTCTGGGTCTATCCCCGCATCGAACAGTAGGTCCGTCGATCGGAAGGCGCGCCATGCCGAAGCTCAGCGTGATCGTCCCCTGTAAGAACGAAGAGGCCAACATCCGCGCCTGCCTGGAGACAGTCAAGTGGGCCGACGAGATCTTCGTCGTCGACTCCGGCTCGACCGACCGCACCATGGATATCGCCCGCGAGTACACCAACCGCGTGGTTTATCATCCTTACGTGAACTCCGCCGCGCAGAAGAACTGGGCTATCCCGCAGGCCGCGCACGAGTGGGTGATGATCATCGACTGCGACGAACGCGCCACGCCGCAATTGCAGCGCGAGATCCGCGAGATCCTGCAGGGAGATCCGGAGTTCGACGGCTACGTCATTCGCCGGCGCAACTGGTTCTTCGGCAAGCCGATCCGCTACTGCGGCTGGGACGGCGACCGGGTGCTGCGACTGTGGAAGCGCGACCTGGGACGCTACGAGGAGAAGCACGTCCACGCCAATGTCGTCGTCTCCACCGGCCGCGTGGGCCACCTGCGCGGGGAACTCGAACACCACACCTACCGCTCCTTCGACCAGTACCTCGAGAAGTTCGGACGCTACACCACCTGGGGCGCGCTGGACCTGCAGGAGCGAGGCAAGCGCCCCTCGGCCTGGAACCTGCTGGCGCGGCCGTTCTTCCGCTTCTTCCGCATGTACCTGCTGCGTCGGGGTTTTCTCGACGGCAAGGCCGGGCTGATCCTCTGCGGGCTGGCCGGCTTCAACGTCTTCGTAAAATACGCCAAGCTCTGGGCGATCCTGCGCGCCGAGGCGGGCGAGCCGGAGGTGGAGAAAGGGCAAACCGAATGGTAAGCAGCATCGTCCGCATGATCAAGCTGCAAAGCCCGTACAAACGCCGATTGGCATGGTTTTTCATCGTCAGCATCATTTACAGCGGCTCGCAGGTCGGCTATGTCCGCATCGTCGACTGGGCCACGACGATGGCGACCGACCGCAAAATTCCCGAGGAGGTCGCGCCGTATCTGGGTGACATCAAGATCCGGCAGGCGCTCTTCGTGGTGCTGGCCTTCTTCGCCTGCCTCACCGGAATCAAGTGCCTGATGCAGTATTTCCGCCGCTAC
>CAYWFP010000049.1:0-29404 GCA_964457365.1 uncultured Planctomycetaceae bacterium
GACACGCCATGCCCCGGGACGCTTGACTAGCGCCTCGGGGCTTTTCTAACGGATATTCAGCGACGGGTTCCGCACGATATCCCCTGGGGAGGGGTGTCGGCGCGGGCGGGATTCTTCGGCTCAATAGACGACTATAGAGGATTGGGATGACAGTAAGCGGGACGGTAAGCGGGTGCGTGTTGGGTGGAAGAGAAAAGGCGGCGGCCTAGGAAGGATGCGCGTGGTGCCGATCCTTTTTCGACCCAAGCGCGACATAAGTTTTGCTATCGGATCTCACGCAATCTCTGCGTCACATAATCGCCGATTAGCATAGCCACTTAATCGAGCAATACGAGCCTGTTCATCTTATGGAAGCGGAGCGATCAGCGCGGCGCAAAGAAACATGTGTCGGAAAAGCCGACAGCCAGGCATGCCGTCCTTGCTGGCTGCTCCGTCGCAAGTATCATGAAATAATCAGGTTATAAGCAAAGCTGTGGCGAATCGCTCTGGCATTCCGCTTGCCAAGTCGAAAGCGAAGACAATCGGCGCGGCGCCGATTCGACAGCGATACGGCACTACATACGACAGGAGGGTTTATCATGAAGACGTTGGCATTCGTTCTGGCAACGGGATTACTACTGACAACGCCGGCGTGGAGCGCGCAGCACTGCGACGACGCCGAGGCGACGATGCAGGAGCATCACGAGGTGAAGGAGCTGTTCCGGGAGATATCGATGCTCAACCTGGTCAACGCGCTGCACCTGAGACAGGAGCAGATGCGGCAACTGCTGCCGCTGGCCGAGCAGGCCAAGGCGCTGCGCGAGAAGTACAAGTACGGGGGCAGGATCGATCTGGCGCTGCAGGAGGCAAAGGCCGCCTATACAGCCCTGCGCGACGAGATCCGCCGCACCGGCCATCCCGCCGAAGGGGACGTCTCCGAACGCGCGGTCCGGATCGAGCATCGCCTGTTGGACATGGTCAGCGAGGGCAACAAACGCGTGATGCGCGAGCTGGAGCCGCTGGAGGCACAAGTGGGCGAGATCCTCACGCCAGAGCAGTTGCAGATCGTCGAAACGTTCAAGCCCTGCATCGTGCCGCCGCAGGATCTGGGCAACCCGGTACGCGCGGGGCAGGCGTCCTCGAACGAGCGCTTCATCAACCACCTGCGCAAGGTGCGCGCGATGCCGGAGGATCTCTACCAGATCGCCAAGTACGACCTGATCGAGCACGCGATCGAGAAGTACACGCATTTCCGTTGCAACCTCACCGAGGAGGAGAAGAAGGCGGAGGCGGAGCGCATCCTGGGAGTGCTCGACCGCGCGCGCGAGTTGTCGGACGTCGACTTCGAGATGGAGAAGGAGACGCTGGCGCCGCAGGTGAGGATCCAGGACAAAATCGACGAACTGCGCGACGAGCTCGAGCGCCGCTCGCCGAGGGTGATGAAGGAGAAGAGCAGCCGCCTCGCGCGCTACTTCCTCGCCGAAGAGTTGATCCCCGTCCTTAAGGAGCGGCTGGGGGTAGTGGCGAAAAGTGATTGACGGACAGGGCAACACAGCCGGGGAGACCGCAATGACCGATTCCCGAGACAAGCGCACGCGCCGGGACTTCCTGCGCCTGATGGGACGGCTGGGACTGGGCATGAGCCTGGCGCCGGTCGTCTGGCAGGCATTCTCGACCTGCGGGGTGCTGGACGGCAACGGGCGCGTCCTGGGCGCGACCATGCGCCAGGGCAACAGGACGGCCGACCATTACACCCGCTTGCGGGGCAAGCAGGTGCGCTGCACCCTCTGCCCGCGCCGCGAGACGCTGCGCCCGGGCGAGCGCGGCTACTGCCTCGGGCGCGAGAACCGCGACGGGCGGCTGGTCACCCATGCCTACGGCCAGCCGTGCGTGCTCAACATCGATCCGGTGGGCAAAAACCCGTTGGCGCAGTTTTACCCGGAGATGGAGGTGCTCGCGGTCGCGCACGCGGGCTGCAACCTGCGCTGTAAGTATTGCCAGAACTTCCAGTACATCGAGCACGGCCCGACCGAGACGAAGAACATCACCCCCTTCGATCCGGCGGCTACGGTGGCGAAGATGAAGGAGAAGCGCATTGGTGGCGTGGGCTTCACCTACACTGAGCCGGCCTACGCGCCGGAGTTCGTGGCCGAGTTCGCGCAGTGCTGCGGCGAGGCGGGGCTGAAACGGACGATCTGCACCGCCGGCTTCGTCGAGGAGAAGCCGTTCCGCGAACTGCTCAGGCATTTCGAGGCGGTGACCATCACCTACAAGGGCCCGACCGAGCGGTTCTACCGCGAGGTGGTCGACGGGGCGCTGGCGCCGGTGCTGAAAGCGATGGAGGCGGCCAAGAGCGAGGGCGTCTGGCTGGAGGTGGCGACGCTGATCGTGCCCACCCTCAACGACGGCGCGGACGATCTGAGGACGATGGCCCGCTGGATCCACGATCACCTCGGGCCGCAGACACCGTGGCACCTCGAGCGCTTCGATCCGCAGTACCGCCTGCGCAACCTGCCGCCCACGCCGCAGACGACGCTGGAGACCGCCTACGCCATCGGCCGCGACGCGGGGCTGGACTACGTCTACCTCTCCAACCTCGCGCCGCACGTTCACAACCACACCGCCTGCCCCTCGTGCGACAGAACGGTGATCAAGCGCATGGGGTTCAAGGTGCTGGAGAACCTCGTGCGCGGTGGCAAGTGTCCCCATTGCGGAACTGAACTGGCCGGCGTCTGGGAGTAGAGACTGTCAAGGTTGAGAATGCGGCTTCAGACGAACGGATGTGAGCAACTCGCTCTGTCCCCCGCGCGCGCGATGCTGGTGCTGGGGCTGTTCGCGCAGGGCGCGCAGGTGCTGCTCTTCCGCGAGGTCATGGCGCGCACGCACGGGACGGAACTGCTGTTCGGCGTGACGCTGGCGTGCTGGCTGCTGTGGACGGCGCTGGGCGCGGCACTGGGGCAGTGGCGCGGGCGCGCGCCGAACAGCGAGGCGCGTCGGGCCGATACGCTGGCGCGCAGCGCGTGGCTCAACGGGCCGCTGCTGGCCGCGCTGATCGTGCTGGTCCGGGCGGCGCCGTGGATGCCGGGCGCCACGGCGGGGCAGGTGCTGGCCCTGCCCAACGCGGTGGGCATGATCGCGCTCTGCATGGGGCCGGTCGCGCTGCTGGGCGGGTACCAGTTCTGCCTGGCGTTGCGCCTGGCCGGTCCGGAGCGTTTCGGCGCGCTCTACCGGGCGGAGGCCTGGGGTGGCTTGCTGGGCGGACTGGCGACGGGGTTCGTGCTGGTCGAACTGGGCGCGCTCGCCCGTATGGGGCTGCTGCTGGGCGCGGGGTTGTATCTGGCCTGCATCCTGTTGCTGAAACGAGAACGTGAGGAGCCCCGCCGACTCCTTCGGGCAGCCGCGGCGCTCGTCGTGCTGCTGGCGCTCGCGGCGCTGCCGCTGGACCGGTGGTCGATCGAGCGACGCTGGCGGCAGACCCTGCCCGCTTGCGGCGCGCCGCGCGTGATCGAGACGCGCCACGGCCGGCTGGCCGCGTTCGGTCCCGAAGACGCGCCGGCCTCGGTGTACCAGAACGGAGGCCTACTCGCCGCGCCCGGAAGCGACCGGCTCCACGCGGCACACCTAGCGGCGTTTCTGGACGCACAGGGGGCGCGCCCCGCACGACGGATCCTGCTGGTCGGCGGCACGCTGAGCGCGTTGCCCGCCGCGCTGCTGGAAGGCGCTCCGGACAGGCGGATCGACCTGGTCGAGCACGACCCGGCGATTCTGGCATGGTCCGGAGCGCCGGCCGGCAGCCGCCGGGTGGCGATGGATCCGCGGCGCTTTCTGCAGCAAGCGCCGTCGGCGATTTACGATTTGATTCTCGTCTTCAGCGCCGAGCCGGACAACGCCGCGGCCAACCGCTTGTGCACGGCCGAATGTTTCACCCATGCCGGAAACGCCTTGGCGCCGGGCGGCGTCTTCGCCCTGGTGCTCCCGTCGTGGGGCGCGTCGGCGGAATACACCGGTCCGCTGCTGGCGCTGCGTACCGAATCGGTGCGGCGCGCACTGGGCGAAATGTTCCCGTCGACCGAAGCCGTGCCGCTGGCGGGGCACCTGCTGCTGGGCGCGAAGCAGCCGCAGGCGCTGGCGCTGGATCCGGAGACGCTGGGCGCACGGCTGCTGGCGCGGAATTGCGCAGACCGCCTGCCCGCGGTGTTCCGCCCGGCCGGGGGCGCCGTGACTCGGGAAAGCGCGGCGAGCTACTTCGCCACGATCGGTGGTGGCGTGCTGGAGGTACGGCAGGGGCTGTTCGACGATGCACGGGGGCAGCCGGCGGTGGAGGCGTTTGTCCGGGCTCTGACGGAAAGCGATGCGCCGCCCAATCGCGACCACCATCCCGTCACCGTGCTCTACAGCCTGGCGTTCGGCAACGAGATCCTCGGCGGTCGGACGAGCGACCGTTTCTTCCGGGCCGTGGTCGGCATCGACACGGCGCACGTGTGGACGGTGCTCGGGGGGCTGATGCTGGCGGCGGCGGCCGGTTTTGCGGCAGGGCGCGGCGAAGACCGATGCGGGATCCGCCGCGTCGGAGTCCTGCTCGGCGCGGGCGCGACCGGCTATTTCGCCATGACGATGAATATCGGCTTGCTCTACGCGTACCAGAATCTGTGCGGCTACGTGTATGCCGAGATCGGACTGCTGGCGGGACTGTTCATGGCGGGGCTGGCGCTCGGCGCGGGCTGGAGCGACCGCGCGCGCGCGTGCCCGGAGAGGCTGCTGCCCGTTTTGCTGCTGGGCATGGTCGCGCTCGCGGGTGCCTCGCCGTGGCTGATCGGGCAGGTCGCGGCGCTGGCGTCGACATGGCCGGGCCGGATTCTCGTCGCGGGGCTGATCTTCCTGGCTGGCACCGCCGACGGCGCGTCGTTTCCACTGCTGGCCAAACGGGTGCGGGACTGGCCGCGCGCGGGCGGGTGGCTCTACGCGGCGGATCTGCTGGGCGCGTGCGTGGCCGGAGGGCTCGGCAGCGCGGTGCTGCTGCCGGCAACGGGACTGGCGACGACCTTCGCTACCGCCGGCGGGCTGGTGTGCGCCGCGCTGCTGCTGCTGTGGCCGAGAGGAAGCGCCGCTATTTGACCGCCGCGCGCATGGCGGCGATATGCTCGGGGCCCGTGCCGCAGCAACCGCCGATACGAAATCGGACAGGGCTGCTTTCTATTGAACTGCCGTTAAAAGCGCCGCCGGCGCGGCCAAGAGCTGCTATTACAATTTCATTACCCGCACATGGCACTCAAGTTTGGCAAGGAGATGTGGACGCCGGGATGATGGCCGGGTTGGTTAAGAGAAGGTTGAGTTGGCGCGACGTGCTTGAGTTTTCTTCGTGTGTCTGGATTATCTGGGTGTGGAGGGGATGCAAAGCCAAGGAAAATGTTCTCGCGACATCTTCATGGCTAGAATTCTACACTAGATAACGGAAGCGCCCATGCTCTTGATTGTTGCCATAAAAAGAGTAAACTTGCATATTATGCGTTTTTCCCAATCTTACCCGAATGCAGGATCCAATTCATCAAAGCAGTGGCGGGCTTTAACGAAAAGCCGCGCACAGCCTTGCCCATGCCTTTCCTGGCATTATACAGTTCTCGCTGTTTTCGGACTGCTCTGCTACCTGTTCGTATCCACCGTCATTCATGGCCATTACAGCTGCTTCCGGTATGCTGGAAACGCATCGACGCTCGAGTATGCCGACGATGGGCGGGCCTATCTGGGAATATCGGTTTATAATACCCTTAATCTCACAGAACTCGGTTCGAACGACTTTCGGGAGGCATCCGATGCCGGCATTCTTCCTCTGTCCGCATTGCCGGAAGAAGTACCGTACCACAGGTAAGTCGCTCGGCAAGCGTGTCCATTGCACCCGCTGTGGCAAACGTTTCACCGCCACCGAAGCGAAGAGCGAAGCGCTGACCATCCGCGAGGTTCCACAGGATACGGACAAGCTGCCCCGTGTCGAATCCGACCCCGAAGCCCGGACCGTCCCGCTACAAAAGAATCCCGACGCCACCATGCCGCTGGCTGATGCCCGGGAATCGAGAATGCAGCCGAAGGCCACGGGCGAGGTGACCCTGGAAGCTGTGAAAAAGGTCTGGCACGAAACACTCGACGGTGGCGTCACCGTCGACTCGACGCTGAATCCCGGCCGTTCCGTCGCGCGCACACCGACGGGCTTGAGCATCGCCCCCATGCGCCTGGCCCCGCCGGGGAAGAAGCAAACGCCGACGCCGCATTATGAACTGATCGAGATGCTTGGCGAGGGAGGCATGGGCGTAGTCTATACCGCCCGCCAAGCATCATTGGGCCGCACTATCGCCATGAAGATGATCAAGGGCGAGGCCGCCCGCAGCGACCGGCACAAGAACCTCTTCCTCACCGAAGCGGCGGTGACCGGGGACCTGGAGCATCCGAATATCGTGCCGATCTACGACCTTGGTGCCGACGATGGGGGGCAACTCTTCTACGCCATGAAGAAGGTCGAGGGCACGCCGTGGGACGAGGTTATCGCGGAGAAGACACTCGCGGAGAACGTGGATATCCTCATGCGCGTCGCCGACGCGGTCGCCTTTGCGCACAGCCGAGGCGTGATCCACCGCGATCTGAAGCCCGAGAACGTCATGCTCGGCGGTTTCGGCGAGGTGCTGGTGATGGACTGGGGGCTGGCCGCCTCGGTAAGCCCCGGCGGCAAGGCCGAACCGCTCGCCGACTCCGGTACCGGTGGCACCCCGTCCTACATGGCCCCGGAGATGGCCGCGGGTGACCCGGCGCGGATCGGCACCCACAGCGACGTCTACCTGCTGGGAGCGATCCTCTACGAGATCGTCACCGGTTTCAAGCCCCACACCGGCGGTTCGGTCGTCGAGTGTCTCTGCCAGGCCGCGCAGAACGTAATCCAGGACTCGGAGGCTGAGGGCGAACTGGTGGAGATCGCGCGCAAGGCCATGGCCACCGAGCCCGCCGACCGTTACGCCGACGTCAAGGTGTTCCAGCAGGCCATTCGCGAGTACCAGGCGCACAGCGAAAGCTTTGCCCTCTGCCAGAAAGCCCGGCGGGATCTCGAACGCGCGCGCTCCGGTCGCGAATACGATCTCTTCGCCCAGGCGGTCTTCGCCTTCCGACAGGCATGGGAATTGTGGCAGGTCAACGACGAGGCACGGCGGGGCTTGCGCGAGGCGCAGCTCGCCTATGCCGAATGCGCGCTCTCCAAGGGCGATCTGGACCTGGCCGCGTCGCAACTGGACGAATCCGCACACACCCATCGGTCGCTCCTGAAGCAGATCGAGAAGGCCCGGCACGCGCGGGCGACTCGGCAGCAGCGGGTCAAGCTCTTCGCCGGCCTGTCTCTTGCCGCGGGTGTATTGATTCTCGCGGGAGCGGTTGTCGCGGCGGTCCTGATCTACCGTGAACAGAGCCGCACCGAGGCGGCACTCAGGCTTGTCGAGTCCGAACGTGACCGCGTCCGGAACGAACAGGCCAAGACCGTCGCCGCCCTCGCACGTGTCAAAGAGGAGCAGGTCAAAACCAAGGCCGCGCTCGAAACAGCCGAGACCGAGCGCCAACGCGCCGAGCAGGAAGCGTTGCGGGCCAAGCGCATCACCGAGTTCATGACCGGGATGCTGGCCAAAGCCAATCCCGTGGCCGGCGGCAACGCGCAATACACCGTCGGACATTTCCTCGAACAGGCGAGCGAGCGAGCGGACACGGAGTTCGCCGGGGACGACGTGACGCGCCAGATGATGCACATGATCCTGGGCGAGTTATTCTACAGTCTGAAATACCATGATCGTGCCAACGTGCATCTCGTCAAAGCCGTGGACCTCGCTGAGAAGCTCTACGGCACCGAGCATAGCCGCTACGTCAAGAGCATCGTCTACATGGCCAGGATATACGAGGTGGAGAAAAAGTTCGACGCGGCCGAAACTCGGCTGCTTGAGGCGCGCGAAATCCTCAAGAGATTGGTCGGCGAAAAGGATCCCGATTATGCCAAGACGGGTAACGATCTCGGACGTCTGTATATGCAACAGAAGCAATTCGACAAGGCCGAGCCGCTGCTGCGTGAATCCGTCTCCACATATGCAGAGATCCATGGCGAAGACAGCGCGGAATACGCCACGGTCCTGAACAGCCTCGCCTCGCTATACTACAATCGGGGTGAGCCCGAACGCGCCGGGCCGCTTTTCACCAAGGTCGTGGCGATCCAGAAAAAAGCGCTCGGCGTGGAGCATCCGTACTACGGCGCGGCCCTGAACAACTTGGCGATGTTCCATTTCTCGCAAGGCGAATACGACAAGGCCGAGACGCTGTTGGTCGAGTCGGCCGACATCAAGAAGAAGGTCTACGGACCCGAGCACCACGAGTACGCCAACGGCCTGGTCCAATTGGGCGCCCTCTGTAAAGCCCGCGGCGCATTGGAGAAGGCCGAGATGTTCCTGGCCGACGCGGCCTCCATCGTGCGCAAGTCGCTCGGTCAGACGCATCCGAGCTGCGCACAATATCTCTACCTCCTGGCAGAAGTCCAGGCCGGGCGCGGCAGATTCGTCGAGGCCGAGGCCAACCTCGTTGACGCGCTGGAACTGCTTGTTCCGGCCGTGGGCGAGGACCATGCGCAGGCGCGCAGGGTTAAGCAGATGCTCCAACTCGTCCGACAGCAGCGACAGAAGACGGAGTAGCCGGGGTGTCGACTCAGTCGCTCTTCTCCGGGCCGACGCGCTCGAAGCCGGCGACGGGGTGGGTCTTGCCGTATGCCTTCTCGATCATGTCGAGCAGCTTCATCCTGGCTTTCTCGTAGATTTTCTCGGTGACTTTCCGGTTGTCTTTGCTCTTGACGATCTTGTCGTTCTCGAGGCGGAAGCTGTAAGCGTAGTTGTCCTCGACTACGTTGCCCTTTGGTTCGAGTCCGACAGTTGGCCCCAAGACACGCCATGCTCCGGGACGCGGAAGATGCGCTCGGGGCTTATCTTACGGATAGTCTGCGATGGAATCCGCGAATACCTCCTGGGGAAGGAGTGAACGCGATGCGATTCGGTCATGCGGCCGGGAAAAAGTCAATCGGAATCATGTCAATGCACTAATGGCTGTTTCAAGGATATCCAGAGCGTTGTTCATTTCTTCCTGCGAAATCGTCAGTGGCGGCGCGAGCGTCAGGACGCTGCCGCAGGAGACCTTGAAGCTCAAGCCCCGCTCGAGGCAGGCGTAGAGAACCGCTTCGGCCTCGTCGCACGCAGGCCGGCTGGCCCGGATCAACTCCACCCCAAGGAGCAGCCCCACGCCGCGGACATCGCCGATCAGCGCATACTGCCGCTGCATGGTCCGCAGTCGCCCCAGCGCATATGCCCCCAGCTCGTTCGCCCGCAGGAGAAGATTCTCCTCGTCGATGACTTCAATAGCCGCCAGCGCGGCGGCGGCGCCGACAGGCGACTTTTCGTGGGTGTAATGCCCCAGGGCGATGTCGCCGGCAACGTCGAGGTCTTCGCGGGCGATCATCGCCGCCATGGGAAAAACCGCGCCGCCGAGCCCTTTGCCGATGACGAGGATGTCCGGCGCCACGCCGGTATGTTCGCAGGCGAAGAATTTCCCCGTGCGCCCGAGGCACGTCGGGATCTCGTCGAAGATCAGGAGCGCCCCATGCCGATCGCAGATCTCCCGCACCCGCGGCCAGTAGCCGGGAGGCGGCTGGCAGACGGCGGTGCAACGGATCGGCTCGGCGATAAAAGCGCCGATATCGCCCTCGGTCTCGAAGACGTATTCGACGTAATCGGTACTCGCCATCGCATTCGTGCTCTTGACGCCGAAGGCGCTCCCGGGTGGCGCCGGCGGCGGGACGTGGATGCAGCCCGGTAGCAGCGGACCGATGCCCTTGCGGAAGACCGCTTCGCCGCCGATACTGATCGCGTCGAGCGAGGCACCGTGAAAGGAATCCCACCAGGAGACGGTCTTGAAGCGCCCGGTGGTCTTCCGCATCAACTTCAGCGCCATGCCCAACGCCGCGGTGCCTCCAGGGGCGAAGAGAATCTTGCCGAGATTGCCCGATGCACGGTCGGCGAGCGTCTTCGCCAACGCGATCGCCGGTTCGTTCGTATAGCGGCGCGGGCAGAAAGGGAGTGTGTCGAGTTGGCGTTTGATAGCCTCGATCACCCGCGGGTGACCGTAGCCGACCTGGTGGACGCTGTTACCGTGAAAATCCAGGAGGCGCTTGCCACTTGCAGTGGACAGGCATGATCCATCGGCGCCGGTGACGACATCGAGGCACGGCGTCGAGAGCGACTGGTGCAGAAAATAGCGCGAGTCCTCTTCCAGGATCGCCCGTGTCGTCTCGTCCAGGTTCTTCTCGGTCCAGGCCCGCCGCCGCGGCGAGAGGTTGATATCCCCCTCGGAACGGTCGGGCTGGTCCGGCATGGCAGAATCCCGTGACTGACGAAAGGCTCAGCGTTTGCGCCAGGCCTCGGTGCTGCGACGCAGGAAGTAGGTCGCGCCCTCGAACAGGAGACGGACCACGATATTGGTCAGCACGATCAACATGCACATCGCCGAGGCGGCTGTCTCATCGCCGGCGTCGCTCATGTTGACCACGGCGACGGCAGCGACGCGGGTGTCGGTGGAGTAGAGGAAGATCAGCGCCGAAACCGTGGCCATGGAACTGACGAAATAGAACATCATCACCTCAAGGATCGCCGGCAAACAGACCGGGACGGTGACGCGGAAGAAGGTTACGTAGAACGGCACCGACATCGATTCGCTCACCGTCTCGAATTCCTTGTCGAGTTGCCGCAGGGCGGTGGTGCAGGTAAGAAAACTGACGGTGAAGAAGTGGACGATATTGGCGATGACCATGACCCAAACCGTGCCATAGACGCCGTGCATGGGATTGCTCGGGTTGTTGAAAAAAAAGATGTAGGCGATGCCGATCACCAGTCCCGGCAGAGCGAGCGGCAGGATGGAGAGAAAGTAGGCGATCTGTCTCAGCCAGGTCATGCCCTTGGTCTTCTCGATCAGGTAGGCGGTGACGAAGGTCAGTGCCGCGCCGATGACCGCTGTCAACCCGGCCATGCGAAGACTGTTCCAGTAGTCCTTGTAGCTGCCGCTGGTATCGGCGAAGAGATAATGCTTCAATGTCAGTGACAGGTCGTAAGGCCACATCTTCAACAACGACCCGTAACCGGCCATGAAGAGCATGGTCAGAATGCACGCGGCGATCAGACAGCAGACGCCGAACATCGGCCAGTCCACCGAGGGCGTCTTCTTCGGCACCAGCGGTACCGCACGCGCGGTGATGGCCGCGGAGGCGCGGCGCTGGATGATGCGGTCGGCGATGAAGCTGATCACCGCCGGGATCAGGAGGATGATGCTCACCGTCGCGCCCATGCCGAAATTCTGCTGCCCGACGACCTGTTTGTAGATGTCTACGGCGAGGACGGTGTACTGGCCGCCGACGACCTTCGGCGCGCCGAAGTCGGTGAAGGAGAGGGTGAAGCAGACGAAGACAGCGCTGATGAGGCCGTACTTGACCCCCGGCAGCGTGACGGTGAGGAAGGTGCGGATCTTTCCCGCTCCCAGGCTCGAGGCCGCCTCGTAGAGTCGCGCGTCGGTGTTGGACAAGGCCACGGTGAGGATCATCAGAGCCGGCGGGAAGGTGAAGGTCACCTCGGCGATGAGGATGCCCCAGAAGCCGTAGAAGGGGTTGCCGGCACCGAACTGCAGGCCCAGGAGCTGATGGGTGACCAGCCCCTTGTTGCCGAAGAGATAGACCAGCGAGAGGCCGTAGAGCATCGTCGGCGCGAACAGAGGCAGCATTGCCACGACGCGGAAGAAAAGTTTGGCCGGCATCGCGGTTCGGGTCAGACCGAAAGCGTACAGAAAAGCCAGCAGGACCGAGATGACGGTGGTCCACGCGCCGACCTTGATGCTGTTGAAAACGGCGATCCGAAGATTAGCGTTGGTGAAGTAGGTGTTGAAATTCTTCAACCCGATGAAGCGCGGAACGATGAGCAGGTAATCGTCGGGTCCGAGGGTGGTGCCGTCGATGATCCAGGCATTGCCGCGCACCCGGACCTCGATGGGCCGTGTCTCGATCCATTCGCCGCGCAATTCGACCTTCCGGGCGCGCGCCCAGTGGCCGTCCCGGGCGAAGCCGGCGGCGACGCCGTCGAAATCGATCTGGCCGTCGACCGGCGTGAGCGATTGGCCGTCGACGACGATTTCGTTCTCGTCCTTGTCGAAAACGATGCGACGGCCGGCGATGCGGAACTCGTTGCCATCGTCCCAAACGGCGACGGTGAACTCGGCGTTGGTCGCGCGCTCGATCACCTCCCAAAGCGGCATCACGACCACCGAGAAAAGCCACGCGGCAATAAGGCCGACGACGACGAGGCGGACGTAGTCCTCGGTGCTGCGATGCTGCTTGACCCTCTGGCGGCTGATCACTTCAAGTTCGGTTTGCGGCTGGGAGGCGTCGCTCATGGCATTCCTTCGCTGTCGGTCATGCCGGCGATGAACAGAATCGTATCACGAGGCACCGGCGGCGACGGCTTCCTTCCCGGACCCGGCGAAGGGGAGCACACGCTCGGGCGGTAAATAGACGCTGATCTCCGATCCTTCCTCGACGTTCAGGCGCTCGAGTACCTCCGAGGGTACGTCGGTCTCCAGGACCAGCCAGGTCAGGTCGTCTCCGCCGGCGTTGACCGCCAGCTCCAGCCGGTAGAAGGCGCCACGAAACTCGATACTGCGCACCTTGGTATTGAAGACGTTCTTCTCCGCGTCATCCTCGTGCATCGCGCGCACGGCATAGGGGCGCGAGAGATCGTCGACATTCTGCAGCAGGCGCACCTCCTCGGGACGGATCGAGACGGTGGCCTTCTGTCCGACCAGATCCTTGCCTGATCCGGGGCGGACATGCAGGACCAGGTCACCGAAAGTCGCCGTATCGGCGTCTTTGATCGACCAGTTCTCAAGAAAGTTGACCGTGCCGATAAAGCCGGCGACGAACGGATTCTCCGGCTCGTGGTACAGCTCAGGCGGTGAGGCGTACTGCATCAGCACTCCCTTGCTCATCACCACGATGCGGTCGGCCATGGTCAGCGCTTCCTCCTGGTCGTGGGTGACCATGACGGTGGTGACGCCGAGGCGTTTCTGCAGATGACGGATCTCCGAGCGCAGCTTCACCCGCACGCGCGCGTCCAGCGCCGAGAGCGGTTCGTCCAGCAGCAGCAGCGACGGATCGGTCGCCAGAGCGCGCGCCAGGGCCACGCGTTGCTGCTGGCCGCCGGACATCTGCGCGGGGTACTTCTGCTCGCTCCCGGGGAGGCCAACCATCTTCAGCAGCTCCTCCACCCGGTGGCGGATCATACCGCCGGACTTGCCCTGCCTGGGCATGCCGTAGGCGACGTTCTGCAGGACCGTAAGATTCGGAAAGAGGGCATACGACTGGAAGACGATGCCGCACTTGCGCTTGGCGGTGGGATAACGCGAGACGTCCTCGCCCTGCAGTAGCACCTGGCCGCTGTTGTGTTCCTCGAGGCCGGCGATGACCCGCAACAGCGTGGTCTTGCCGCAGCCGCTGGGGCCGAGGATGGAGACGAACTCGCCCTTGCGGATGCCCACGGAGACGTCGTCGAGCGCGCAGAAGCTGCCGAACATCTTGTAGATGTTGCGGCATTCCAGGAAAAAGTCGGCCTCCTCGGGTTGCCCGGCGTTCATCCGTTCTCCCCCTTTGTGTGCGGCGCCTCGTGATGATAAGAACCGCCGGCCCGCGCGGGGCGGACCGGCGGCGAGACGGTTCTGTCCGTTACTTCGGCGCGCTCTTGGCGTCGTAGCGCTTCGACCATTCCTTGAGGATGCGGTCGCGGTTCTTGGCGGCCCAGTCGAAGTCGTTGTTCTTCAGGAGCTGACCGGCCGGATCCTCCGGGTAGCCCATCTTGATCAGCTCCGGATCGATCGGCATCTCCATGGCGATGATCGGGTAGATCTTGGAATACATCTTCATGCAGTCCTCGCCGATGGCCCAGTCCAGGAAGAGTTTGGCCGACTTCTTGATCTTGGGTTTGTTAATCAGGGCGTTGGCCTCCAAGTCGTACCCGGAGCCTTCCTTGGGCATGGTCAGTTCGATCGGCTCGCCGCTCTTCTTCTGCTTGATCGCGCGGTAGGCGAAGCTGATGCCGATGGGATACTCGCCCTTGCCGGCCATCTTAGCGGGCTTCGAGCCCGAGTGTGTATAGACGGCGATGTTCTCGTGCAGCTTGTCGAGGTACTTCCAGCCCTCTTCCTCGCCCATGAGCTGCAGGATCGCCGATACGGTCAGGAAGCCGGTGCCCGAACTGGCGGGGTTGGGCATGACCAGCTTGCCCTTGTAGACGGGTTTGATCAGATCTTCGTACGACTTCGGGTACGGCAGGCCCAACTTCTTGGTCTCTATGGTGTTGTTGGCGAAACCGGTCATCCACGCCTTGATGCCGACCCAGTGCGGCTCGTCGTGCTTCTGGTCATAGAAGCTCTTCTTCAGCTTGTCCAGCCCTTCGGGCTTGTATCCCTTGAGCATCCCGACCTGGTCACAGAGCATAAGGCTCGTCGCGGCCGTGCCCCAGACCACGTCGGCCTGCGGATTGTCTTTTTCCGCCAGCAGCTTCGCGGTCATGATGCCCGTCGAGTCGCGAACGATTTTCAGCGTGATCTCCGGGTGCTTCGCTTCCCAGTCCTTCTTGTAAATGACGATCTCGTCGTCCTCGAGCGCGGTGTAGACGATCAATTCCTCGCCCGCGAACACACACACGCCCAGCGCCAGCAGCAGGCTCGTCGCCGCCGCGGTCATCTTAGTGAACCACCTGCCCAGTCCGTTCATGCCGTTCCCCTTTTGTACTCCATCCCCTCTGCAACGCACCCCGCCAACCCGTTGGCGGAGATATGCATTCGTGACATCGGTCTGTCGAGACAGTCAGGCCCGAAATCCCCTGACGCAGACCGGAGTGTAATTTTCGGACTTACTAACCGCGCCTAAAAATACCTTGCAGGCAACCCGTCGATAATGCCTGATTTACTGCTTCTTCGGCCACCGCGTGCGCAATGTATTTGATGGCGCGATTAGTAGTTGTCGGTGAGGGAAACATTAGTATTTGGTGAATGGTGTTGAAGAGCGGAATCGAATCTATAAGGAAGATAAAGATTTATAACAAAACAGCACCAGCCTGTTCCCAAGCCGGTGCTAATGCCTCTATGTCAGGGCAATGCCGGATTACGGTGTTTCGCCTTGCGCCAGTCGGGTGTTGACCAACTCGATCGTGGCGGGCAGTTCCTCGATGCTGTCGATGACGTAATGAGCACCGGCCGCGGCGAGGCGCGCGCGCGCGGTCTTCAGGCGACTGGTCAAATCGTCCGACGGCATCGCTTCCACCTCGACCAAGGGAAGGCCGAGCATGTTACCGGTTTTGGCTACACCCACGCTCCATACTCCCGCGCTCAGCCCGGCCTCGATATCGCTGACGGTGTCGCCGATCTTGATTACCGCAGCGGGAGGATAGACGCCGGTGGCTTCCATGCAGCGATAGATCATCCACGGCGCGGGGCGTCCGTCGGCTACCTGAGCCGCCGAGCAGGAGGCGTCGGGCTTGTAGCCCTGCTTCGCCGCGGCGTCGAGAACCAGATTGATCATCTCGACGTTGTAGCCGGTCGTCGCGCCGATGCGGATGCTTTGTCGCTGAAGCTGCCGCATCACCTCTGCCGTACCGGGGATGAGATCATAGAACTGCGGCAGGCAGGCGAGTTGCATCGGGATGAACTCCTCGAACATCTGCTTGATGTCGCCTTCGGTGCATGCACGGTCGTGCTTCTCCCGCCACTGCGCGGCAATGGCGGGCATCCGGCTCATGATGCGGATGTGATCACGCTTGTGCATGCCCATGGGCCCGCGCGCCTGCTCGACCGTGGCGTCGATTCCATGGTTCCTGAACAACTCCATGAACGCGCCGGCCGGGGCGCAACTGCCGTAGTCGACCGTGGTGCCGGCTAGGTCGGCGACGACGAGGGCAACGGTGCCGGTGTAACAACGCTGATAACGATAGGTCATGGCGATTCTCCTCGTGTCTCTCAGGTCCGCATGGCCGTCAGGTCGACATGCATCTCGCGAAGCGCGCGCTCGATCGCGCCCAGCAGGTCGCGGACGTCGCTCTCGAAGACACGCCCGATGCTGCCGATGCGGAAGCAGTCGGCGTCGCCGACCTTCCCCGGGTAGATGACGTAGTTCTGCTCGTTGAGCATCTCGTAGAAGCGCGCGAAGTCCCAGTTCGGATGATCCGGTGAGTAGAACGAGGTGATGATGTAGCCCTGCATCTCGGGACGCAGGTATTCGCGGAAGCCCAACTCGCGCATGCCTTCGCGCAAGACGTCGCTGTTGCGCTTGTAGCGAGCCGCACGCGCGTCGACGCCGCCCTCGGCCTCGAGTTCCTTTAACGCTTGTTGATAAGCCATGATCGACTGCACCGGCGGTGTGAAGCGAAACTGACCGTTCTTCTCCAGGCCCTGCCACTGCGCGTGCAGATCCAGCGAGAGACTCCGCGCCCAGCCGGCGGTGGCTTTCAGCGTCTCGATGCGCGCGAGGATGAAGCTGAAGCCCGGGACGCCCTCCACGCACTTGTTCGCGGAACTGCAGAGGTAGTCGATGTTGCACTCGGCGAGGTTCGTCGGCACCGCGCCGAAGGCGCTCATCGCGTCGACGAAGAAGGTCCGCCCCGCTGCAAGGACAACCTCACCGACCTGCTTGATCGGATTGATGATGCCGCTCGTCGTTTCACAGTGGCACATGGAGACCTGGAAGATCTCCGGATCCTCCGTCAGCGCTTTCTCGACATCGGCCGGGTTCGGAAGCTCCGACTCGGAGTACTCCAGCGTGACCACGGGGATCTTGAGCATCTGAGCCATTTTAACCACGCGGCGGCCGTAGGCGCCGTTGACGACCACCAGGAGTTTCCTGCCTTCGGGGATGGTCGAGCCGACTACCGACTCCAGACCGAAGGTGCCCGCACCCTGCATCAGCACGGCAGTGTATTCGTCCTCGCTCGCCTCGCCGATCTCGACGAGACGCCGCCGGACGTCGCGGATGATGCCGATGAACTCGTAGTCGCGCGAGCCCAGATCGCGCAGCATCGTCTGCTTGACCGTGCGACTGGTCGTCAACGGCCCGGGGGTGAAGAGTATCTTGTCCTTCCAACCGGGGATCGCCTGTTCGGTATTCATCGTCTCCTCCTTCTGCCCGTCACTGTAAGGGATAATCGAGTCCGTCCTGAGACACAACGGCCTAACCGAAAAATCACGCTACTGCACGCCGCTCAGGGCCATGCCCGCGGCGATGCGCTCGAGCCCGAGGCAGTACGCCGCCTGCCGCAGCGACAAGTCTTGCTCCCGGGCACGAGCCACGACCTTGGCGTATGCGCCGGTGATGGTTATATCCAGGCGCTCGCGCACCGTCGCCTCGTCCCAGTAGAAGCCCTCGCGGTTCTGCACCCATTCGTAGTAGCTGACGATGACACCGCCGGCGTTGGCCAGGATATCGGGCACGACGGTGACGCCTCGGCCCTGCAGCAGCGCATCCGCCGCGGCCGTTGTCGGACCGTTGGCGCCCTCGACGATCAGGCGCGCCTCGATGTCGCCGGCGTTTCCTTCGGTAATCGCGCCCTCGAGCGCGCACGGCAGCAGGATTTCGCACGGGCAGGTCAGAACGTCCGGAATGCTTTCGGCTTCGGCGAAACCGGCCAGCGTGCGAGTGGCACGCACATGGGCCGCGAGCGCGGGGATGTCGAGGCCGTCGGCACGGTAGAGACTGCCGCTGATGTCACTGACGCCGACGACGGGGAGCCCCAACCCGTGACACGCCAGTGCCGCGTTCATGCCGACGTTGCCGAAGCCCTGGATCGCTACCCGTGGCTTCTCCAGGCCCAGTTCCCGCAGCGCCTCGCGCATGACGAAGACCACGCCATTGCCGGTCGCCGCAGCACGTCCCAACGAGCCACCGAGGGATACCGGTTTGCCGGTGACCGCGCCCAGGGCGTCCGGGTTATGCTTGCGGTACTCGTCATAGATCCAGGCCATCTCCTGCTCACCCGTACCCACATCCGGTGCGGGAATGTCGCGATGCGGGCCGATGTCGTTCAGCAGGTACGACGTGTATTTGCGCGTCAAACGCTCGCGCTCGGCGACACTGAGCGTCCCCGGGTCGACCGCGATGCCGCCCTTGGCCCCGCCGTACGGGATTGCGACAAGAGCGGTCTTCAACGCCATCCAGAGCGCCAGAGCCTTGACCTCGTTCAAGTCGACGCGTAGGTGAAAGCGGATGCCGCCCTTGTAGCAGCCCAGCACGTCGCTGTGCTGTACGCGATACCCTTCGTACAGCACGTTCGAGCCGTCGTCACGCTGCAGGGTGACGCGGAAGAGAATGACCTTGTCGGGCATGAGGAAGCGGTCCAGGAGATGCTGCTTCGGATACAATGCCTCCAGCTCCAGTATCGCTGCGGCCTGGCGCACCTGCAGCTGCGCCTCGTCCAGAACCGATTGCCTTTCCTGATCGCAGACCGCATTCATTGACCACCTCCTTCCGCTTCGAGAGATTCCACCGTCTCGTGGATCTCGATCCCCCGCCGCGCCAACGCGTCGAACACGTCCGGCGGATTGAAAACCTTTTCGGGAATCAGCACCCCGCGACCTGTGGCCCTGCCCGCCATGATCAGCTCCGCCGCCACACCCATGGGGATGCCGACGCAGCGGGTATAGGCGCGAAGCTTCTCCCACCCCGGCTCCGAGCCATCACTCGCCGGATGGGTATGTGTCATGATATGCCGCACGCGCTCGCCCTCACGCGAGCCGATCACCTCGACGTGCAGCGCATAACCGTACAGCTCGGTCTCGCGCCCTTCCGGCGCATGCAGCAGATACGCCGCGATTGCGTCCATGATCCCGACCTCGGCGCTTCCCAGATCGACCGGATCGTTGCGCAGGAATCCCCAGTCGTACAGCGCACGGACAAGCTGCATGTTTTTTGGCGGCCAGGTGCCGCGCACCTCGATCAGCTTGACGCCCTTGTCGCGCAGGTACTCCGCGAGCGTCCGCGTCTCCGCGTGCGGAATGATGTACTGCTCGTGCGTCCCGAACGGCTCCGGCAGTTCGACCATGCGCGGCCGCGCAAAAGGCGGCACCTGAACGAACTCGCCGTCCTCGTACACCACCCGGCTCGGGAGGTCCGGGTCGTACTCGTAGATCGTGGTCTCGGCGATGGCCGAGGAGAAAGCGATGGGGCGGAACGCGCCGTGACTGACGCGGACAGAGTCGACCGATTCCAACGTGTCGGCCGCATGTTTGGCCATCATGTTCGTCACCCCCGGGGTCATGCCGAAGCCGGGAACGCAGAGCTTTCCCGCGGCGCGGAACGCCTCGTCATACCGGTATTCTTCGCCGAAGCCGTTGAGGTTGACGCCGTGGACGCCGGACTCGGCCATGCAGGCGGTGGTGCTGCCGTTGAGGGAGATGGTAGTGCCGTCGAGGACCAGATCGTACGCGCGCATGGTGGCGACGGTGGCGGCAATGTCGTGAACGTCGACCTTGGCGAAGTCGACGCGCGGATCGTTCAGCCAGTCAACCACTTCGCGGGCTGCTGCTTCGTTGCAGTCGGCGATGGTGACCCGCTCGGCATCCGTATTCTCGACTACGTCCAGCGCGGTCTCGCGACTGATCCGTCCGGCACCTCCCAGGCAAAGGATCTTCATCTGGTCTCCTCTCGTTTCCCGGCCGGCGCGGTTCGCTCGACCACTGTCATCTCTACACCCTCTTGCCGGGAATGGCAAAATACATTATGTTTCGGCTTATAACCTCAGGTTATGGACGTCGTTTCTCTATGAATATCAACCAGTTGAAGCTCTTCTATCTCACTGCCAAGCACGCCAGCCTCAGCGTCGCCGCGCAGGAGTTGGGGATTACGCAGCCGGCGGTGAGCAAGGGCATCCAACGGTTGCAGGAGCAGCACGGGGTGAAGTTGCTGGATTTCGAAGGCCGGCAGATGAGGCTGACCGAAGCCGGAGAGGAGGTATACGGGATCGCGGAGAAAATCTTCGAACTCGAAGCCGTGGCCGAGGAGCGGCTGGCGCGTTTCGGCGAGGAAGCCGAACGGCGCATCCATCTGCAGACCTGCGAGAGCTTCGGCGCCTATTATCTTCCCTCCATCATCAACCGTTACGCCAAGTTGCATCCGGAGGTCAGCCTGACCGTGGACGTCCTGCCGACCGGGCAGGTGGCCGCCAACACGATCGCACTGAAGAACGACCTGGGATTCCTGGCCCACGAGGTGCGCCATCACAAACTGCGGACCCGCGAGATCTGCAGGGAGGATCTGGTGGTGATCGCCCCGCCGGGACACCCGCTGACGAAGAAGAAATCACTGAAGCCGGCGGATCTTCTGGGACAGGCGATGATCATGCATGAAGAAGGCTCGGCCACACGCCGGGCGGTGGACGTGTTTCTGGAGGCGCATGAGCTCCGGGTCGTGGTGCCGATGACGCTCGGCAGCAACGAGGCGGTGAAGCAAGCGGTGACCGGCGGCGCGGGGGTGGCCGTGCTCTCGTTGCGGGTGGCGGAGAAGGAGGTCGAGCTCGGTCTACTGCATGCGCTGGCGCTGCCGGGAATGACGCGGGCGTTTTACCTCGTTTATCACCTCGACAAAACGATCCATCCGCCGCTGCAGGCGCTGATCGACCTGATCGAGATATGGACGTTCGGGCGATAGCGTCGGGATCATCTCCAGCGGATCATCCCTGCCCCGGATCCCGTCATAGTATCGCGTTCGGGATCTCGCTCTGTGCGCCGACGTGTCGGGTGCGAGGCGCAGCGCCGGAGCAACGTGGGGGATGCGAACTGCTAGGGAACAGACGGGCATTTCCGGCACAAGTGCTTTCGTTCGACTCATTAAGCGACTCCAACTCCAGCAAGCCTCTTTGCATCGACACAAATAGCGCCCGTCCCGCAAGATTCCGTGCCACAGTCGATCAACCTTCGTAAAGCACAGGTCGTCGGTTCGAGTCCGACAGTTGGCTCCACGATAAACCATGCCCCGGAACGCGGAAGACGCGCTCGGGGCTTTTCTTACGCCTGTTCAGCGACGGGTTCCGCACGATATCCCCCGGGGAGGGGTGGCGGCAGGATCGGCTATTCTCGGCTCATCAGGCAACTATAGAAGGACTGCTGTGACAGTAAGCGCGGCGGTAAGCGGGTACGTGTTGGAAGAAAAGAAGGGTGCTCTATATCAATGGCGCCAAGCATACAGTAGCTCCCGCTTTCCCGCTTTCCCACACCCGTTCAATGATGATTCTTCTCCATCTCTTCGACCACCATTCGGAGGATATCAACCTGCGTTTGGCCCTTCTCGCGACTGATCCGCTTAAAGAGTTTTGCCAACTTCGGATGCATGTCGAGCCGGACAGGTACGACCTCTGGCTTTGGCTTGCGAGGGATCTTTCCCTTCTCATAAAGGCTTGTCAGCACAGCCTCCATGCGATAGAGCATATCCCGCATCGTCTCCTTCTCGCGCTTGAGGGCACGGATCCTTTCCCGCTCCTCGCTGGTCACCTTAAACATCCGCATGACGACTGGCTGAAGCGAACGATCCTTACCTGCCAAGAGACGCCCTCCTCAAGAAGAATTCCGTTTGACATACCCGGCCTGCATGTTATACTTCAGTTACTGATGCTGCATGAATACCAATACGTGTATTACTTATGTCATTTTAGGGATCTTTACCGTCGTTGTCAAGCTTGGCTTTGTTCGCTACTTAGGAGACGAAAAGCGAAAGAGACGGCATAGGCCTTGGGGAAAGCGGGAAGAGAATATGCGCTGCCGTCCACCTTCCCACTTTCCCGCTTGAACCAAGGAGGATTAACCATGAGCGACAGCATGAGTGAGACGCGGAGGATGGTCGAAGAGTTCGCGACCAGCGTCCGGCAGACAATGACGACCGCCTCGAAAAACGGCCGCAGCCCCAAACATCAGAAGGAGCTTGAGGAAGCGCTCAAAACCCTTGTTGACAAGGCCCATGGACTCATAACTGGATTGCGATTGGAAAATGGTTGGGACTGGGACAACATCCAATACCGGGACGCCGAAACAGTCATGCGGGCCAATCACAGCCATGTCCCTGGCATCCTTCGCGCCACCATTGAGACCATGACCCCCGTGGCTTATATCGCCGGCAGCGACGTTGCCTCTGCGGTGCTCAAGTGCGAGCGCTGCAACCAGTACATCGACACCACTATGTTTGGTGATCCGATCCTGACCCAACTCCAGAGCCTCCGCCGCAAGCAAAGCGTCATCGACGTACTTGGCTTCTCCGTCAACATGCCGGGAGGAATGATGACGAACAAGAACATGAAGCAGAAGCCAGTGCATCGAAAAACGGGCATCACATGGACCGAGCGCACGTGGAATCCGGCTGCGGGCTGCTCAAAGGTCAGCCCCGGATGCGCAAACTGCTATGCGATCCTGGATGCCTGGCGCATGACGACAAATTCCAAGATTCACAGCTATGACGGTACTGCCTGTAAGACGAAGGACGGGCGACTGGAGTGGACCGGCAAGGTTAACCAGCTGCCGGACAAGTTGGAGGAGCCTCTGAGGATACGCCAGCCACACCTGATCTTTGTCAACAGCATGAGCGATCTCTTCCACGACAACATCCGCGTCGAGTTCATCCTCAAGGTGTTTCAGGTCATGCAGAAGGCCCACTGGCATAACTTCCAGGTTCTCACAAAGCGAGCGGAACGGTTACTGAAGTTGTCGCCGTTGCTTCCATGGCCGCGCAACGTCTGGATGGGCGTCACCGTGGAGACCAACGATTTCTTGAATCGCGTAGATTTGCTCCGCCAGACCAGAGCCAAGGTCAAGTGGATCAGCGCCGAGCCGCTGCTGGGACCGCTTCCCGATCTTGATCTGGAGGGTATCGACTGGATGGTTATCGGAGGCGAAACCAAGAAAGGTGCGCGCGAGATGGAGGAACAATGGGCTCTGGACATCGTCAGCAAGTGCCAAAGCGCGCGTGTCCCCGTACACATGAAGCAAATGGGAGCCGTGTGGGCCAAAAAGCACAACCTCAAGGGCGATATGGCAGCCAAGAGGGACATGAGCCTCTGGCCGGCGCAATTGCGTGTCCGTGAGTATCCGACTCGTTAGGTATGAATCCAAGAGGAGAACTCGGTTGTGTTCCGAGTCTCGTAAGGCGGACGAAAAAGCAGAAGAGCCGAATTTTATGGATCTACACAAACGCGAAATGACGATGTATGGCCTTGGCAGTGGACCTCTTTCCTATACGGATAATTGGATACGGAAGAATTTTCCGGATCTCAGCGAGAAGGACTTCGCGCTTGGTAAACTCCTCGGTAAGCGGGCGGCTCTGGCATGCACGTGGATCGAGTTTGTAATCCCGATGGCGGTGGAGAGAATTAAGAAGGCGCCGGTATCAATGGTTGAACGGGGGAGAATGTTGAGTACGCTCAGGATCGGTTGGGCGCTTGGCATGGCATTGTGTCTGCGCCCGAATGAGGATAACGCCATGAAATTTTATCGCTGGATCGATGAGAATTTAGGCGGATGAACGGCAAGGATTTATTGATCGCCGCCGCAGAGCCGTTGCAGGAACAGCGTTCCGGGGCGCGGGTCGAGTTGCACGGCGACAACCGTGACCGCGTCTCGATCTATGCTGAAGGAATGAGTCCCGGGGAGGGCAACCTGATCACTTGTCGCTGGGACGAGAAGGAGGAGAAAATCCATATCGTAACGTGCGGCGGCGTCACCGAAGTCATCGATGTGGCGCATGACCCCGCCGCCGATCCGGTCGGGCGCCTTCTTGAACTTTGGGACGGCCTGGCACCTCCATCCTCATAAATCCCTTCCTCATGGGAGGCATCAATAAATGATTGCCTATGTCATTTATTGATGCCTTCCGCCGGTGGTATCCGCATAAACAATCAACGCCTGGAAGCGTAACGACTTGTTATTCTTATAAGTTACATGCCCGGCGTGGATTCCTGATCATTCTGGCCCGCAGCTTGTAATCCCATCCTTAAAAGGAGGGCGAATCATGACGCGGATCCAGGAGAAGAACGCTTCCGGCAGGAGCACTGGGGAATACAAGGAGCTGGGTACTATCGATACAAAGCTCGTAGGGCGGCAGTACAATGAGGCTGACGTCGAGACGGGCATGAGCGTCAACATCGAGCGAGAGCGTGACAACCGGCATGACCGGAACGCCATCCGAGTGGAGAACCCGGGCTTCGAGCCGGTGGGGCATCTTCCGCGCCGCCTGGCCCAGTGGATGGCGCCGCTGATCGACGAAGGCAAGGTCCAACTCTTCGGGCATGTGGGCGAGGTATCCAGTGAAGAGCGCAGCGTCGCGCCACTGACTCTGACGCTGGTGCTGGCTCCCAAGGGAAAAGAAATCCTGGAGCCGCTGGGCAATCCCTCCTCTGCCCGCGCTGCCTTGCATGGTATGGTGGCTTCCGTTTATCGAGACAGCGATGCATGGGAGAAACCGGTTGTGCTGCGCGATCTGATGAAGTATCTGAATCCGCTGTGCAAGGAGAAGGTTCTTCCCGAGACACGACTTCTGCTGGCGCTCCTGCCGCAACGGGCCAAGGCGCTGGAACGCGCACTCGCCGAACGGGAGAAGGCGGCGCTTGTCGAGTCGATCCAGAGTATCCGCCTGGGTGATTCGTTATTCCATCGCAACCTGACCGTGATTCCTCTCTACATCGACAACGGGCACGACCGCGACTACTGCCTTCTCGGCGAGGCCCTGGCGCAGAACCTGGCCGAAGTGACGGAGGTGTCGAGTTCCGGCAGCGTCCCGCATCTTCGTCTCCGCAACGATGCCTCCACCCCCATCCTGATTCCCGAGGGCGAGATCGTCGTAGGCGGCAAGCAGAACCGCACCGTGAACGTCACTGTCATGGCGCAGGCAAAAGAGGAATTCACCATTCCGGTGAGCTGCGTCGAGCAGGGTCGATGGAAACACAGATCCGGGAGATTTCAGACGCAGTTCTGCGCGCCTCCCCATGTGCGCCGCAATTGCCAGCAAAGTGTTCGACAGCGTCGCGATGCCGAAGGTGTCTTTGAAGCCGACCAGGCCCAGGTGTGGGATGATGTGAAATACTGCCTGGGTGAGGCCGACACGTATTCGAAGACCGAATCCATGACCGATGCCTATGTGCAATCCGAGGACAAGCTATCCGGCTATCGTCAAGGGATTCAGCTTCCTGGTGACGCGCAGGGCGCGATCTTCCTGCACGGGAATCAGGTGATCGGCCTGGACCTCTTCGACCATCACGAGACCATCGCCTCCCTCTGGGATCGTCTGGCCGATTCGTCTTCCTCGCCTACGCGCACAAGGATGAGGCCGAAGAGGCGGATCCCGGCGTTGCCGATAGCTTCATCTCCCGTATTGCCGAATCCGCCCGCCCGGCCAGAACCACCCTCGGCCTGGGCCAAGCGTTCGACATCGGTAACGAAGCCATCATCGGCAGCGTCCTCTGGCAAGGCGGCCGCGTGCGGCATCTGGCGGCGTTTGGGAGGAAATAGAGATGCACACCGTCGCCGCAAGCAGGAGAAGCTAGTGCCGACCGCACATATCGGCCTTCTACCGGCCCGCATATGCCCGTCCGCCACGCAGGATCCGGATGTGACGATGGGGATGTGATGGGAGGGGAAATCTTTCGCTTTGACAGCAACTGACTGTAGCAGCTATGATCGTCCCCGGATATTCCCAGCTATCAGCATATGCATAGGGGGAGGGACCCGCAGCCAGAGAAGGTGAAGGCAAGTCTCTGCAATCCCCATGCTTGCAGTAAGATAGCTCGCCACTGGCGCTTCTACCGGGACGCGTTTGATAGGTGGATTAAGCAGAATCTGAATCAAAAGCAGTAATCTAGCCACTGGGGAATAGCATGAATCCTGAGGAAATCGTCAAGAATGCAATCCTATCCGGCCCATTACTTCCAGAGCCGATCTCTGTTGTTATGGTGGAACCTCTTGGCGATTCATACAAGATCATGGGCAAGGGAATGGAAACGGGGCGGTTTCATGACCCCGTGCTTTCATTAGAACAAATCGCACAACTCTCCGTATCTCCCGGCAGGGAGCCGTTCGACGGTGAGTCAGAGCGGTTTCGCCTCGGCATCGAGGCGATGCGAATAGGGTTGGCTTACGAGTACGACCCCTATTTCTCCCTCAGTATCGCACGCGTCGACCCGCTGCCACACCAATTGGATGCAGTCTACCATTACTTCCTGCGCCAGCCCCGCATACGTTTTCTACTGGCTGATGATCCAGGGGCCGGAAAAACCATTATGGCCGGCCTCCTGCTGAAGGAGCTGAAGATTCGCGGTTTGGTTAAACGTATTCTGATCATTGCGCCGGCAAACCTGTGTTTCCAGTGGCAACGCGAAATGAAGGATAAGTTCCGAGAGCAGTTCAAGGTCATGCGCAGCGATGTTCTTCGCGCCAATTATGGCCTTAATCCATGGCAGGATGAAGATCAAGTCGTAACGTCGGTTTCCTGGGTGTCTCGTGTTGATGATGCCAGAGAGAGTCTTTTACGGAGCCATTGGGATCTGGTTATTGTCGACGAAGCCCACAAGATGAGCGCGGCAACGCGCAAGAACAAAACACTCGCTTATCAACTTGGCGAAGCCCTCAGCCAACAGACAGATCACTTCCTCATGATGACGGCAACACCGCACAAGGGCGACCCCGTTCATTTCTGCCTATTCCTCGAACTCCTCGACAAGGATGTCTATGGCGATGTGAAGAGCCTTGAGGAGGCCATGCGTCGGCAAAGCGCGCCATTCTATCTTCGACGCACGAAAGAGGCTCTGGTTACTTTTCCTGACCCAGACAGCGGCGAGGTGAAGAAGCTCTTCACGAAGCGAGATGTCCAGACCGTCGAATTCCAGATTGACGATGAAGAGCGGGACTTCTATGACGCACTAACCCGTTATGTCGAGGATCAGTCGATTCGCGCAAGTGCCGAAGATTCCGCCCGCGCCCGCGCACTAACCTTCACCATGGCCATGCTTCAACGTCGCTTCGCCTCCAGTATGTATGCGGTCCGGCGAAGCCTGGAGCGGATGCGGGACGCCAGGCAGCGCATTCTTGACGATCCGCAAGCCCACCGTGAACGTCAAAAGCTCAAGCTGTGTCCGGATGATTTCGAGGATTTACCCGAAGATGAGCAGGAACAGATTCTTCATGACCTGGAAGAAGTGGTGGCCGATGTCGATCCGGCGGCGCTTCGTCAGGAGATCATCGAGCTGGGCAAGCTGATTGAACACGCTCGCGCACTGGAAGATCGCGAAATCGAAAGTAAACTGACTCGCTTGCGGGAAACGATTACCGAGCATGGAATCTTCAAAGACTCAAAGATGAAGCTGCTCATCTTCACGGAGCACAAAGACACCCTCGACTACCTTGTTGGTAAGCTCGAAGAATGGGGGCTGGTGGTCACGCAGATTCATGGCGGCATGAAGATCGGCGACCGCGACACGCCGGGCAGCCGGATCTATGCAGAGCGCGAGTTTCGGGAATCCGCGCAGATCCTTGTTGCCACAGAAGCTGCGGGTGAAGGTATCAACCTTCAGTTCTGCTGGTTCATGATTAACTACGATATCCCCTGGAATCCTGTGCGATTGGAACAGCGCATGGGGCGAATCCACCGCTACGGCCAAGAGAAAGACTGCCTGATCCTCAACTTCGTTGCGACCAATACGCGCGAAGGTCGTGTGCTCCATAAGCTAATGGAACGACTGCTGCAGATGCGCGACGATCTCGGCTCCGACAAGGTGTTTGATGTCATTGGTGAAGTGTTTCCCTCAAATCTGTTGGAGCGCATGATCCGGGACATGTATGCCCGAAACCTGCGCGAGGATGTCATCCTGGATCGCATCGTCACGGAGATCGACGCCGACCACATCCGCCGCATCACCGAGAATACGCTCGAAGGTCTGGCCAAGAAGGAACTCAACCTCTCTGCCATTGTCGGCAAATCCGCCGAGGCGAAAGAGCGCCGACTTGTCCCGGAGGTGATCGAGCAATTTTTCACCGAGGCCGCGCCTGTTGCGGGGGTGAAGCCAACGCCGAACCGCGCCAAGCCGCATGTCTATCGTGTCGGTCGCTTGCCACGCGGACTCCTCACGATTGGCGAGAAGCAGGAAAACCGCTACGGCAAGCTGGGGCGGGAATACGGCGATGTCGTCTTTGACAAGGAAATGCTGAACCGCGATCCGACCTGGGAGTGGGTAACGCCGGGACATCCCTTATTCGAGTCCATGCGGGAGAGCGTTTTGGGGCAGGTACAGGACGATTTGCGGCGGGGGGCGGTGTTCTACGATCTCCACCACGACAAGCCGTACCGCCTGGATGTCTTCTCGGCATCGATCCGCGACGGGCGCGGCAGCGAAATTCACCGCAAATTGTTTGTCGTGCAGACGGGCGAATCCGGCACGGCAGTGCGCCAACCGACTATCTTCCTCGATTTGGCTCATGCGCCGAAGGGGACGGCGGTTGCCGATGGCCTGCCCATGCCGGATCGAAGTGTACTGGAGAGCACGCTCCATACCGAAGCCTTGGTGCCGCTCCAGAAGGAGGTCGAAGCCGAACGGCGGCGGGAGGTCGAGGTGGTATCGCGCCATGTGGATGTCAGCCTGACCGCCATTATCGACAAGGTCCAGGTGCAGGCGGCAAAACTGTTCGAGCAGCAGGCATCTGGCAGCTCTGAATCGGGCTTGGATGGCCGCATAAAGCAGATGGAAGACCGCCTTGACGAGCTGAATCACAGGCTGGAAAGCCGCAGGGCCGAACTGGAGCAGGAGCAGCACTGCACCATTGGCGACATCCAGCACATCGGCGCAGCATGGGTGCTTCCCCATCCGGATCGGATGAAACCCGGCATCGCCCCCATGGTACGCAATGACGAGATCGAGCGCATCGCTGTCGAGGCGGTTACGAAATTCGAGGAGGCGCGCGGGTGGAAGGTCGAAAGCGTGGAGAAGGAGAACCGGGGCTTTGACCTGATCTCCCGCAAGCCGCACCCGGAAGATCCGGAGACCGCCATTGCCGTGCGGTTCATCGAGGTAAAGGGCCGCGCCGCCGTGGGCGAGGTGGCTCTTACTCGCAACGAATACCGTACTGCTGAGCGACTCAAAGATGATTTCTGGCTCTACGTGGTCTTCAATTGTGGATCTGAACCGCAGGTGCACGTGATCCAGAATCCCGTCCGCCTGGGTTGGGAACCGGTCGTAACGGTTGAGCATTATCATGTCGGCGCGGAGAAGATACTGAATGTTAGTTGAATCGGAGGAGCATCATGGAATATAGCCATAAATGGAGCCAT
>CAYWFP010000050.1:0-29242 GCA_964457365.1 uncultured Planctomycetaceae bacterium
AAGAAGTCGCCGACCGGCGCCTCGATGCGCGGCCAGTCCTCGCCGTCGACAAAGACGCGCAGGATCATCACGCGGCTGACGCGGGCCATGCTGCCGGGATGGTTGATGACCAGCTTGAGGTGGCGGATGCACCCCGGCCCTTCCAGCCGCGCGCCCTCGACGCATGTTCCGGGCGGAACCGGCTGCACGATCGAAGCGTGATCGGGATACCCGCGCGCGGGCAGTTCCAGGTAACGGTCGAGTCCGTCCATCGTACTCTCCTCGCCCCGTCCGGGGGCATGCGGAAATCATGCCGCTTGGCCATCGTCAACAGCGCCGCGCGGCCACCATGCGCAGCGAAAGCTTATGCCCCGGAGTCAGCCTCCCCCCCGGCGAGGATCCGAGCGCGGATGCAGGCTTTCTCCCCGGAGACGCGGGATGGATCGGAATGCGACTGCGCCATGCCGGGCCCATGCAGGAAGGAACTCGCAAGAAGCAACACGGTTGAGGAACATAACGGGCATGGCGGTTATGTCAAGAAATTCTGTGCACAGCCTTCAACGCCGAGAATGTCGCACAGGACGCGCGGCGGGCAGAGGCGGCTATTTCGTCGCTTCGCCTGGAACGCGAAAAGAAGCCCTGTCGCCGGGGACAAGGCTTCTTCCGAATCGTACCGGTAAGGGGGAGGACGGCGCCGGCGCGGACGTTCACGCCGCCTGCTCGGTCGCGTCCTCCTCGGGACTCTCTCCCAACCGTTCCTCGAGTTTCTGTCGCCGGCTGCTTTCGTTCTCCAGGTTCTCCTGCATCTTCTTCAATACCGCTTCGGTCTGGCGCATCTTGTCCTTGAGGTAGTTCTTCGTCGCCGCGCTGGCCTCCTTGGACTGCTCGATCGACTTCTGCAGCGCCAGCATCTCGTGATCGAGGGTATCGGCCTTTTCGCGGTTCAGACGCGCGACCGCGCGCTCCTCTTCGAGCTCGGCCTGCAGGCGTTCGGCGCGCGCCGACTCGTTCGCGAGCGCCTGCCTGGCGTCTTCCAACTCGCGCTCGGCGGCGGCCGCCTTCTCCTTCAGGTAGGCTTTGCCGGCCAAGGCGGTCTGCTCGGTCTGTTGGAGCGTCTGCCGCAACGAAGCGACCTCGGCGGCGAGCTCGTCGCTCTTGGCCCGGAGCGCGCGCACGTTGACGCGCTGCGCGTCGCGCTCCTTCTTCAGCATCTCGATCTTTTCCTGCATCTGCAGATGAATCGTCTTGACGCGCTCGTCGGCGTGCTGCCGCTCCTGGTCGAGAATCGCCTCCAGACGGGCACGCTCGGCCGCGTCGGCTTCGGCGGTTTCGGTCAATTCCGCGTGGCGCCGCTCGATCGACTCCAGCCGCTCGGTCTTCTGCGCGAGCTCCTGCTGCAGCGTTTCCAGGCGGACAGAGGTTCTGGCCAGCGTCTCCTGTTGCTCGTCCAGGAGTTCGGTGGACAACTGGTACTGCTCGAGCACCTCGGCCAGATCGTTCTCCAGCTGCTGCTGTTCGCGCATCATGCGGCCGAACTGGTCCTGCAACCGCTCGAAACGCTCGCCCGACTGCGTCGCGATCTGCGGCGTCGCGATCTGCGGCGCCACGATCGGCGTCTCCTCCGGCAAGGCGCCCCCTTCCGTCGCCGCATCCGCATGCGCGGCGCCTTCTTCTCCGATAGGCGCTTCCGTCTCGACGGAGACGTCGGGAGGGGCGATCTCCGGGACGTCCTCGAGCAGCACCGACTCGTCCTTGGCGACGATCGGATTCGGCGTTTCGGGAGCGGTCATCTCGACCGATGCGTCAACCGCCTGCTTCCGGAGGCGTTCGGAGCCTGTCTTGCGCCGGGCGACAAACGTATAGCCGCAATGCATACAGCGGCACTTGCTGCCGATCTTCTCCGGCAGCACGACTATGACCCGTCCGCAACGGCAACGCGCCTTCATGCGCTTCCGCTGTTGTTTCTGCCTGCCTTCCTCCACCCAGGGCGTGGAATCGAAGACGCCCCGCCAGAGCGCAGACCATGTCGACGACACGGTCGCGGCCGGGTTTTCTTTCTCGTTATTCTGCGACATATGCACAACTCTCCCGCATGCTTGATCTTTGCGTTTAGGGTTTTTATCGGCATTCGGCCGCACGGGCCTGCACTCGCAGTCGCGTATTCCGGCCGAGGTTGACGCCTGCGCGCGCACCGGTTCGCTCTTGCCAAAACGCATGAACCGGGCAGAATGGAGCAGATGTTCACCTACCGGAAAACCGGACGCTACTTCGCCCAGGTCGCCGCCGATCTGGCCGAGGCCGGCGCGGAGGAGTTGCGCGCGCTCGGCGCTCAGGAGGTCAAGTCCGCCCGCCGCGGGCTCTACTTCGACGCCGACAACGCGACGCTGTACCGGGTGTGCTATTGCGCGCGCCTGCTCTCGCGCGTCCTGGCCGAGTTGCTGCGTTTCGACTGCCACAGCGACAAGTACCTCTACAAGACGGCGTCGAAGATCGACTGGTCGGCGCTGCTCTCGCCCGCGGAGAGCTTCGCCATCTTCGCCAACGTCTCCGACAGCCAGATCCGCCACTCGCGCTACGCCGCCCAGCGTCTCAAGGACGCCATCGTCGACCAGTTCCGCCGGCGTCACGGCCAGCGCCCCAGCGTCGATACCGAAGATCCGGACCTCTGGATCAATCTCCACATCCGCAAGAACAAGGCCACGATCAACGCCGACGTCTCCGGCGGAGCGCTGCACAAGCGCGGCTATCGGCGGCAGTCGGTCGAGGCGCCGATGCAGGAGACGCTGGCGGCGGCCATTGTGGAATTCTCTCAATGGCGGAGCGAGCGGCGGCTGTACGATCCTCTGTGCGGTTCGGGGACGCTGCTGCTGGAAGCGTGGATGCGCGGCTGCGCCATCCCGGCAGGCTACCTGCGGCCGCGGTTCGGCTTCGAGCGCCTCCCCGGCTACGATCCCGCGGCCTGGCGCCGCGTCAAGAACGAGGCCGACGCCGGCATCGCGCCGCTGCCGGCAGGACGCGTCGGCGGCAGCGACAGCGACGCGCAGGCGGTCAAGGCCGCGCGAACCAACGCCGCCGCGCTCCCTCATGCCGAGCGTGTCCCTATCACGCGCACGGCTTTTCAGGACCTGCCGCCGCTGGAGAATACGGTCCTCCTGTGCAACCCGCCCTACGGCGTGCGCCTCGGGCGCGGAGAAGACCTGGCGGCCTGGTACGGCGAGTTCGGGGATTTCCTGAAACAGCGCTGCCGCGGCTCGACGGCGTACGTCTATATCGGCGAACGCGAACACATCAAGCATGTCGGTTTGAAAGCCGCGCGCAGGCTGCCGCTGCGCAACGCCGGCCTCGACGGCCGCCTGGTCACCTACGAGATCTACTGAGCGGACGCCGCCGACTTCTTCCCGGAAACGGCGGGCACGGGAAAGCGGACGCGCGGCTCGGCCTTCAGGTTCAGGTCCATCGGCGACTGGAACGTGCCCTGACGGCGCGTCCAGGCGGCCATGCCGTCGCGGATATGGCGGAAGAGTTCGTAGGGGACCACCGCGCCGTTGTCGTCCAGATCGGCCGGCCCGCGCAGCCCTTTCAGCAGCAAGTCGACAAAGAGCGTCCGTGCCGTGCCGCCGGGCGGATAGACCATGTTCGAGCGGTCGTAGCGCGCGGTGGAGAAGAGCAGCGGCAGCGACGGGAACGTCTTCTCCAGGTCGGGGCGGATATACTTGAAGGCATCGTCGGTGCCGTCGTCGTGATTGATGTCGATCATGACCAGGCGCCGACGGCAATCGCTGTCGTCCAGGATCTGCCGCACCTGTGTCAGCGGCAGGCCGAAGCTGGTGAGTTGATAGTCGTACGTCCGCAGCACGATATCCCTGCCCCCGTCGGGCAGGGCCTTGCTGAAGCCGCGGCCGGTGAAGAAGACGACCAGTTCGTCCTCCGGGCCGGCCACGCCCGCCAGCGAGGCCAGCGCGGAGCGGATCTTGCTCTCGGTAGGCAGCTCAGTATCGGCTACGTCCTCGGCGTCGAGCAGGAGTTCCACCCGCTCGAACCCCAGCGATCCGCGCAACAAGGCCGCTACCGCCTTGGCATCGGCGCGGACGGCGTCGAGCGTGAGGACGTACTTCTGCTCGTTGGCGACGCCGACGACCAGGGCGTAACGCTTGCCGGCGATCGGCGTATACGGTTCCGGCGGCGGGGGCGCCTGCAGCGCGCGCTCCACCTCCTCGGTGACGTGGGAATGAAACTTGCCGCGGCCGTACCAGGCGAGCCGGCCCTGCTTGTCGATCACCGCGACGTAGGGGTACTTGGAGATCTTGCCGATATAGCGGCTCATCAGCGCGCGCTCCGGGTCGCGGACGAGGCGGTACTTGACCAGCTTGCCCTCGGCGTACTTCTCAAGCGCCTTGGCCGATTCCTTGGCCACGCCGATAACGACGAAATCGTCCTTGTGCTTGAGGATCAGGCGGAACAGGTGCGGCGCGAAACGGTCGCAACTGCCGCAGCCGGGCTTGAGGAAGTAGAGCAATACGACCTTCCCGCGCAGTTCCGCGAAATCGACCGCCGGCCCCTTGATCCAGTTCCCGGCCGGGAACTCCGGCGCGACATCCCCGATTCGGAAGAGCCGCGCCGGGTCGATCTTGACGTCTTCCTCTTCACCGTCCTCGCCCGCCGCCGCGCAGGCGGCGCAGAGAAGAAACAGGGGAATCAGCAGAGAGAAACGCATCGCTCACCCGTATCCGAGACTACATGTCGCAATCGCCGCACCCGACGCTCTCGCCGGACTGGTAATCGGAATCGACGATGATGGCCTTCTTGCCGTCGCGTTCCTCGATCCGGTAGTTGGCCTGTTTCTTCCCGCAGGTATTGCAGCCCGGGCGCTGGCAGCCCGCCGCGAAGCCGAACAAGGCGAGCGCCGCTGCCACCAGGAGGATATTCTTCAACGTGTGCATATGGATTCTCCCCCTTCATCAAGCATGCACCCCGCGCTCCGCACCGGCGAAGCCGCGAGCCTAACCCATATCAGAATCCTAATCGTTTCTCCAGTCTTGGACAGGAAAAAGGCGCAAAATTCTCGGCAGCCGGAACATGCCGGCGCGATTTCCCCTTATCGATCCGAATGATCCGTCGTTACCGCGGCCGGTTTCCCGACCATCCCCGGATCGCGCGTGGACATGATCATCATGTAGCCCAGCCAGCCGGCCAGGGCGATAAAGACGACACCCAGCGCCAACTTGGTCAGCCAGACGCGCTTGCGGGCGGCGTTGGCGATGGCCTCGCTGCTGATGCCGACGTAGGCGGCGATAAAGACGGCCATCAGCGGCAGGATGAAGAGGACGTTGTAGAGCAGCAGCTTCAACACGCCCTCGAACCGCGTATTCTCGTTCTTGATCAGGAGCGTGATAACGGGAAAGTAGACCTGCCCCGTGCACGCGGCCTCCAGGAACGAGACCAGGATCCCCGCGACGAACGCCCCCCAGATCAGCGCGCTCGCGTGCGCGGCCTTGCGGAGCTGCTTGCGGATCCGATCCTTGATCGAATCCGGCAGCACCAGCAGCATCTTGCCCTTGCCGGCGGTGCGATAGGCCTGCACCGCGTCCACCAGCGAGAGCAAGCCCGCGCCGCCGGCCAGCGCCAGCGCCCCCCAGGTGATGATCGACTCGACCCACATGAACTCCTTCATCAACCGGCGCAATCCCTCGAAGACGAAGAGGCCGATGGCGAAATAGGCGATGAAGACCGCGACGATGAAGACGATGCCGACGAGGAGGATGTTGCGTCTCTCGTGCCCGAGGGTGGAGAGCATGGAGACGAAGAGGATCACCGTGGCGAAGGCGCACGGGTTCACTCCGTCGGCGAGCGCGGGCACGATGATCGAGGCCAGTTCCCCGCGTTCGGACAGCAGCGACGCGTGTTTGGCGAGCTGTTCGCGGTCGAGTTCTTTCTCCAGCGGCGCGGTCGCCCCGGCGGCATGGGCGGCCTCTACCCGCCGGAGAGTCGCCTCGTCCAGCACCGGTTCCGGCAGCGGATCCTTCTCCAGCGCGCGCTCGATCATGGCCTGCAGGTTGGCGATGATGCGCTCGCCACCGCCGATGAACGCGTCGCCGGCGAAGACGGACATGTCCGGCGTCTCCTCGATACCCCGGGCGTCGAGCACCTCCAGGTACTGGATGAAACGCTCCTCGCCGAGGGAGTAGTCGAACCAGATCACGCGGATGCGCCGGCCGAAATGCTTCTCGGACGACTGGACGATCCGCTTGGTCGGCTGGCAGAGCGGGCAGCCGGGCTTGTAGAAGAAGACCACGACGAGACGCGCGTCCGCGCCTTCCTCGGCCGCACGGAGAGAAGGGCCTCCGATGAAAAGAAGCGCCAGCAGACCGGCGAACAACCGCCACCCGGCCTGTTCACGACGTCGCGTCATATCCCGGCCCTACTCGAACGCCTGCCGCGCCAGCGCGGCCGGATCCTCCTGGTCGCGGAGGTACGGCCGCAGGCGGTAGGCAAAGGTATAGTTCCCCGGCGGAATACGGTACTGTTCGAGGGTGTCGGGCCCGCAACTGTTGCCGCCGAGGCCGCGCTGTTTCAGATCGAGCTGGAGGAAGACCTCCTCGCGCCGCTCCAGCTCGTTGGTGTGGAACGCCCTGGTCAAGTCGTCGATGGAGAAGTGCGAGACGCCGAACTCCATGAGGGGCATCCCCGCCACCAGCAGCCCCGCGCCGTCGGCGTCGGTCAGCGCCAGCCAGCGCGTATCGGTCTTGTTGCCGTTCTCCTGCGGCAGGATGTACGGCACGTACTGCCCGTCGACGGTGCCGGCGTAGAGGCCGACCATCGCCGCGGCATTGCGGTCGCAGTAGTTCTCCCACGGCCCGCGGCCCAACCAGGCGAGTTGCTCGAACCCCGGCCGCAACGTCAGGGACACGCCCAGGCGCGGCAGGTCCGGAAGCTTGCGGTTGATGCGAAACTCGTTCTCGACGAGGATGTCGCCGGCGGGGCAGATCGTGTAGGTATGCCGGTGCTTGAGACCGTTGCCGGCGTTGCCCGGCCGGGCCAGCGTCCGCACCGTCACGGTCACCGTGCCGTTCTTGGCCGCGCGCACTACCGCCGACTCGGTCTTCAGCTCGAGCCCGTCGTAGCCGACGGCTTTCCAGCGCCCGAGCGAGCGGTTGTCCTCGAGTCCCTTGATACCGTCGTTGTCGGTCGGCGCACGCCAGATGTTGAACCGAGGCCCGGCCTTGAGTATCGTCCTGCCGTGCCAGCACAGCTCGCCGATGCGGCCGGCCTCCTTGTCGAACGTCACCCGGAGAAGATCGTTGAAGACGACCACGCTCGTCTCGTCCTGCTGGTATTCCAGGCTCCCCTCGACGGTCGCGGGCTTGGGCTTGCGCGCCTTGAAGGGCATCCTGAACTGCTCCCACGCCACGTCGTGCCCCTTGGGCGCCCACTTGGTGTCCACCGCCTGCTGCAGGAAGACGTTGAGGAAGCATTCCTGCCCGGGCTGGAGCTTGGGCTTCTTTACGGGCAGCGTGATCTTCTGCGTCTTGCCCGCCGCCGCGCGCAGCTTCGGCAGCTTCCCCTTCTGCACCACCACGCCGTCGACGGTCAGTTCCCACCGACCGCGCAGCCAGGAAAGGCTGACGAAGTCCTGCTTGTTGAGGATCTCGATCTTGCCGTCGGCCAGAACCCGCGCGCGGATGGCGACGGGCTGGATCACCTTCTTGTACTCGTACATCGCCGGATGCGGGGTGCGGTCGGGCCAGATCAGGCCGTTGATACAGAAGTTCAGGTCGTTGACCTCGTCGCCGAAGTCGCCGCCGTAGGCCCAGTAATCTCGGCCCTTCTCGTCGGTCTTGAGCAGGCCCTGGTCGACCCAGTCCCAGACGAAGGCGCCCTGCAGACCCTTGTGGTTCTCGATCGCGTCCCAGTACTCCTTGAGGTTGCCGGTGGAGTTGCCCATGGAGTGGGCGTACTCGCAGGCGATGAAGGGCCGCGGGTCCTCGTTCCGTTTCGACCAGGCGATCATGCTCTCGACGCTCGGATACATCGGGCAGACGATATCGCTGCTCATCTGCCCCGGCGCTCTCTTGCCGTACGGCCCCCAGGCCGACGGCTGCTTGTGGCCGCGCATAGCGCCTTCGTAATGCACCGGCCGCGTCGGGTCGTAGCCGCGCATCCAGCCGGCCATGGCGTCATGATTGGGGCCGTAGCCGGATTCGTTCCCGAGCGACCAGAAGACGATCGACGGGTGGTTCTTGTCGCGCTCGACCATCCGCACGCCGCGGTCGAGGAACGCCTGCGACCAGCGCGCGTCGTTGCACAACTGGTGGTAATAGTGGTGTGCCTCGATATTCGTCTCGTCGATAACGTAGAGGCCGTACTCGTCGCAGAGGTCGTACCAGCGCGGGTCGTTGGGGTAGTGGCTGGTGCGCACGGCGTTGATGTTGAACTGCTTCATGAGGTGGATGTCGGCGAGCATCGACTCCATGGTCACGGTCTTGCCGAACTCGTCGTGGTGGTCGTGCCGGTTGACGCCCTTGAGATAGACCGCCTTGCCGTTGATCAGAAGCTGTCGGTTCCTGATCTCCACGCGCTTGAAGCCGATGCGCGACTTGACCGTCTCGACGGTCTCGCCCGCGGGGTTGCGCAGGCTCACCAGCAAGGTGTACAGCGTCGGGCTCTCGGCCGACCAGGGAGCGACCTTCTTGACCGTCTCCTCGATCTCCACCAGCGGCCGGTGATCCCAGGTCGGCGCGAACCGCCACGGTTGGATCGGCGCGCTCGGCGGTTCCTTGAAGACGTTCTTGCCGTTCGCGTCCAGCAGGCACGCGGCGACGCTCCAGCCCTCCTCCTTGATCGTCGCGCCGCCGGGGCGGACGGTGACGCGCAGCTCCCCGTCGCGGAGGTTCTCCGCCAGCACCGGCCGGGCGAAGACGTCGCGCAGGTGCACCGCGCCGGTGCTGTAGAGATAGACTTCGCGATGGATGCCGGCCATCCACCAGTGGTCCTGGTCCTCGATATAGCTGCCGTCGCTCCAGCGGATCACCTCCATCGCCAGCAGGTTATCCCCCTCCTGCAGGTACTCGGTGATGTCGAACTCGCTCGGCAGGCGCGAATCCTTGCCGAAGCCGACGGAGTGGCCGTTGATCCAGCAGAAGAACGCGCTCTCGACACCGCCGAAGTGAAGCACCACGCGGCGGTTGTTCCAGCCCTGGGGCAACACGAAGCGCAGCCGGTAGAGCCCGGTCGGGTTCTCCGCCGGCACGCGCGGCGGATCGGCGTCGATCGGCATCTTGATATTCGTGTAGATCGGCTTGTCGAAGCCCTGCATGGTCCAGCAGCCGGGCACCGAGAGCGCAGCCCAACCGCTGTCGTCGAACCCGGGATCGGCGAAATCGACCGGCACGTCCTCGGGCTTGGCCAGCAACGCGAAACGCCAGGTGCTGTTGAGCGAATGATACCACGGCGAGTCCTCGCGTTCGCCCGCGAGCGCCGCCTCCTCGTGCGGGAACGGGTACAGCGTCGCCCGGCCGGGCAGGCGCGCGATTCCGGTGCATTCGGGCGCTTCCCATGGGCGTTTTTCACCAACGAAACGTTCCATACGATCGCCTCCCGTCGATTCGATATCATGGCGGAAATCGTGCAGCAAAACAACGCGCCTAACAGCTAAGCCGGAAGGCGCCTCTTCGTCAAGAAACAAAAGCCAACAGTAACCGATCAGCGAGACCGCCACAGGCGGACGTGCGCTTCCGCCTCCATAACAGCATTGCGCGCCAGCCAGGGATGACAACCGAAGCGCACAGCGGCGCGAACGTCTGCCGGACATGGCCGCAGCGCCGTTTAAGGTATTCGCCGTTGTACGAAAATCGCAAACCTGACACCGCGTGGTCTCGTTTTTCAGCATGAAATGGCTTGTTTCGACACACCCGCTCCATCGCCAAGACATGCAACCAGTTGTCGGTACGGATGTTAACCAACAAGCCCTTTTTGGCACGTCGATTGTTATGCCTATAAGTGAATTACGGGATTGGCCTTACATACGGTTATAGAAGCGAGGGACGGGACCATGAAAAACAATCATTCTAGCGAGCGGCATTCGCCGCCTTCAAGCGCCTACCAACAGCAGCAGATGCAATTCACCGTGCTGGAATACATCGAATTCTCCAGCGCCGCGGAATTCCAGAAATTCAAGAATATGCCCTCCATCACAGAAGACGAAATCCTGAAGGTCGATTGGAACGATTTGCTATCCCGATTGACCGCATAACGAGTCACAATCCCCCCTATTCTCACGGCCCGTCGGTTTTCATCGGCGGGCCGCACGTCTATTTAAGGAGAGAAAATGCCGTCTTCGGTCTGGACATTTGCAGCGCGCATGCATAGTCTTGAAAGCCATTATTCATGGGGACTGGTGACAGCCATATCGCGTTCGTCTGTTCATCAACTGTCTTGAAGGAGTCACAGCGATGCCCGACGTCGCAACGGAAGATTCGTTTCATGCCGAGGAGCTCGCCCGGCGGCGCTGGCGCAACATGATGATTGCGGCCATGGCGAACAAGAACTTCTCCGCCGAGCAGAAGAAGTATCTGGAGAAGATGCGCCAGGAACTGGGCATTCCCCTCGCGGAGGCCGGGCGCATGGTCCGCTCCTACCAGGAGAAGGGCGGCAACATCCTGCTCTTCGGCAACGCCGAACAACGGCTGGAGCTCTTCCGCGACATGCTGAGCATGATCCTCGTCGACGGCAAGATCGACCGCAAGGAACAGCAACTGCTGCTCGCCGTCGCCGAACGCGTCGGAATTCCCGAGTCCGACCTGCCGCGCCACATCGAGGAATGCCGCGAGGCGCTCGCGGCCATGGACGAATCGCATCAGCGAGAGAGCAGCCGTTTGTCGCGCCGGGTTTTTCGCCGAATGATCCAGTCCGTCGACGTCACCGAACGCGACAAGTATCTCGCCGACTTCGACCAGACCGATGACAAGCAGGCCCGCCGCGAATTGGAACTGGAGATTCTGCGGCGCATGGCAGACGACAAGCCGCAGAAGGAATCGAGCGAGTCGACGCGGACGCTGCGCCAGCGCCGGGCCTATCTCGAGGACCAGCAGTGCGCCAAGATCCTGATCGAGCGCGAACTGGTCACCGAAGAACAGATGCGCCCCTTCCGCGAGCGGCAGGAGAAGCTCTTCGCCGAGCACGGCAAGGTGGTCAGCTTCATCACCGAGATGGTCCGCGCCCACGTCCTCTCGCCCAAGGAGGCGGCCACGGTGCGGGAGAAGGCGCGCATCGACATGGATATCAACGAGCCGACATGGGAGATGAGCGAGACCACCGACAACAGCGGCTTCACCGTGCGCTGGCAGCGGGTGACGCTCGATCACACGTTCTACGCGAGCCTGCTGCAACTCCAGGGATTTCTGGACAACCACACATGCAAGGTCTTCGAGCAGGCGCTGAAGAAGGTGCTCGCGATGGAAGGCGACGAGGGCAACCTGATCATCCTCGACCTGCGCCACCTGAGCTACATCTCCAGCTCCGGTATCGGCCTGATCCTGAACTACCGCGCCAAGGAACTGGACCGCTGGGGCGAGATCTACTTCGTGGGCATGACCGACGAGGTACAGGAGGTGATCAAGCTCCTCGGCGTCGACCAGGTGCTGACCTCGTTCAAGGACGTCCAGGGAGCGCTCTGGTCGCTGGCCGAGCTCTCCGAGGCCCGCACGAGAAAGTGATTCACATCCCGCCGCGCACGTAGCATCGCCCCGGGCGTCGCCCGAGGCCGGTGGTGATGGTGTAAGGGATGCTTCCCGAACGCGTGGCGAGTTCCTCCAAGGTGATGCGCTCCTCCCCCTCGGCACCGAGCAGCGTCACGGTATGCCCCACCCGCACCTGCGTCATCTCCGTCACGTCGACCATGGCGTAGTCCATACTGATCATCCCCACTACCGGCGCGCGCCGGCCGTGGATCAGGACCTCGGCGTGATTGCTGAAGGCGCGCGGGTAGCCGTCGGCGTACCCCACCGGCAGGACCGCCACGCGCGTCGGACGCCGGGTGGTGTAGGTACGGTTGTAGCCGAGGTTCGAGCCGGGCGGATAATCCTTCAACTGGACGATGAGGCAGCGCCATGAGAGCGCGGGCCGGAGCGGCCGGTTCGCCGCCAGCCACCCCGGATCGTGAAAGCCGTAGATCCCCGCGCCGGGCCGGATCAGGTCGGCGTGGGCCTCGGGGTAGAGGATCGCGGCCGCGGAGTTGGCCGCGTGGCGCAGCGGTACGCGAATGCCCGCCTCGGCGAGGGCTTTGCAGGCGTCCTCGAAGCGGCGGATCTGCCAGCGGCTGTAGGCTTCGTCGCCGGCGTCGGCGAAGTGCATGAAGACGCCTTCGAGTTCGATGCGCGGCAATGTCGCGATGCGTCGGGCCACCTCCACCGCCACCTCGGGCAGGACCCCCAGCCGCCCCATGCCGGTGTCGATCTTGAGATGCACACTGACGGCCTTGTCCTGGCGCACCGCCTCGGCGCTGACGATCTGGGCGGTATCGACTTCGTGCAGGCTGGGCGTCAAACTCTGCGCGATGGCCACGGGCACTTCTTCCGGCAACGCCGCGCCCAGGATATGGATCGGCACCTCGATGCCGGCGGCGCGCAACTCCTCGCCTTCGAGCACCGAGGCCACCCCGAGACGGCGAGCGCCGTTCTCCAGCGCCGTGCGCGCGACGGCGATGGCGCCGTGCCCGTAGGCGTCGGCCTTGACCGCGGGCATGATTTCCCGGCCGGGGCCGACGAGTTCGCGGAAACAGCGGATGTTGGCGGCGATGGCGTCGAGATCGACTTCGAGCCACGTGCGGTGATGCGAAGGATGCGGCAGATGCGCCAGCGGCATCGTCAGAGATGCTCCAGGAGCTTGCGCAGATTCGGATCCAACTCGTCCTCCGGCTCTTCGGCGGCTTCGGCGGCGGGCTGTTTCTCCTCCGTGGGGCCGTCGTCCTTCGCGGCGTTATCGTCCTTCGCGTCCGTACCCGCGGCGTCGGCGGGCTTCTGCGCCACCTGGTCCGGATCGCGTTCGCGGCAGGCGGCGGCGATTTCACGCTCACGCTTCGCCTCGTCGGCACGCCCCAGCGTCTCGAGCAATTCCGCGCATGCGTCGTGATCGGCCGCCGTGTACGGATCGATGGCGAAGAGATTCATGTAGGCGCCGACCGCGCGCCCGTTCTCGCCCCGGTCGCGATAGAGCGTGGCCAGCCGGCGGAACGCCGACGGATCGTCGCGGCGGATGTCGCTATAGGTCTCGAGCAACGCGAGCTCGTCGTCGGCGCGCTCCTGCTCCTGGTACAGCTTGACCAGCATGACGTAGGGTGGCTTGACCTCTTCCTTGCCGACGTAACGCGGATAATGCTCGATCGCGGCCTTGAAATGCGCCTCGGCGGCGGTCGCGTTTCCCTCCTTGAGCAGGATATGCCCCAGGAGGTTGTGCGCGCGCGCATGGCTCGGATCCCGCGCCAACACCGTCTCGAGATGCTTCTTCGCGTCGCCGGCCTTGCCCTGCATATACGCCAGTTCGCCCAGCATCGCGGCCGCTTCGAGACGAACCGGATGCGGTGCGCCGTCGCCCTCGACGTACTTCTGCGCGAGTTCGCGCGCCTTGTGCGGATTGCCGGTCATGCGGTAGATGCGCAGCAGCTTCAGCGCCGCGTCGCGTTGCTGCGGGTCCTTCGCGGCCGTCTTCTCGAGCTCGGCCGCGGCGGACGGATCTTCCATGATCGGCGTCTGCACGCGCGCGGCGTAGGGCTCGAGCCGCTGGCGTAACCATCGGTTCATCTCCGCGACGCTTTTGCCGACCGCGGCCTGGAAGACCTGCTCGGTGGTCTTGCCCTCGCCGTAGAGGCGGACGAGTTCGGGCGGCTTCTCCTCACCGAATTCCTCGGCGAACCAGCGGACGAAGAGCCCGGCAGCGGCGTAGGCGGCGGGCACCTCGTACATGTGCTTGGGACGGTTGAAATGGCGATTGAAGTCGTTCAGGTCCGGATACTCCCCGTGCGCCATCATGGTTTTGAAGAACGGATCCCACGAGGGATTGATCCAACCCTCGATATGCACGCTCATGCCCTCGGTCAGCCAGCGTGGAATGCGGAAGCGCGAGCCCTGCAGGGTGACCACGTGCGCCAGTTCGTGCAGCATCACCGAGGACCAGTTGTCGGCGGATTTGCGCAGGATCGCCGCCGCCGGCGAGACCAGGGCGACGAAGCGGCCGAAGGTGGCGCCGTTGGCGTCGAGGCGTGGCAGGCCGGTGACGCGCGCGGCGAAGTCCTCGTGGCTCTTGAGCATGTTCAACTGCACCGTCCCGGGCACCTCGTAGCCGTAGTAGGACTCGGCGCGAGAAAGGTGTTCTTCGGCCCATTGCGTCATGTAGGGGCGCAGCACCGGCGCGTCGCGCTCGAAGAGACGGATCCGGCTGTGCTCGGTCTCGATGACGGCGTACCGCTCGTTGCGCTTGACCAGTTGCACCAGGTTGTAGACGCGGACGTTGTACGGATCCATCTGCAACGCCTGGCGCAGGATCGGCAGGGCCTTCTCGTCCTGTCCCTGGCGCATCAGGGCAATGCCGTAGCCGGCGACGGCCGTGGCGTTCTCGGGATCGGTCTTCGCGGCCTTGCGCGCCCACGAAAGGGCGTCGTCGATGCGGTAATTGCCCGCGAGCATGTCGCAGACGGCCAGTTGCAGGCGGGCCAGGCCGATGCTGCTCACCGCCGCCAGCGTCTGGCCTTCGTCGAGTTCGCCGCGTTTGTAGACGCGCGCGAGATGGCGCGAGAGGGTCTCATGGGCCGCCTTGTCCTCCTGCAGACAGGCCAGGGACGCCTTGAACAGCAGCGCCTGCGGCTCGTCGGGGTTGATCGTCAGCACCTTGCCGACATACTCGTGCGCCTTGTCCAGCTTCTCGTCGACCACCTCGAGTTCGGCCAGCATCATCAGCGCCGACACGTAACGCGGGTTGGTCTCGAGCGCCTTGTTGCACTTCTCCATCACCTCGTCGAGGTTGCGGTGATGCGCCGCCACCGCCGCCATCCCCGTCAGCGCCTCGGGGTGATGCGGATTCATCTTCAGCGCGTCGCCGTACTCGGACTGGGCGTCGGCGTACTGGTACTTGACCAGGAACATCCCCGCGACATCCAGCAACGCCGGCAGGTAGTTCTTGTCCTTCTTCTGCCCCAGGGCCGCGACCTTGATGCCGTTCTCGCAGTCGTCGGCCAGCGCCGCGGCGGCGCCGATATAGCGGCACTGCGACGCAGTCAGGTCCTCGTTCTCCACCTGGGCGTAGAAGTCGAAGAACCAGTAGGCGGCCTCGTACATCATGTCGCGCCGGCCGAGAGTCTTGTAGAGACGCGCAAGGTCGTAGAGCGCGCGCATCTGCCCCGGCTGCGGCTCCAGGTGCAGATCCTTGGTCGCGCGGGTCCAGTCCGCCTCGGCCTGGGCATACGCGCCGACGATGCGCCAGGTCTCGCCGCGCAACGCCAGCAGGAGCGGATGATCGGCGCGCTGCTTCAACGCCGCGGTGAGCAGCGTGTTGGCTTCACGGTCGCGCCCGGTCTGGATCAGGATCTCCGCGCGCAGGGCAATGCCCGCCGGCTCCTCCGGCAACGCCGCGGCCGCGGCGAGGGCCTTTTCGTACTCGCCGGCATAGAAAAGCTTGCGCGCTGCACTTACGCTATCGGGCGTTTTCTTTTCAGCCGTCGCGGCCTCTTCACCGGCAGCGCTCCGGGGAAGGCAAGCGAGCAACAGCAGGAGCATGAGGACGGATATACGTGTCTCGTTCATGTTCGTCATTCCGTAATCGAGTGCCTCACCCGCTCCAGTTCCGCCGCGGCATCGGCCGCGATCTCCGCCACGATCTCCTTGACGGGCATGATCTTAGCAGAAAGCCCCACGCTCTGGCCGGCCATCAGCGAACCGCGCTCGACGTCGCCGTCGACGACCGCGTTCCTGAGCGCGCCCATCCAGAACGATTCTACCCGATGAAGCGCCTCTTCGCGAGTAATCTCTTCCCGATCCAAACTGGCGATCAGTTCGATCTGCAGCCGGGAGAATTCCTCCATTCCCTGATTCTGCAGGGCTCTTACCGGCGCGACCTGGACGCGCTGGTCCAGCATCGGCGTCTGCACCGCGTGCCGCGACTGGGCTTTCAGAAAGGCCTGCTTGAACTCCGGGTGCGCCGCGCACTCCTCGCTCAGCACGAACCGCGTGCCCATCTGCACCCCGGCCGCGCCCATCAGCAAAAGGTGCGCCACCATCCTCCCCGTGGCGATGCCGCCGGCGGCGAAGACAGGGACATTCGGATCCATCCGGAAGAGGATCTCCTGCAGCAGCACCATGAGCGTCACGTGGCCGATATGCCCGCCGGCCTCCATGCCCTCGATAATCAGCGCGTCGGCGCCGTACTTGAGCGTGCGTCTGGCCATCGCCTCGGTGGCGGCGAAGCACATCACCTTCTTGCCGCCGTCCTTCATCGCGGCGATGTCCTTGCGGTTGGGAAAACCGCCGGCGAAGACGACGATCGGCACGTCCTTGCCCTGCAAGATATCCAGTTGCGCGGCGTAGTTCGGGGCGACGGTGACGAGGTTGACCGCGAAGGATCCCTCGACCCCGGCGCGGCAGGCGTCCACCTCGTCGGCGAACATCTCCGGCGGCATGTTCCCGCCCGCGAGCGCGCCGAAGGCGCCGGCGGCGGCGACGGCCTTGACCAGGTCGGACGTGCTGACCCAGGTCATCCCGCCGCAGATGACCGGCACCTCCACGCCCAGGAACTCCTTGCCCCGGCGCCAGGCGTTCTCCAGCAACTCGTTCGCGGTCGTCCCGGTCATGGGGTCGTTTCCTTAGGCAGTAAAAAAGTCGCTGCGTCGCGGTGCCGACTCCGCATGCGCGAATACCGGCACCCGCATCATCCCGCCAGGGCAGGCCTTTCTCAGGCGCTTGCCTGGAAACGCGCGTACGCGTCCTCCCACCGGGCGCGGTCGCCGCCGGGCTCGTGCGTCGTCACTTCGACGGAGTTGCGCACGATCTCGCGCGCCTCGACCAGGGAACCGATATCGCCGAGCGCGATCGCCTGCATCAGGCAGTTGCCGAAGGCGGTCGCCTCGACCGGGCCGGTCTTGACCACGCGACCGGTGGCGTTGGCGACGAACTGGTTCAGCAGCGTGTTCTGCGTGCCGCCGCCGACGATATGCAGTACGCCGAAGCGCTTCCCGGTCACCTCCTCGACGCTCTCGATGGTCTCGCGGTAGATCAGCGCCAGGCTCTCGAGCGCGGTGCGCACGATCTCGCCCTTGGTCTGCGGAGCGGGGAAGCCGCCGCGCGTGCAGGCCTCCACGACCCGCGCGGGCATGCCTCCGGGAGCGAGAAACTCCTCGGCGCCGGGGTTGATCATGGCCTTGAACGGCGCGGCGTCCTCGGCCAGCCTGGTCAACTCGGCGTAGTCGTGGCACGCGCCCTCGCGCTCCCAGTGGCGCTTGCACTCCTGCACGATCCAGAGGCCCGCGAGATTCTTGAGGAAACGGTACGTTCCGTCGACGCCGCCCTCGTTGGTGAAGTTGAGCTGCGCGGTCCTTTCGTCGATCATCGGCTCGTTCAGCTCCGCCCCGAGGAGGCTCCACGTTCCGCTCGAGCAGAAGAGCCAGTCGTCGCCGCTGGCCGGCACCGCCGCCACCGCCGCGGCCGTGTCGTGCGAGGCCGGGGCGATCACCGGCACCGAGCGCAAACCGTTCTCCTCGGCGATCCGGTCGCGAAGCTCCCCGACGATGGAGCCGGGCGCGACGACATCCGGACAGAGCCGCGCGGGGATGCCTACCGCCTCGAGCGTCTCGTGCGACCAGTCGCTCAGGTTCGGATCGTACATCTGCGACGTCGTCGCCAGGGTAAACTCGGCCACCTTCTCGCCGGTGAGGAAGAAGTTCTGCAGGTCCGCCATCGGCAGGAAGGTCTCGGCGATCTCCAGCAGCGGGCTGTTGGCCCTGACCATGCTGAAAAGCTGGTAGAGCGTATTGATCTGCATAATCTGTATGCCGGTGCGCTGGAAGACGGTCTTGCGCGGCACGATCTTGAAGAGCGCCTCGGGCATGCCGTCGGTGCGGCTGTCGCGGTAGTGGACGGGGTTGCCGATCAGCCGCGCGTCGCGGTCGAGAAGTCCGAAGTCCACGCCCCACGAATCCGTGCCCATTGAGGCGATGTCCTTGCCGTACTTGGCCACGCAGGCGGCGAGGCCGTTCTTGATCTGCGCGTGCAGGTTCAGCACATCCCAGTGCAGCGTCTCGCCCACCTGCACCGGGCCGTTGGGAAAGCGATGCAGCACGTCGAGCTTCATCCGCCCCTCTTCAAACGTTCCGGCGATGGCGCGCCCGCTCTCGGCGCCCAGATCGAACGCGAGATAGCACCGCTGTGAAGCCATGACTCCCTCCCCTGGTGATGTATGTCCCGTACGGCGTCGATCCCTTCAACCGGCATCGTATATGGTAGGTTTCGGGTAGGGAATTGGCAAGAAAAACCGGGCAGGATCAGCGGGTGAGAGCACCGAGAAAGAAGAGCCGCCGGTGTTCACGCTCCTCACCCCAGCAGCTTCCGCGCCGCCTTGACGATGTCCCCCGCCTGCGGCAGGACCACGCGCTCGAGGCTCTCCGCCGTCGGCACCGGGCAGTCGCGCGCGGCCACGCGCAGCACCGGCGCGTCGAGGTAGCCGAAGCAGTCTTCCTGGATGCGCGCGGCCAGTTCCGCCCCGACGCCGCCGCTGATATAACCTTCTTCGGCGATCAGCGCCCGCTGCGTCCGGCAGCAACTCTCGCGCACCGTTTCCATATCCAGCGGATTCAGCGTGCGCAGGTCGATCACCTCGGCCTCGATGCCGTGGTCGGCGAGCACCTCGGCCGCCCGCAACGCCAGCAGCAGCATGTGCGAATACGTGACGATGGTCAGATCTTTTCCCGCGCGGGCGATGCGGGCCTTGCCGGGCGGCAGCACCATTGCGGCCGGATCCAGCAGGCCCTTAGTGCCGTAGAGCAGCTTGTGCTCGACCAGCACCGCCGGCGCGTCGTCGAAGACCGCCGCCAGCGCCAGGACGTACGCGTCCTGCACCGTCGCCGGCGCATAGACCTTCAGCCCCGGCAGGCTCATCAGGATCGATTCGAAGCATTGCGAATGCGTCGCGCCGTAGCCGCGCCGGCCGCCGGCGGGCGTGCGCACCGTCAGCGGGACGCTACCCTGCCCGCCGTAGATCCAGCCGTACTTGGCCGCGTGATTGCCGAGCTGGTCCAGCGCCAGCAGCAGGAAATCCATGAACATGATCTCGACCACCGGCCGCCAGCCGCAGACCGCCGCGCCGACGCCGGCGCCGACAAGCGTGTTCTCGCTGATCGGGCAGTTGCGCACGCGCTCCGCGCCGAAACGCTCCGCTAAGTCCTTCGTCACGCGGAACGCCCCGCCGAACTCGGCGATGTCCTCGCCCAGCAGAAGCACCCGCGGGTCCCGCAACGCCCGCGCCAGCGCCTGGGTGAGCGCCTCGGCATAGGTGACTTCACCGGCCGCGGCCTCCTCGGACGCCGGCGGGATGGTTGCCGCGTTCGCCTGCGGGAAAAGGAATCTCTCCACTTCATGCGCCGGCAGCGGCGTGTCGGCCTCGGCCGCCTGCACCGCCAGGTCGATCTCCTCGGCCACGCCTTTCTCGAGCGCGTCCATGACCTCGGCGCCTTCCTCGACGCGCAGGATATCGCCGCTGATGCGGATCGGTTCCTGCTCGAACCAGCACGCCTCCTCCTCTTTGGTGCGATAGGCGCACGGATCGGAGCGGCTGTGCCCGGTCAGGCGATAGGTCACCGCTTCGACGAAGACCGGCGTCTTCTCGGCCAAGGCGTTCTCACGCGCTTGGCGTACGACGGTCTCCACTGCCTGCGGATCGTTGCCGTTGACGAGGTGGCGCGGGATGCCGTAGCCGATGGCGCGCTCGGCGATAGTCGCGGTGGAGGTGTGGCCCTTGAGCGGCGTACTCATGGCATACTGGTTGTTCTCGCAGAGGAAGATCACCGGCAACCGCCAGAGCGCGGCGAGATTCAAAGACTCGTGAAACGTGCCCTGCGCGCTCGCGCCATCGCCGAAGAACGCCAGGCAGACGCCGCCGGTCTCGCCGAGTTGGTGCGCCAGTCCCGACCCGACAGCGACGGGAAGCCCGCCGCCGGTGATGCCGTTGGAGCCGAGGAAACCGATCTCGAGTGCGGCCATGTGCTGCGAGCCGCCCCGTCCGAGAGCGTACCCCGTGCGCATACCGTACAACTCGGCCATGATCCGCTTCAGGCCCCCCCCGCGCGCGATCAGGTGGCCGTGGCCGCGATGGTTGCTGACCACGGTGTCGGCCGGCGCGAGGGCCGCGCAGGCGCCGGCGGCGACGGCTTCCTGGCCGATGCAGACATGCGCGGTTCCGCGCAGCTTGCCGGCCTTGAAGCCCGCGAGCACGGCCTCCTCGAAACGCCGGATGCGCAGCATGGTACGGTACAGCGAAAGCAGTTCGGTCATGGTGTGCCTCGAAGGGGATCGGGGTCATCATTATCATGCCGATTCAACCGCGGCAGCGCAAGCCAATCCTCGCCGTCGTAGGCCCTGAGTCGCGTCAAGCCATTGATACGGGTCAATCGCAGCGCGCCATACCGATCGCGTTCGTAGCCGCGCACGTTGCCTGTCTCCGGCACGGCATGCCCCAGGAAGACCCACGGCGCGCTCAACGTCTTCGCCGCGGCGCGTTCGTCCCCGGCCTTGCGGATGCGCAGAAGCGCCAGCGGTGCGTCGGCGCCGTTGCCGCTCTTCTCCATACGGTACTCGAACTGCCCGCGCCAGCACCAGCGCGTGACCAGGCAACTCATTCCCGCGCAGCGGAACGCCAGCCAGACCACGCGGCCGTCGCTGTCGCGCGAGAGATACCACGACGCCCCGTCCACCCCGGGGAGGTCGCGCCAGCGGTAGGCGTCCGTCTCCTCCGGCGCGCGCTCCGGATCCATCGACACGATGCGGTCGACTTGAACGGCATCCCGCAGGCGGCGCAGTTCGGTATCACCGCGCGTCTGGATCACGCAGTCGACGCGGTCGCGGTCGTGCCGGCGCAGATACTTGGCCACGTCGGCGCCGCCGCGCTCGAGCGGGCCGATAACAGCGATCCGTCCGGCGTCGTTCTCGAGAATCGCGATCTCCTCGCCACGCGCGGGAAGCAGCGTGATTGACGCCCGCGGCGGAGACGAAGCGCGCATGGCATAGAACATGGCCAGGCCGATGAGGACCAGCAGGAGCGTCATCGCCCGCGTCAGCCGACGTCGCTGGAGCGGCGCCTTGAGCGCCGGGCGCAGAAACAGAAGGCCGAAAGCGACGTAATAGCTCCCGACCAGCCACGCCGGCGGCGGATAGACCGCCATGCCCCCGCCCGGAAGGACCGCGCCCCACGACGCCAGGTGCAGCATCACGCGGGTCGGCGAGACCGCCACCCACGCGACCGGCAGCGCCAGCGTCTGCGGCAGAAACGCGCCCAGTTGCAGGGCGATTCCGCCGGCCAGGACCAGCGACATCAGCGGCAGCGCCAGGATGTTCGTGATCAATCCCAGCGGCGCGACCTCCTGGTACGCCAGCGCCGTCAGCGGCATCACCCCCAGCCAGCCGGCGGCGCTGATCATGCCCAGCCCGACACCGCCGGCGGCTACGCGGCGCCACCACGTGGACCACCGCGTCGCTGCGGATGTGCTGGGGTGACGTATCGTCGGCAGCAGCCGTTCGCCCTCGGCGGCGATGCGCGAGATGAAGAGCACGGCGACGAAGCTGAGCCGAAAGCCAAGGCCGAAGAGGCTGAACGGGTTGATCGCCAGCAGGATCAGCGCCGCGGCGCCGAGCGAGTTGACGATGTCGCTGCGGCGCGCGAGCACGAAGCCGCCGAGGTAGACCGTGGCCATGATGGCCGCGCGCAGGGCCGCGGTGCGGCAGCCCGAGAGCGCCAGGTAGGCCAGGCAGATGCCGATGCAGACCGCCGCCAAGTGGCGCCGGCGCCAGACGAACCACGAGAGGAGCCACCACGAAAGCCCCACCACGAGGCCGACATGCAGGCCGCTGATGGCCATGACGTGGGCGATCCCCGCGCGGCGGAACTCCGCGCGCTGCTCGGGCTCCAGGTCCCGCCGGTAACCGAACATCGCCGCGGCCAGGAACGCCCCGCCTTCCCCGGGCAGAAGCCGCAGCGTGTTGCGCACCGCCCCCGCGCGCAACCGGTCGCTCCAGCGCAGCGGCGACCGGGAAGGTTGCGCTTCGACGGTATACTCCGCCAAGCGCACCCGCGCGGCCAGTTGCCGCTCGTCGAGATATTCGCGGTAGGAGAAGCCGCCCCGGAACGCCGCCCGCGTCGCCGGCAGCCGGCGGGCTTCTCCGCGCAACCGGTCGCCGCGGCGCATGGCGCGCGTGCCGCGGCCGTAGACGAGCACCGGCACCGGCGGGCAGTCCCCGCCGCCGATGCGGACCACCGCGCCGGTGCAGCGCCAGAAGCCGTCCGCGTCACCGGCCAGCACGCGCTCCGGCGGTTGTTTCACCCGGATCGTGACGTCGAACGTCTCGCGTGCGGGCAGTATCGCGGCCGCCTGCCGCAGATGCCTGCGCCGCGCCCGGTACGACCACCAGCCGGTGGCCGCGAGCAGCGCCGCCAGCAGCAACACGAGCGGCTCGGCGCCGATCCGCGCATGCGGCATCGGAGATACCGCCAACGGCGCAGCGGCGGCGTCGGGAAGGCCGCGCCGACGCCAGGCGAAGGCGAACACGAAGCCGGCGAACGCGATGGCCATGAGCGGTCCGGCAATGCCGCTTTCCGTATACGAACCCAGCGCGATCCCGCCGGCATAGGCGCAAGCGAAGGTGAAGAACGGTCGACGCGACAGCATACATCGTCCCCGATTCCGAATCGGACGAGAATTCTAGCCGACGCGGCGTGGGCGTGCAAGCGGGGCGCGAGAATCGTCTACGCCACGGCGAAGCGGCTGCGCATGAACCGGATATGCGGCATCATGTACTTTCCCGGGCAGGCGGTGGCGCCGAGTTCGCGGTGGGCGCAGAGTTGCTTGGCGGGAATGTCGTACCCGTGCAGCAGCATCTGCACGAGCGTCTCGAGCGACTGGACCTGCCCGCGCGCGGGCTGTTGCATCTCGAAGTTCCCCAGACACATGATCCCGATGTTGTGCGGATTCTTGTGCTTGACGTGCGCGCCCTGGTAATCGAGCCCACGCCCCTGCCAGACGCGGCCGCTGCGGTCGACGATGAAATGATAGCCGATATCCGCGGCATGCATGCGCTGACGGTGCTCCTGCTGGATGCGGCGCAAGCGTCGGCTGACAAGCGCGGGGGATGTCTCCCAGTTGCCTTTGGGCGCCCCCTCGTGGTGAATGGTGATCCGTTCGATTCCGTTCATGCGCCGCAAGCGTGAGGCAATGGGGGCGTCCGCGCCCCAGCAGGTGCGCGAAATCGCCGCCAGCGGTTCGGCGCGCGCGCCGGGTGCCTGCGTACTCGGGCCGGCCGGCCGGCGAAAGGCGTCCGGTGTCTTGCCGATGCGCCTCTCCGGAACGAACGACAGGTGGATCCCGTCGTCTCCCGGCGCCAGTCCGGCAACCTTGCCGGCGCCACATCCGGCGAGCGCGCCGAGCATCAGCATGCCGCCGCTCCAGGTCAGAAATTCGCGTCGTTCCATCGACAGGCACTCCTGGTCTCGAGGCGTCAATCGCTATCGTATAACTTGCTTCTTCCGGTCGAATTCTTTTAGACTATCGGCGTGGAAACCGTGTAACTGCTGTTCATATAGCACTTTCCGGAAAAGATGGAGGCGCGCGCGCGCATGGTACGATATCTCGTAGGCGGTCCCCGCCCGGGCGCCAAGCCCGATAACGCATTGTTGCTTCGCGCAGCCTCATATTCATAATGGCGGGAAACAGAACGCCGGATACGCGTATGCCGAAGATCGAGACCTTCAATACGATTCCCGTACCCCTGCCGGAGAAGCGCATTCTCTCGCGGCTGGGGTACAACCGCCACCTCACCAGGCTCTCGCCGCATCAGCAGACGCTGCTCGAGGCGGCCATCCGCGGCGGTTTCTCCCTCTGCCGGCCGCAAGGCGCGTGGACGCGCGTGCCGATCGACGCGCGCACGGAGGAAACGGTCATGCTGGAGACCGGCGAGGTATTTGCCAGTCGCTCGCTGGCGACGCTTTTGCAGCGCAGCCACGCGGTTCTGCTCATGGCCGCCACTGCCGGAGCCCAGATCGTCGACGCCATCGGTCACGAGGTGGACGAGGCCAAGGGCATGCGCGCGCTGGTCTTCGACGCGGTGGCGAGCGAGACGGCCGACGCGGCGCTGGGGTGGATCAACGCCTACGTCGCCCGCCAGCTTCCACGCACCGGCGAGACGCTGACCGCGCAGCGCTACTCGCCCGGCTACGGGGATCTGGGCCTGGAGAACCAGCAGATCCTGTACGAGCGCTTACGGTTGGACCGCCTCGGCCTGGAGCTGAGCCTGCGGTACCAATTGATCCCCGAAAAATCCGTCTGCGGCATCTGCGGCATCGGCGTTGCCGGCGAACCGGCCTGAGCCGCGCACGGTGCCGACTTGCGCTCTTCGCCGATTCCGTATATGCTGGTCGTTTTGCGCCCGAGATGGAAAAGGATGGCTGTGAACCGACACGCGTTTCGCCAACGCACCGAAGCAGGCGTCGTGCTGCTCGACGGCGCCACCGGCACGGAACTGAGCGCCCGCGGCATGCCCGCCGGCGTCTGCCCTGAACTCTGGGTGCGCGCGCATCCCGATATCTTGCGGGCAATGCAGCGCGATTACGTCGAGGCCGGCAGCGACATCGTCTATACCTGCACCTTCGGCGGCAACCCGCTCAAGCTCGCCGAGTTCGACGCCGACGACGAGACCGAACGCATCAATCGCGACCTGGCCGGACTGTCCCGCGCAGCCGCGCCGGAGGCGCTGATCTTCGGCGACCTGGCGCCGACGGGCGTCTTCGCCGAGCCGTTCGGCGATACGCCGTTCGACGAGATCGTCGCCGGCTACCGGCGGCAGATCCGAGGCCTGCTCGAAGGGGGCGTCGACGGCTTTGCCATCGAGACGATGATGGATATCCAGGAGGCGCGCGCGGCGTCGATCGCGATACGCGAACTCTCCGACCTGCCGGTCATCGTCACCTTCACCTACGGCGACGACGGCCGGATGCTGACGGGCACCGACGCGGTGACCGCGCTGATCACGCTCCAGGCGCTCGGCGCCGACGCCGTCGGCTGCAACTGCTCGACCGGCCCCGACGGCATGATCGAGATCCTCCGCACCATGAAGCCCCACGCCACGGTGCCGCTGGTGGCCAAACCCAACGCCGGCCAGCCGCGGCTGGTCGAGGGCAGGACCGTCTTCGACATGGACGCCGAGAGCTTCGCCGCCTTCGTCCCGCAGTTCGTCGACACCGGAGTCAACATCGTCGGCGGCTGCTGCGGCACCACCGCCGCGCATATCCGCCTCGCGAGCGAGCGCGCCCGCGCCTGCACGCCGCGCCCGCCGGTGCGCGAAGCCGTCAGCGCCGTCAGTTCTTCCACGCGCACGGTCTTCCTCGGCGGCGACGAACCGCTGGCGGTCATCGGCGAGCGGATCAATCCCACCGGCAAGCAGGCGCTCAAGGACGAACTGAAGGAAGGCCGCCTCGACATGGTGCGCCAGTACGCGTTCGATCAACACCGCGGCGGCGCGGCCCTGCTGGACGTGAACATGGGCATGGCCGGCATCGACGAGCGGGACATGATGCGCAAGGCCGTCAAGCTGCTCTCGCAGATCGTCCCCGTCCCGCTCTGCATCGACACGACCGACCCGGCGGTGATGGAAGCGGCGCTGCGGGTCTATCCGGGGCGCGCGCTGGTCAACTCGGTCTCGGCCGAGCGCGAACGCATCGAGAAGATGCTGCCGGTCGCGGCCAAGTACGGCGCCATGCTGATCCTGCTGCCGCTCACCGACGAAGGCATCCCCGAGACGCTCGCGGGGCGGAAGGAAATCGTCCGCCGACTCGTCGACGCCGCGGCGGCCTGCGGCTACCGCCTCCCGGACCTGGTCGTCGACGGCCTGGTGATGACGGTCAGCTCCGACGAGAACGCGGTGGCGCTGACGCTGGGCCTGATCGAGTGGTGCGCGCGCGAACTGGGCGTCAACACCGTCGGCGGCCTCTCCAACGTCAGCTTCGGCCTGCCGCAGCGGCAGACCGTCAACGTGACGCTGATGGCCATGGCCGTGGCCCGCGGCCTCACCTGCGCGCTGGCCAACCCGTGCGAGGCGTCGACGCTGGCGACCAAGCTCGCCGCCGACGCGCTCGCCGGGCGCGACCCGAAGCTCAAGCGCTATATCGGCCACTTCGGCGATTCCGCCGCCCGCGCCGAACCGACCGAGCGCACCCCGGACGAACGCGTCTACGACTGCGTGCTTTACGGCGAAGAGGAGAACATCGCCACGCGCATCGACGAGGCCATCGCCGCCGGGTTTGAACCCAAGGCGCTCGTCGACGACAGCCTCATCCCCGCCATCACCCGCGTCGGCGAGCTCTACGACAGGAAGGAATACTTCCTGCCGCAACTGATGATGAGCGCCGACACCATGCGCCGGGGCTTCGAGCATCTCGAACCGCTGCTCGTCCGCGACGACGGTTCATCCGCCGGGCGGGAGAAGACCAAGATCATCCTCGCCACCGTCGAGGGCGATATCCACGACATCGGCAAGAACATCGTCGCGCTGATGCTGCGCAACTACGGCTTCGAGGTGGTGGATCTGGGCAAGGACGTCGACGCGGAGACGATTCTCGAGCGCGCCGCGCGCGAGGACGTCAGCGTGATCGGCCTCTCGGCGCTGATGACCACGACGATGAGCGAGATGAGCAGCGTCATCAAGCGCGCGCAGGAGCGGGAATTGAAATCGCTGAAATTTCTCGTCGGGGGCGCGGTGGTGGACCAGACCTACGCCGACGAGATCGGTGCCGACGGCTACGCACCCGACGCGGTCCAGGCGGTACGCCTGGCGCAGCGGCTGACCGGGAAGGATTAAGCTGCCGCCAGCGGATTGACGACTTCGTCCGCGAGCGCGCCGAAGTCCGCTTCGCGGAAATATTCGACAATCTGCTCGCGCAGGCGCAGCGCCTTCTCCGCCTCGCGCGTTTCCTGCACGCCGCTCAGGCGCTGGCGCACACGGCGGTACGCCTCGGCGAGTTCCTCCCTGTTGGGCGCGGGGAGACCGCCGGGCCAGTTGACGGGCGCGTCCAAATCGCCGCGGTTGCGCTCCACCGCCGCGAGCACGACCATCGCCGCCACGACCCGCCCCTCGCGCAGGCTTTCTTCTTCGCCCCCGCTCAAGCCCTCCCTCGCCGCCAGCTTCCGCGCCAGGGCCTCCGCCTCGAGCAGCATGTTCGCCTCGACGGGGCGCGGCGCCTCGACCGACAACTCGACGATATCGCTGCCGTGCAACAGCGGGGGGGCTTCTTCCTCGCCGCCGCCATCGCGCCGACCGTCCTGGTATGTCTGGCCGATCGTCGAACGGGCAAACAGTTGTCCGATAAGCGCACTCGTCGCCGCGATCGTCACATGCATCTCCTTCGCTTCCGGTCGGATACGGACCCGGCCAAGGATCAACCGGCACTTGTGATTTCGACCATCCGCGCCCGCGCGCTTGAGGCTTTTTTATCGGGCGCGCGGCGCGTTTATCGGGCGCGCCCGGCGGCTGGGAATCGCGCCGTGGCCAATGAAAATCCACTAAAGACTTGACAGACGCGCGCCGTAAAGCATAATGCCTGCTGAAAGGCGAAACCGATGTCCACGCGTTACCGACAGATTGCCGACCTCCTCCGCGCCCTGCCGCTGCTGCCGGTAGTACTCGTACGAGGCTCCACATAGGCACGGGGACAGGTGAAGAAATATCACGCCCCGGGCCTGCAGGTTCGGGGCGTTCTTATTGGCCATGGGGAAACGACGGTTGCGCTTTTTCGGGGAATTCTGTAAATGTATCTGATCGGACTTGACGCCCCACGGGCTGGAGACGACACATGAAAGGCACCAAGCTCTTCGTCGAGGCGTTGCGCAGCGAGAAGGTGGACACCATCTTCGGGTATCCGGGGGGAGCGCTGATCCCGCTCTTCGACGAGCTGCTCGACGCCACGGACATCAAGATCTACCTGCCGCGTCACGAACAGGCCGGCTGTCACGCCGCCGACGGCTACGCCCGCGCCACCGGCAAGTGCGGCGTGGCCCTGGCCACCAGCGGCCCCGGCGCGACGAACCTCGTCACCGGCATCGCCACGGCCTACATGGACTCGATCCCGCTGGTGGCCTTCACCGGGCAGGTCAAGACCGACCTCATCGGCTGCGACGCGTTCCAGGAGGTCGACCTCACCGGCATCACCCGCTCGATCAGCAAGCACAACTACCTCGTGAAAGACCCAGAAGAGCTGCCGGTCATCCTCAAGGAGGCGTTCCATATCGCCACCACCGGCCGCCCCGGCCCCGTCGTGGTCGACCTGCCGGTGAACGTCCAGCTCGCCGACATCCAGACCCCGCTGCCGAAGAAGGTCGACATCCGCGGCTACAAGCCCCGCTACGACGGCAACCCGCGGCAGATCAAGCGCGCGGCCGAGATGATCAACGAAGCCGAACGCCCCGTCCTCTACGTCGGCGGCGGCATCATCAGCAGCGGCGCGCACGAGATCCTGCGCAAGGTGGCCGAGAAGGCCAACCTGCCGGTCACCACCACGCTGATGGGCCTGGGCGCCTTCCCGAGCGACCACGAACTCTCGCTCCAGATGCTCGGCATGCACGGGACGGTCTACGCCAACTACGCGGTGACCCACTGCGACCTGCTGATCGCCGTCGGCGCGCGCTTCGACGACCGCATCACCGGCAAGCTCTCGGCCTTCGCGCCCGAGGCCAAGGTCATCCACATCGACATCGACCCGACCTCGGTCAGCAAGAACATCCGCGTCCACGTCCCGGCCGTCGGCGACGCGAAGACCATCCTCGCGGAGTTGCTGCCGCTGATGAAGAAGAAGACCCGCAAGCCCTGGATGGAGCAGATCGCCAAGTGGAAGAAGGACTTTCCGCTCAAATACGGCGCGGACGGCCTCAAGCCGCAGTACGTCATCGAGGAACTGAACGCCCTGACCAAGCGGCGCAAGACCATCATCACCACCGAGGTCGGCCAGCACCAGATGTGGGCGGCGCTCTTCTATCATT